>CAYHHL010000003.1:23735-80691 GCA_964356325.1 uncultured Enterobacteriaceae bacterium | reverse complement strand
GCCGAGAACGCGCCGTCCGCGCCGGCAGAAGCGCAAGGTCCGATGCTGACGCTGAAAGAGGCGATCGACCAGGCCCAGCTGCGCAACACCGATCTGGCCGTGGCCAAGGCGCGCGTGCAGGAGGCCCAGGCGACCCGCAGTCGGGCGAACTCCGCGTTTCTGCCCAACATCCAGGCGGTCGGCACCTATACGCACAACTCGGACGAAGCCAAGATCGACTCCAGCGCGCAAACCAAAGGTCTCGCCAAGGCTTTGGGCTTCACGTTGCCGGCGACCACGCAGTTTCCGCCGCCGTCGGTCATCCAGAGGTCGGACACTTTTGGCGCGGCACTGACCCTGGACCAAACCATCTTCTCGCTGACGCCGGTGCTGCTCAACCGCGCCGCCGACCGCAACGTCGAGGCGCAGGCGGCCAGCGTGGAAGCGACCAGGCGCGAGATCACCTACCAGGTCATGCAGATCTACTACAACGAGGCCGGCGTGGAGCGGCTGGTGCAGGCTGCCGAACGGGCGATTAGCTTGGCCAATCAGCGCATTGCCATGGCCCAGCAGCGGCGCGCGCACGGTGCGGAAGGCGAGGTGACTGTGCTGCGGGCCCAGGCGGAGCGCGACAAGGCCGAGCAGGACCTGGTGCGCTCGCAACAGGCTCGTCAGCAACTGCTGGTGGCGTTGGGCACTTTGCTGGGCGATGAACCGCCTGGGCGCTTGGGACCTCCGCCCGAAATCGAAGCGCCGGCCGGCGACGAGGCGGACCTGGTGCAGACGGCAGTGCACGATCGGCCGGATCTGGGTGCCCGGCGCTTGGCGGTGCAGGCGGCCAAAGCCCAGGTCCAAGAAGCGGAAATGCGCTGGATGCCGATCCTGGCGGTCAACGGCACCGGGCGTTACACCGACACCCCGGGCTTCGTGGGCAAGAACTGGCTGTGGTCGGCGAGCGCGAACCTGGTGGTGCCGATCTTCGACCGCGGCTTGCGTTACGCCGATGCGGCCGAGCGCCGGCAGACCCAGAATCGTCTGCAACTCGAGTTGGACAAAGCGGAACGTGACGTGCGGGGCAACATCCGCCAAGCCAAGGTGGACATCGTGGCGGCGCGGCGGATGCTGGCGGTCGCGACCTCGCAATCGCAAAAGGCCAAGCGGACCGCGGAGATCGTCGCCAATGCCCAAGCGGCCGGCGCGGCGACTTCGTTCGAAGTGGCCGAGGCGGACACCAACCTGCGCTTGAGCGAAGTGGGCGTCGAACGGGAACGGCTGAACCTGGACCTGAACATCCTGAAGTTGCGGCATTTGACGGGCGGCGTACGGCCTTAGCTCCTTGACATGGACGGAAATGTGATGATGAACAGGCAGTTGAAGTTGACCGCTGTGATTCTCGGCGCGACCCTGGTTGCGCTCGCCATGGCCGGATGTGGCAAGCCCGAGGTGACGACGCCGGCCCCGGCAGCGCCAGTCAGCGTGCAGGAGCCGTCCTCGGAAAAAGCCTGGACGGTCACGACGGTCCAGGTCACGCAAGAGGACCTGCCGGCTACGCTGGACTTGAGCGGCACCTTGGCGGCCGACGAGACCAGCGAAGTGGCGGCTTCGGCGCCGGGCATCGTCACCGAAGTATTGGTCGACGTCGGCTCGCGCGTGAAGCTGGGCGACGTGTTGGTGCGAATCGACAGGCGCGACGCAGCGATGCGCATGGCCCAGGCCTCGGCGTCGACCGCGCAGGCGAGCGCTCGGCTGGGCATCAAGGCTGGCGACGCCTTCAACGCCCAGAAGGTGCCGGAGGTGCAGGTGGCCCGCCAGGCGCTGGACCTCGCGGAGACCGAAGCGAAGCGCGCCAAGGCCTTGTTCGAAGGCGGCAGCGCCGCGCAATCGGTGTGGGATCAGGCCAGGGTGCGGGCGGAACAGGCGCGCGGCCAGTACGAGGCCTCGGTGAACGGAGCGCGCCAGGGCTGGGCGGGTCTGCAAGCGGCGCGCGCGGCCGAGGATCTGACGCAAAAGGCCAGCAGCGACACCGACGTGAAGGCACCGTTCGACGGCGTGGTGAACGAGAAGCGCATCGCTACCGGCGAATACGCGATGCCGGGCAAGGTCGTCGCCGTGCTGGTGCGCAGCAATCCTCTGCGGTTGCGCATCGACGTGCCGGAAAGTGACGCGGGTCGCATCCAGGAGGGCAATGAGGTCCTGCTCACGATCTCGGCCTTTCCGGGGCGCGTGTTCAAGGCCACGATCAAGCGCATCGGCGCGTCGCTCAAGGCCCAGTCGCGCACCCTGCCGGTCGAAGCGGAAGTGCCGAATGAAAAAGAAGAACTGAAGCCTGGCTTCTTCGCGCGCGCCTCGGTCCTGCTGCCCGGAACGCCGCGCCCGACGCTGCTGATGCCGCCCGAGGCGGTGGGCAGTACCGGCAGCGCCGCCCGCGTCTTCGTGCTGCAAGGCGATCGGGTGGTCGAGCGCATCGTCTCGATCGGGCGCACGTGGAAGGGCCTGGTCGAGGTCCGCGGCGCCTTGCACGCAGGCGATCGGGTCGTCACCAGCCATCTCGAGCAACTGACCGACGGCGTCCGCGTGATCGTCAAGTAGCCACTTCAACGGAGAGATCGCCATGCAGTGGCTCGCAGCACTCTGTGTCCGCCGACCTGTGTTCGCCTCGGTCATCATGCTCGTCCTGACGGTGGTCGGCATATTCGGCTACGTGCGCCTGGGCGTGGACCGCTTTCCGAAAATCGACTTCCCGGTCGTGATGGTCCTGACCACGCTGCCCGGTTCCGCGCCCGAAGAGGTCGAGACCGAAATCAGCGACAAGATCGAAGCCGCCATCAACACCGTCAGTGGTATCGATGAGTTGCGCTCGATCTCGTCCGAGGGCGTCAGTCAGGTCATCGTCTCGTTCGTGCTCGAGAAGGACGTCAACATCGCCGCCCAGGAAGTGCGCGACCGCGTCGCGGCGGTGTTGCGCAATCTGCCCGCGGGCATCGAACAGCCCGTCGTGACCAAGATGGACCCGGACGCCGCACCGGTGCTGACCTTGGCCGTCTCCGGCACTGGTTCGCCGCGCGAAGTCACTGAGTTTGCGGACAAGATCCTGCGCAGGGAACTCGAGTCGCTCAGCGGCGTCGGTGAAGTGACGCTCATCGGCGGCCGGCCCCGGCAGATCAACGTGTGGATCGATCCCGACAAGCTCATCATGTACGGCGTGACCGCGGCCGAGGTCGAGCGGGCGTTGCGCAGCCAGAACATGGAGTTGCCGAGCGGCCGGATCGAGCAGGGCGCCCGCCAGCTGACCTTGCGCACTCGCGGTCGGGTCGAAAGTGTCGAACAGTTCAAGGAGTTGTTCATCGCCACGCGCGGCGGCGTACAAATCAAGATCGGCGACGTCGCGCGCATCGAGGACGGCACCGCCGAGCCCGAGTCGGTCGGTTTCCGCGGCAGCCAGGCCACGATCTTGCTCAATATCCGCAAGCAGTCGGGCACCAACACGGTGGAAATCGTCCGCAACGTCAAGCAGCGCATCGCCGACATGCAGCCACGCCTGCCCAAAGGCATCGTCATCGACGCCGCGCGCGACCAGTCGGAATTCATCGAGAATGCCATCGCCACGGTCAAGGAGCACCTGGTGCTGGGCGCTTTGTGCGCGGCCATCATCGTGCTCCTGTTCTTGGGCAACTTGCGCTCGACGATCATCGCCGCCGTGGCCATCCCCGTCAGTATCATCAGTACTTTTGCGCTCATGCAGTACGCCGGCTTCACCCTGAACGCGATCACGCTGCTGGCGTTGACGCTGGCGGTGGGCATCGTGATCGACGACGCCATCGTGGTGCTGGAGATCATCTGGCGCGACATCGACGAGCACGGCATGGATCCCTACGAAGCGGCGATCCACGGCACCGCGGAAATCGGCATGGCGGTGCTCGCGACCACCCTCTCCCTGGTGGCGGTGTTCCTGCCGGTGGCGTTCATGGGCGGCATCATCGGCAGGTTCATGAATTCGTTCGGCTTGACCATGTCGTTTTCGATCATGGTGTCGCTGCTCGTCAGCTTCGTCCTGACGCCGATGCTGTGCTCGCGCTGGCTCAAGAAGAAAATCGCCAAGAAGGCGCAGCTGCGCCAGGGCGGCGATCCGAACGCGACCCAAGTCCTCGAGGTGGTGCCGGACCCTGTGAAGACCGAGCTGCAGGGTCATGTCCACAGCCAGGCCAAGGGCTTGTACGGGATGTTGGAGCGCGCCTACCTCAACCTGCTGGCCTGGTGCCTGCGCCATCGCTGGGTGGTGGTGGTCGCGTGCGTAATGGCGTTGGTGATGATTCCGGTGCTGGGCAAGCGCGCCAACGCCAACTTCTTGCCCGACGAGGACGAGTCGCAGTTCGAGATTTCCCTGCGCGCGCCGGAGGGGACCAGCCTGGACGAGATGCGCATCGTCACGACACGGGTGGCCAACGAGACCCAGAAGATCAAGGGCGTACGCTACGCGGTGAGCACGATCGGCGCCGATCCGCAGCACACGCCCAACCTGGCGACCATCTACGTCAAGTTGGTGCCGACCGACCAGCGCGAGCGGACCCAGATGGAACTGATCGAGATCGCCCGGACCCAGGTCGTACCCAAGTATGCCAAGGGGTTGCGCGCGAACGTGAGCTTGGTTCCGCCGTTCTCGGGCGGTGGCGCGAACTTCCCCGTGATGTTCCAGATCGCCGGCCCGGACATGGCCAAGATCGCCGAGTACGCGGACAAGTTGCTGGCCAAGATGAAGAAGATGCCCGGCGTGGTCGATCCGGATACCTCGCTGATCGTCGGCAAGCCCGAATTGCGCGCGCATATCGATCGGGCCAAGGCCGCGGAACTCGGCGTGAACGTCGGGGATGTATCCGCGGCGCTGCGGCTGCTGGTGGGCGGCTACGAGGTGACGAACTACAACGAGCATGCCGAGCAGTACGAGGTCCACGCCCGCGCCGAGCCTGGCAACCGCGCGGATGAACAGGGTTTGCGGCGACTGTCAGTGCCATCGGCCAAGCTGGGTAGCGTCACGCTGGACAACATCGTGACGTTCACCGAAGGCACGGGCCCCTCGAAGATCGACCGCTACAACCGCCGTCGCCAGGCCATGGTCATGTGCAACATGCAGAAAGGCTTCTCGGAACGCGCGGTGATCCAAGCGTTGGACACGGCCGTGAAGGAATTGCACATGGAGCCCGCCTACACCGCGGGGGCCACCGGTCGATCGCGCGAACTGGGGCGGGCGGCCAACAACTTCATGCTGGCCTTCGCTATGTCCTTCATCTTCATGTACTTGGTGCTGGCGGCGCAGTTCGAGTCCTGGCTGCACCCCATCACGATCCTATTGTCCCTGCCGCTGACGGTGCCGTTCGCCATCCTGAGCGTCATCCTGTTTGACCAGTCGCTCAACATCTTCTCGATGCTGGGGATTCTCGTGCTGTTCGGGGTGGTGAAGAAGAACGCGATCTTGCAGATCGATCACACGATCAAGTTGCGGGCCAGCGGTTTGTCACGCTACGACGCGATGATGCAGTCCAACCGCGACCGGCTGCGGCCGATCCTGATGACGACCGCGGCGTTCGTGGCCGGCATGATTCCGCTGGTGGTGTCCTCGGGGGCGGGCGCGGGCACGAACCGGGCGACTGGGTTCGTGATCATCGGTGGGCAGACGTTTTCGCTGCTCTTGACGCTGGTTGCGACGCCGGTGGCCTACTCGCTGTTCGACGATCTGTCAGTGCGGATCGACCGGCTGGTGGCGTGGCTGAAGCCGAGGCTGGGCGGTGCGAAAGCTCCGGTGATCGCGACGGAACCGAGCAGTTCGGACCGCGGCGTCTGACGCTGCTGGTCAATCTACGCGCGGGGGCAGGTCGCGCAGCCGTACGATTTCAGCCAGTTGCTGCCCTGACTTGCGGCGCGCGATGCGCTGCGACGGGTAGATGCCGCGGTGACCTGTCAGCAGGTAGGCCAGCACCGCCACGATCAGCACGTGCGGCAGCACCGGCGCGCCTAGCAGTTCCACCGCCATGATCGTCAACGCCAGCGGAGTGTTCGACGCCGCCGCGAACGCCGCTGCCATGCCCACGCCCGCGCCCAGGGCCAGCGGCAGATCCAGACCTCGCGCCAGACCGTTGCCCAACGTGCCACCGATGACGAACAGGGGCGTCACCTCGCCGCCGATGAAGCCCGCCGCCAGCGTCACCACCGTCAGGCCCAGCTTGGCCAGCGGCGCCCACAGCGGCAGCGTCGAATCCGTGAAGGAGCGCACCAGCGCGTCCGTGCTCAAGCCCAGGTAATCACTGGTCCCCAGCAGACGCCACGCCAGCACCACCGCCAGTCCGCCCACGGCCATCCGCACCGGAGTGGACGGCACCCGCCGCTGCAGCCAATCCTGCAGCCGGTGTGTCAACTCGATGAAAGCGATCGCCGCCAGCGCGACGACTACGGCGAAGATCAGCCACTTGGCCGCGACCAGCCAGTCCAGGGCCAGCGCCGGGCTGGGCGGGTACAGCGTGTGCGTCACCCCGAGAGCCCGCGTCACCTGATCGCCGACCAACGCCGCGACCAGGGCCGGCAGCAACGCGTCGTACTCCAGGCGGCCCAGGCAGATGACCTCGAGCCCGAACACCACGCCGGCGATAGGCGTGCCGAACACCGAGCCGAAGCCCGCCGCCACGCCCGCGGCCAGAAGTTGCCGCCGTGTCTCAGGTTCCAGCTTCAGCCGGTGCGCCAGCCCGTCGGCCAGGCTCGCGCCCATCTGCACCGCCGTGCCTTCCCGCCCCGCGCTGCCACCGAACAGGTGGGTCAGGACCGTGCCCAGCAGCGACATCGGCACCATGCGCAGGGGAAGTCTTGGCCCTTGCTCATGGATCGTGTCCAGCACCAGGTTGTTGCCGCCGCGGATCGGCTTGCCCCAGCGATCGATCGCCGCGCCGAGCAGGAGTCCCGCCAGCGGCAGGGCGAACACCGCGGCCTCGTGCTGCAGCCGCCAGGTCGTCGCCCGATCGAGCAGCAGGAGGAACACCGCCGACGCCGTGCCCGCCGCCACGCCGACCAGCGCACCCAGGGCCAGCCACTGGCCGAACAGGCGCGCCCGCCAACCAAGCCAATCCATGTGCGCCGGCCATTGCATGGGCCGCGTCATACGGGAGCGCGCCGGTAGCCGCAAGCGCTGCGACAGGTTCTGCGACTCGGCTTGCGGTGACTGAGAGCTTGTGAAAGTATCTTTCACAAGCTCTCCAGGCCGCGGCTGCGGACTGTCAGGCGGCCGAAACTGCTTGAATTCATTTCAAGCAGTTCTTGGCTGACTGGACAATGGTGATGGCGATGCGATGGCCAGACTGCCTGGATGGAATTCGGACCGACGGGGGCAGGGCGATGATGCGGGGAAGACTTTGGATCTTGGCCACGCCCCTGGTCCTCGCGGCCTGCGGCAAGTCCGCCGCTGCTGGCGGCCCAGGCGTGACACCGCCGTCAGCTGCTACCAGTGCGGCGACCGCCCCGTTAAATGGCACGTCGCCGGTTTGCGCACGTTGGGACAAGCCCGTGACCACAGGTGCGATCCTCGGTGACGAACTGCACGAGGCGAGCGGCATCGCAGCCAGTCGACGCCACCCTGGCCTGTTGTATCTCCACGAAGATGGCAACGAAAACAAGGGTCACGTCGCTGCGGTCGATGGCACCGGCAAGTTGCGCGCCGTCTTCAAGCTGAAGTCCGTGCCCGACATCGATTGGGAGGACATCGCTGTAGGTCCCTGCAGCCGCGAGCAGATCGTCGCCGGCGCCAGTTGCCTGTACCTCGCGGACACCGGCGACAAGCGCAACGAACGCACCGAGCTCCACATCCTGCGCGCGATGGAGCCCGCGACGCTGCCGGCCGAAGTGGCCGACAAGCCGATCAAGATCAAGGAGAAGGATGTGGAAGTGTTCACCTTCTCCTTCCCGGACGGGCCGCAGGACACCGAGGCGATGGCGGTGTTGCCCGACGCCCGCGTGGTGCTGCTGACCAAGCGCGATGACGGCACGACGCGGTTGTTCCGCCTGACGCTGCAGCCTGGGGCCGGCACGCTGGTCGAGCCGCTGGGAGCGCTGGACGTGCGCGATCCGCCGCAGGTATCGGGACATCCAGTGCGCGTGACCGCGGCGGACCTGACCCCGGACGGGCGCCACCTGCTGGTGCGGACCTACGGGCGCGTGTTGCTGTTCGACGTGGGCGCGACGTTGCTGGGACCGGCGGCGGCGGCTCCGGGTCTGCTGGCCAAGGCGGCGCGCGCCGTGATCGACGGCGGCGGCATGAAGCATTGCGAGGCGATCGCCTGGGATCCGGCCGGGGGCTTCTGGCAAGTCTCCGAAGGCGCGAATCCGCCTCTGTGGCGTGTGGGTTGCGCGAAATAGCGGCTCTGTGCGGCACGGCGGGTTGCGTGGGCGGGTAGCTAGTTCACGCACGGCCCCAGCAGCGCCGAGAGCGTCGTCTGGCGCTTGGTCACATAAGCCTTCAGCTTGCCGTACTCCGCATCCAACAACGCGGCATCGTTCATACCCTTGGGATCCGCGTAGACCTGCGCCTTGATCAGCGCCCGCAAGCTGTCGATGCGCGCGAGCAACTTGTCGGCCGCGAACCCACCGCACTGCAGCGCGCGAAACTTCTCGAACAACAAGGCCTGGGTCTTGGGCGCCTGCCAGATGCGCTGGTACAGGTGGTCGACCCGGTCGGCGCACCAACCGTTCGGAGTACCCCACGGCGATTCCAGCGGATAGAAGGCGTCCTTGAAGTTGCCGAAAGTCAGGTCCGCACCGCCCGCGATGACCTCGATGAGCAGGGTCTTGGCGTCCACGTACAGCGTGAAGTTCTGCCCGGCCGAGGCCAGCCCGTCCAGGTTGGAAAGCACCGCGTCTGTTGCGTAATTCGCCAGCAATGGGCCCAGGCCGACGCGCTTTTGCAGTTCGGGCAGCAACGTGTCCGCGGTCGTCGCCGTCACCGCCTTGGCCAGCGCGGACAGTTCCGCTCCATCGCCGGGATCGCCCTTGTACGAGGCCTTCAGCGCGTCGCAGCCCCACGGCGGACAGTCCAGGCCCAGGCAGGCTTCCAACGACTGGTACTTGTTGCCGTCGTTGTTGCCGAACAAGGTCTTGAACATGCGTTTGTCCGCGTGCTCCGCCACCTGGTAGAAGCCATAGTCCTCGCCGTTGACCAGCACGCGCGCCCAACTGGTCCGCGGCGCGTGACCTCCGATGCTGCGGGACAATTCATAGGCCAGCGGCTCGCGCAAGAACGTCGGATCCTGTCCGGAAGCCTTGAGCCGCACGCTCTTCTGGCCGCCAGGTCCGACGCCTTCGGCAATCAAGTGGTCGAACTTCACGCGGATGTTCGGCTTGCTCGGATTGTCGATCTGACTGCCGTTGCCGAAACCGCGCACCGCGAGCTGGCCGTAGGCCACGCCGTCCCACAGCAGGCTCGCGTCGTGCCACTCGTACACCTTCTGGCTGTCGGGCTTGGCCACACCGTCGAGATACAGTTGCCATTCGATCGGATCCAGCGTGATCTGAATGACGTGCGCGCCCTTGTCGTCGAATACTTCGGTGGCGAGCGGCATCCCAGCCAGCAGCGGATTGCCCGCGACCGGCAGTTCAGCGCTGCCCGCGTCGGCCACGGTCACGTCCGCGCTGTCACCAGGCGCCGCCAGGTCCTCGGGCGCGTCCGGCAGCGCTGGTTGCGCGTCGATTTCTTGAGGCGTCACATCGAGTTTGGCCACATCGGCAAGAGAAACGTCGCCCGACGTCACATCCGAGTTGAGCACCAGGGGCTTCGGCGTCCCGGTCGTCTCACCGCACGCGGTCGCCAGCGTCACGATCAGGCCAAGTGCGACCCAAGCCCATCGCGAAACCGTCATCATGGCTGTAGTCCTGGATGCGTGTAGGGGAAGCTTCGGCACGGCTGTACACGTTACCGGTCGCCGCGCCCGGCTGGCAAGCACACGGTCCGGCATCCGTTGAAGCGCTTGGATTACCTGGCCGCGCCGTGATTGCCCGCCCACGCCCATGGTTGCCTTGCGATGGCGTTGCACCCGCGCCAGCAGCGGCTATCCTGTCGCTCGGCCGATCGGCTGTCAGGACCTGCCCGCGTGTCCAACCGTGTGTCCAAACCAATTCTCGCCCGGCAAGTGCAGGTGCGCCTTCGCTTTCCGGCGCTGTGGCTGCTGGCGTGTTGGCTGGCGCTGGCGACGGCATGCAGCGATCCGCCGACGCCCGTGGTGAAGCACGCGCAATTCCGCACTCACGGCGACCGTTTCCAGATCGACCGCGGCCACGGCTGGGAACCGTTCTTCGTCAACGGCATCAACCTGGCGATTGCCAAGCCCGGCACTTTTCCCGGCGAACTGGCGGCGACGCGGGCGGACTATGATCGCTGGCTGGTCGACATCGGCAAGATGAACGTCAACGTGCTGCGGCTATACACGTTGCATTACCCGCACTTCTACGAGGCCCTGCGCGACTACAACCTCGCCCATGCCAGCAAGCCCCTGTACGTGATGCACGGCATCTGGCTCGACGAGATCGAGGCCGGCGACTACATCACGGACACCACAGAGGAATTCGACAAGGAGATCCGCTACGTCATCGACGCCTGTCACGGCAACGTCGAAATCGGCCTGCGTTACGGCAAGGCTTTCGGCACGTTCACCGCCGACATCTCGCCGTGGGTCATGGCCTTTTTGCCCGGCCACGAGATGGACGGCATCCTGGTGCAGAACGGCGACCTGAAGTGGGCCGGCTACGACAAGTACGAGGGCAAATACCTGCGCATGGGCAATGGCTTGCCGATCGAAGGCTGGGTGGCCCGCGCCCTGGATTCGGTGGTCATGTACGACAAGGACAAGTACGGCGACTCGCGGCCAATCGGCTGGAGCAACTGGCCCGCGCTCGATCCGATCCACCATCCCACGGAATCCTCGACGTTTCTGCAGGATCTCGTCGACACCGACATGGGCAAGTACGAAGCGGTGGGCGGCTTCGATCGCGGCGTCTTCGTCTCGTACCACGTCTACCCGTTCAACCCCGAGTTCATCATCTACGACGAGAAGTACCGCGCGACGAAGAACGGCACCGGCCAGCTCGACAGTTACCTCGGCTATCTCAAGGACTTGAAGGCCCACCACCAGGGCATTCCGCTGGTCATCGCCGAATTCGGCATCCCTTCCAGCATGGGCATCGCGCACGTCAACGAAACCGCTTGGGATCACGGGGGCTATGACGAACAGGCGCAGAAGGACATCGTCATCCAGCTGTACCGGGACATCGTCGACAGCGGCTGCGCGGGCGCCGTGGTGTTCGAGTGGATTGACGAATGGTTCAAACGCACCTGGGTCACCACGCCGACCATGTTGCCCGCCGATCGCGGCCGCCTGTGGTGGGACGTCGAGAGCCCCGAGGAGGCGTTCGGCATCGTCGCGTACTACCCGGTGCCGGGCATGAGCCGCCATGTAGATGGAATTTCAAGTGACTGGACCGCCAAGGATTTCACCATCGCCAAGCAGCCCTCCGCGCCCTTGCAGCCGGCTGGCGACGGCCACGACGACGTGCGCACGCTGCTGACCGTCCAGATGGCCGCGGATCCGGCGTTCTTCTTCTTGCGCCTGCAGTTGGCCACGACCGGCACGCCCAACCTGGACGACGTGGTGCTGCTGGTCGGGCTGTCGTCGGTGGAAGGCGACACGGGCGATCACAAGCTGCTGGACCTGCCGTTCAAGACCAGTCAGGACCTGGGCTTCGAGACGCTGCTGGTCATCGACAAGGCGGGCGGGCAACTTTCGCTGCTGGTGGACGACGCCTACAACCCGATGCACCAGATCAACGCCGAGAAGAAAGGCGGTGGCATGCCAATCTCGAACCAAAACGGGGTGTTCGAACTGGGCAAGCAACTGGTGAACAACAACGCGCAGTACATCGCGCAGAACCTGCCGTTCGTGCCGGAAAAGAAGTTCTATACGCCGGGGTTGCTCAAGATCGGCGATTCGGAGATCGACACGTCCTCGCATTTGCAGGTCGGTCCCGGCGGCACGGTCGAAGTTCGGCTGCCTTGGCACGCGCTGTGGGTGACCGACCCTTCGAGCCGCTCGATCCTGTGGGATGATCCCAAGACCCCGGACTGGGAAGCGAAAGTGACGGCTGGCATGCGCGTCGTGGTCCTGGCGATGAAGCGGTCGGCGCCGGGCAAGTACCAGGTGGTCGACGTGCTGCCGCGTCAGGCGTGGCAAGCTACCCCGGGTCAGGACGCGATCATCCGAGGCGACGCCGTGCCGCTGTATGCCTGGCCGACCTGGGACAAAGTCGAGTCCGTCGAGCGCAAGAAGCCGTTGTACCATGCGCTGCAGGCCGTGTTCGCCGAGCCGCGACCTTAGGAGGACTTGCCGATGAACCTGCGCATTCTCCTGATGTTGGCGAGCCTGTTGGTACCCGCACTCGCGTCGGCGGATCCGGTCGCCAATGCTTCCTTCGAAAACGAGGATGCCGCTGTGCCCGGTCAGCCTGCCTCCTGGGCGGCGAACCAGTGGGGCGAAGTCCAGGCGTCGTTTCTCTGGGCCGAAGGCGGCCATTCCGGCAAGCGCTGTGCTCGCGCGGTGGTCACGGCGGCGGGCGCGGTCGGCACGGGCGATGCCAAATGGTACGGCGAACCCTTCAAGCCCGATCCCGGCACCGGTCCACTGCAACTGCGCGATTGGTATCGAAGTGACGTGACCACGCACCTGTGGATCCAGGCCCTGGGCAGCACGGCGGCGGAGGCGGACTACCTGGAAGTGGCGACCTTGCCACCAGCCGCGACCTGGACCGAGGCGAGCGGCACGATCCTGTTGCCGCCCTGGACCAAGACGATGCGCATCTTCCACGTGCTGGAAAAGCCTGGGTTTCTCGAGGTCGACGACTTCTCGGCCGTGCGCGCGACCAAGACCGGCTCGCGGCCGCTGGTCAGCATCAGCTTCGACGACGGCTGGATCACCGCGTACAACATGCTGATCCCCAAGATGGATTCCTATGGCTACAAGGGCACGCACTTCATCATCACCCAGTACATGGACAAGCCCGGTTACGCCGCCGACTACGTCACCCACAAGCAGGTCAAGAAGCTGCTCGCGGCCGGGCACGAGGTCGGCTCGCACACGCTCCTGCACGAAGACCTGACCCAGATGGACGACCCGACCCTGAACGCGAACCTGGAGGAAACCAAGAAGGAACTCGAGAAGTTCGGTGTGCCCATCGTCGGTTTCGCGCCGCCGTACGGGGTGTACGATGATCGGGTCCGCGAGCGCGTGCAGAAGAGCTACCCCTACTTGCGCACGGTCAAGCACGGTTTGAACGTGCCGCCGTACAAGACCCACGAGTTGTTCGCCGTCGTGGTGACCTGGAGCATGAAGCCCACCGAACTGGAAGACCTGCTGCTGGAAGCGGAATACACGCCCGGCGCCTGGCTCATCCTGTTGTACCACCGCGCGGCGCTGCAGGCGGACGACATCCCTGAGGAGGCCTTGGGCGCCTACCGCTCGCCCGCCAACTTCTTGAATGACATGGCGATGCTGAAGGCCCACGACGCCGACGTGCGGCCGCTGGGCGAAATCCTCGGCGTGTGGAAGGCGACGCCGCTGCCGCCCGAGCCGACCGCCGCGGTGGTGGAGGGGGGCAAGACCTTGCCGCCGCCGACGCCCGTGCAACGCTATGAGAAGCCTACGGAACCTGACGAGAGCGGCTGCGCTGCCCGGCCGGTGGCGCGGCAGCCGGGGCCGTGGCTGCTGGCGGTGCTGGCGGGGTGGCTGCTGTGGCGCCGGCGAACTGCGTAGCAGCGATCAGAAGATCGGCAACGCGTGGCCGACGCTGACCAGACCGAACCACGGCACAGTCAGATCGCCTTGGTGCGTCCAGGTGTAGGCCGGCACCTTGACGCGGAATTGCACGAACCAGCGCGTGTCTTGCTGATCCTTGGCCGGTTCAGGCAGCCAGATCGCGCCCAGGGCCAGCAGCAGGTCGGTACGGCCGCTGTTTTCCGCCAGGTCCGCGCCCCAGTGCGAAACTTCCTCATGGTAGATCTCAGGTTGCACGAGGAAGCGCCAGGTCTTCAGGCCGGCCGCGAAGTCCGCGCCCAGTCCACCTCCGCCGCGCGCGCCCTGTCGATAGCCGTACTTCGCGTCGTACAGCGAGGCCCGCGCGAGCCCGTAGCCCATCAGCCGCCAGGTGCCGAAATCGTAACTGCCGTCCACACCTAGCAGCGGGTCGACCGTGCCACTGCCCAGGAACAGGTGCTGGTGGCTTTGGCCTTCGCGGCCCAACTGCTCGGGATCGGGCTCGATGCCCCCCGTAGGCAGCGACGCGCCCAGGCGGAGGTCCACGCGCAATGGTTGCTCGCGATCCGCGGCGATCGCCCGCCAGCGCGCCAGGACCGACACGTCGCCGATGCCCGCCAGCCAGCCGTTTTGGTGATGGATACTCGTGAAATCGGGCAGCGACTGACCCTGGGCGCCGGTGAATTCAGTGCGTTGGTGGGCGACGCGAAATGGCAGCGACAGTTCCGCGGCCCAACGCTGGCTCAGACCCAGGCTGGCATCGAGCGTTGCATCGCCGAACAGGCTGCGGGTACTGTGCCTATGCGCCTGTTTCTCCGGGGCAATGCCCGGTTCGAACTCCTCGGGCGGCACGTCGTGGCTCGCCGTGTAGCCGGTGGCGGCAAGCGTCACGCTCGCGGTCAACAGGCCCGGCTGGATGGCGGTGAGTTGTGACGAGCCTCCACCCGGGAGGTTCGGATTGCTTCAAGCGGCTCAGGACGCCCAGGTATTCGCCGGGGCGGTCAGCATGAGCAGCGCGGCAAGCCAGGGAGCCGCGATAGAGGCGGGGCGATGCATGAGAACCTCCAGAAGTTACTTGGTAAGCGCCAGGGCGATGGCGGCGTGGAGCTCGTCGAGGTGCAGGCCGGCAATCGCCGCTACGCGCGCGCCCGACCGACCATACACCAGGACGTACGGCAGCGCAGGAACGTCGGTGAGATATTGTTTCGCCACGGGAGTCTCCCAATCGCCGATGTCGATCTTGCGCAGCGCCACATCGGGCTGGGCGGCCAGCACGGTGGCCATCGCCTGGTCGACCGCGCGGCACGGACCGCACCACTTGGCGCCGAAATCGACCACGGTCACCTTGCCCGGCACGCGGCGGGCTTCGAGGTCGACCACTTCGCCGTGCGAAATCCAGGCCACGTCGGCGCCTTCGGCAAACTTCTGCGCCGGAGCATAACCACCGCCACCCGCGCCTACTTTGGCCTTCACGTCGGCCTTGGCCAACACCCGCACCAGATCGCCGGGCAGCACCTTGGCCGCGTCGAAGTGGACCTTGACCTCGGCCTTGTCGCGATCGAACTCCACTTCACCCACGCCCGGCTGATGCCCCAGCGCCTCGACGGCCCGCTGCCCGCACGACTGGCAATCGATGTCCTGCAGCGAAAGCACCACGTCCGAGGGCTGTTGCATCGCCGACGGCTGGGCGCCGCTGCACGCGAGCGACAGGACTGCCAGCAAGGCCACGAGGGTTGTCTTCATCGCCTACCAACCGTCGGAGAGGGCCAGAAGCCCGCGATTCTTCGCCAGACCGCTGCGCACCCGCTCGTAGTACGGCGGCGCTTCTCCGGCCACGATCGCCCGCAGCGGATCGAGCTCGAGCGCCGCGTCGCGATCCAGGCCAGAGGCCAGCGCTTGCCGTTGCAGCGCTTGCGTCGCCAGTTCCAGCACCTGCGCGGACAGCTCGCGCAAGTCGAAGCCTTGACCGCGACCGTTCAGCGCGTCCTTGCACGCCAGCTCACGCAGCGCCGCCCGGTTCACCTTCGCGTCGCCATCCCGCAGCAGTGCCAGGGTCTTGCGCCGCGCCTCGAGGTCGTAGAACAGGCCCTTGGTCAGCGCCGGCAGCGCGGGCAGGGCTTCGGGCGGCACGATGTCGGCCTGGCGCAACTCGATGTAACGCTTCAGGCGCACGTCGGGAAACAGGGTGGAAATGTGCAGTTCCCAGTCGTCCAGGGTCGGTCGCCGGCCTTCGATGCCGCGCTCGAAGAACGTCCGAAAACTCGTCGGTTTGCCCACCGCCTCGAAGGCGTGCGAGCCGTCTGGCTGGACCAGGTCCATGAAGTACAGCGGCACGTCCAGCGCCCACTGCACGTAGTCCTCGATGCCGGCGTCCTGGCGAAACGCGAAGTGGCTGACATCACAGCGGGACTTGTCGACGTTGGTCCACAATTGTGCGCGGAAGGTGGCAAACCCCGTCTCTTTCCCTTCCAAGATCGGCGAGTTGGCGAACAGGGCGATCAGCACGGGCGACAGCAGGTGGCCCAGGCGCAGCATCTCGGCGCACTCGGCCGCGCTTGAAAAGTCGAGGTTGGTCTGGACCGTACAGGTCTGGTGCATCATGTGCAGGCCGAACGCGCCGACCCGCGGCATGATGTCGCGCATGATCTTGTAGCGTCCCTTGGGCATATAGGGCACGTCGGCCAGCGGCGTCAGCGGATCGATGCCGACGTGGCCCAGCGTGATGCCCAGGTCTTCGGAAACATCTCGGATCTCCGCGAGATTCTGCTCCATCTCGGCGCGCATTTCGGCGACGGTGGCAAAGGGCGCCCCGGAGAGTTCGAACTGCCCCGCCGGTTCCAGCGAGATCGACGCCAGGCCGCGAGTCAGGGCGATCGGCCGTCCCGCTTCGAGATAGGGATGCCAACCGTGGCGCTCGGCCAGGCGCTCCAGCATGGTGCGGATGCCTGCCACCCCTTCGTACTGCAAACGCTTTCCATCCGGACCGATGGCCAGGCGCTCGTATTCGGTGCCGATCTTGAACTGATCGGCCTGACGGCGCCCCGACAGCACCCAGTCCACACATTCGTTCAAGGATTCCATGGGATGGGCGACGTTGGCCATTTACACTCGGCTGGGTGGAAGGCGGGACGCACCGAATGGGACCGAACGGGGGATGACGCAAGCGCGTCTGCTGCAACGTTCAGTCGTAGTAGAATTGTTCCATACGGCCGAACGTTATCGCGCCGAACAGCTGCACGACGATGGCGAGCAGGATCAAGCCCTTGGTCGTGCGGCTGAGATAGGGCACGCGCAAGGCGAAGATGCCGAGCAGGGGCGGCAGGAAATCCATGGCAAACCGGTAGCCGAACTGCTGCCAGCCGTCGTTCTGGTAGAAGAAGCCGGGCAATGCCACTGCCAGCACGGCCCAGAACAGGTGGCGGGCCAGCGTTCGGCGGCGCTGTTCGGTAGCCGCACGCTGTTCAGGGGCAACGTCTTGTTCGGACACAAGAGTCTCGTCGAGGCGATCGGCCGGCCGGTGGACGCAGCCGAGCAGGACCCCGAGCGCCGGCGTGCAGGCGAGCAGGCCCAGACCGTGGCGGGACACCAGCACGAAAGGCGCGTCGGCCATGAACTGCGGCATGTTCAGCAGCGCGGTGCCCAGGTTGTGGTTCAGGAAGGCAAAGCTGAACAGGCCGTGTTCACGCGTGGGTCCGCGCGTGCCTTCGAGCAGATAGAAGTGCCCGAATTCAGTGGGATTACCCCAGCGCGCGAAGTTGAACCAGGCGAGCAGGCCGCCGACCACCGCCATGGGCAGCGCGAACCACAGCACTTGGACGATCGCGCGGCGCAGGCCGAGCTTGCCCTCGCCGCCCAACCAGCGACCGCGTGGGAAGAACGCTTGCATGGGCAAGAAGATCGACGCGAACAGCAGCGGGGTGCGGGTCGCCACGCCCAGACCGAGCCAGAGCCCGGCGAGAAACGGCCGGCGCGCGTCCTGGGCGGTCCACAGGTAGGCGAGGTGCAGCGTGACGCCCATGACCAGCGCCGAGAACCACACCTCGCCGCGGATCGAGCAGTACCAGACGACGGTGCCGAACGCGAAGAGTGCCGTGGTCCACATGCGTTCTGATTCGTTGAGGAATATCAGGTCCTCGCGGCGCAACCGTTCGAGCCAGAAGAAGAACAGCAAGACCGAGGCGATCGCGAAGGCCAGCGTGACGAGCACGTCGTTGGTGTCATAGCCGAAGATCACGGCGAACGGCAGCATGGCCAGGGCGGGACCGGGCGGGAACGAGACCATGTAGACGACGTCGTCGCAGCGGCGCATGGACTTGACGTCGAATCCTTTGATTTCCTTGAGACCGGAGCAGCCGCCGACGCGCAGATCCTTGTCGGGGTCGATCAGCATCAGGCGGCCGTCGAGGGTGTAGAACTCGTGGGCGCGCGGGCCGGTCTGGTCCTTCCACGGGAATACGCCGCGGACGACCTCGCCGCCCTTGAGCTGCAGGACCCGGTAGCTGGCCCAATCGTTCCAGCCAGTTGCGTTACCCTTGGCGTCCTTCAGCGCGCGGTCGATGGCCTGCTGGTAGCCCTTTGGATCGCCCGGCTGCGCAGCCTGACCGGCATGGCGGCGCGGCGTGTCGGTGTCCAGGCGGCCGTGCAGGAACGACTCCGCCATGTCGACGAAGTGGAAGTGCGGCGAGGGCTTGAGCAGCAGGCCTGACGACGTGGCGGCATAGGCGATGGCGGCCGCGACCCCGATCAGGATGGCCCGCAATAGGCTGGAGCGGCCGGCGAGGAAGGAGGGCGTCGGCATGGAAGTCTCGAGAGATCCGGGGCGCGGAGGGCGCGAACGGTAACGGCTTGTCGCGGGGCGGTCAAATCGGCGGTGGCGCCGGGCGCATCCGCGCACTGATCCTCGGCTTGATTTCCAAGACTTCCAAACAACATCTCGGCAAGGTGGCGTGCAATCGCTGAGAATCATGCACGTACAGAATCATGCACGCACAACGCCGTGGTCGGGCCGGCGGATGAATCCGCGCCTATGTTTACAAAGCCCCGCCTTCGCGGGGCTCAGGTTTTTCTTGATTGTCTTCGGTCTGCTCGAACTCGTAGAAGTGCCCGACGCATCAGCAGTTGCGCCAGCCCCGCGAAGGCGGGGCTTTGCAATGATAGGCGCGGATTTTATCCGCCGGCCCACCCCCTGGTCATTTCGCCGGCCCCCTGGGCATTGCGTACTTTGCACCCCTGCTCATTGCGCCGGCCCAGAATCAGTTCGCGGATGCGCCCGGGGCGCCGCGGAATTGCGTGGCTACGGGAGGGCGTTTATAAGCAGATCGCCAGGCGATATTTTGTTGCTGCCGCCCATCCTTCGCCAGATATCCGTTTGCTTCTCGAGGGACGTCATGAAGTCGTTGCGCATGCCATTGATCTTGCTAGCGGTCCTGCTAATAGCCGGCGGTGCTGTGTGGTTCGCCCGCCAGAAGGCCGCGATCCCGCCCCAGCAAGCCAAGCCGGCCGAGATCAAGGCGGCGCCGACGCAAGTGAGCTCGGGCGTGCCCGAAGCCGCCGAGATCCATGCGCGCTTGCTGGCCGAGGCCCAGCAGATGCCCGAGCCGAGCCTCGCCCCCGCGGTGTCCAAGGTGCCCGGTCAGGCGCGCGCGCAAGCCGTCGAGGCGTTGAACGATCAGAAGCCTGAGGTCATGCCAGACGCCGTGCCGCTCGATCACCAGGTCGCGATCGGCTTTACCGCCAACGTGATAGGCGAAACCGATCCCTGCGGTTGAGCGCATCACCCGCTGGGCGGTCTGGCCCGGCGAAGCGAGTGGTGGAAGGAACGCAACAAGGGGCGGCCGCACGCCTTGCTCTTGGATGCGGGCGGTCTCTTGACGGCGAATCCCCAGGCGCCGACCGAGCGGCCAGGCGAGGCCGAAGCGCGCGCGGGCGTGCTGCTGCAGGCGATGGCGCACATGGGCTACGCGGGGCTGAACGTCGGCATCAACGACCTGGCGATGGGCCTGGAGCCGTTGCGCAAGATCGCACGTGCCAACAAGATTCCGCTGGTGTCCGCGAACTTGTACGACAAGGCCGGCAAGCCCGCGTTCCAACGCCTGCTGCTCGAGGACGCGGGCGTGCTCAAGATCGGCGTATTCGGGCTGATGACGCGCACGCCGCCGGAGCTAGGCAAGTTCGTGATCGACCAGGGTTTGGAGATCCGCGACCCGGTGGCCGAGGCGAAGGCGGCGATCAAGGACTTGCGGGCCCAGGGCGCCGAGATGATCGTGTTGCTGAGCCAACTGAGCCGCCAGGAAGCGGAACTGGTCATGGAAAAGGCGCCCGGCATCACGCTGGTGATCGGCTCGTCGGGCCAGGAACTATCGATGCAACTGACTTCCATGGGCCAGGGTTTCTTCGTCGACGCCTTCAGCAAGGGCAAGTACATAGGCGAGGTGACGGCGCACGTGCGCGGCAAGAAGGACCGCTTCTATGCCGCGAGGATGCGCGATTCACTGACGGCAGAGAGGTCCGATCTGGCCCAGCAGGTCCAGGGTCTGCAGGCGCAACTGGAGTCGGCGAACCGGCCGGGCGATCCGCTGCAACTGACCGCAGAGACGCGCAAGATCATGGAACGGCAACTCGCCAGCGCGCGGGCCAAGCTCCAGGGCGTGACGATGCAACTGGACGGACAAGTCGCGGCCCCGGCCGAAGCGAGTACGCTCGACCTCACCATGACGGCGTTGGGCGCGGACCTCAAGGACGACGTTTGGGTGGATGCCAAGGTCAAGAAGTTGCAGGAGAAGTACCCCAAGGCGGGGCACTGAGCTTGCAGGACCCGGAGTTGCCGACATGAAAGCCCAAATCCGCTTGCGAATGTCCAGTCATGACGCGCACTACGGCGGCGGTCTCGTCGATGGCGCGCGCATGCTCGGCTTGTTCGGCGACGTCGCGACCGAATTGCTGATCCGCCACGACGGCGACGAAGGCCTGTTCCGCGCCTACGACAGCGTCGAATTCCTCGCGCCCGTGTACGCCGGCGACTACATCGAGGCCGAGGCCGAACTGGTCGAAGTGGGCCGCACCAGTCGCAAGATGCGTTTCGTCGCCCGCAAGGTCGTGCGCCCGCGTCCCGATCTCAACGATTCCGCGGCCGAAGTGCTCGAGACGCCCATCGTCGTGTGCCGCGCGACCGGGACGTGCGTGGTGCCCGCGACCAAGCAGCGTGGCGGCGCGCGCTGAGGCCTGCCATGCAACCCTTGATGATCACGGCGGCGATTTGTGGAGCAGAGGTCTTCCGCGACCAGACGCCGCACGTGCCGTACACGCCTGAAGAACTCGCGGCCGAGGCGATCCGCTGTCACGCGGCGGGTGCGACGATGGTCCACCTGCACGTGCGCGAGGACGACGGGACGCCCAGCCAGCGCGCCGACCTGTTCGAACGGACGATGCGGACGATTCGCGAGGCGTGTCCGATTCTCGTGCAGTTCTCTACGGGTGGCGCGGTCGGCATGCCGGTCGAGGAGCGCTCGGATGCGGTGAAATTGCGCCCGGACATGGCGACGCTGACGACGGGGTCGGTGAACTTCGGCGATGACGTGTTCCTGAACCCGCCGCCCGTGGTCAAGGCGATCGCTCAGCGAATCCTTCAGTTCGGCGTGCGCCCTGAGGTCGAGTGCTTCGACACCGGCATGGTCGACGCGGCGTTGCGTCTGGCCAAGGAAGGGCTGTTGGACCTGCCGGCGCACTTCGACTTCGTGCTCGGGATGCCGGGCGGCATGGGCGGGACGGAGCGCCACCTGGACTTCATCCGCTCCCTGATTCCCGATGGTTGCACGTGGTCGGTGGCAGGGATCGGCCGGTTCGAGATGCCGCTGGCCCGCCACGCGATCCAGGTGGGTGGCCACGTACGCGTCGGCCTCGAGGACAACGTCTACTTGAGCAAAGGCGTACTGGCCAAGGGTAGTTACGAACTGGTCGCAGCGGTGGCGCAGATGGCGCGAGACCTGGGCCGACCTCTGGCTACCCTGGCTCAAGCGCGCGAATTATTGGGACTGCCGAAGTAGATGCACGACCTGCGCGAGAAGTTCTGGGCGTTCGCACGCGAGAATCTCCAGCCGGTGCCGACCGAGCCTGGCGCGGCGCAACCCGAAGACATCGATGACTTCCTGACGATACAGGCACCAGAGTCGCCGCCCGAGCCGCCCGCCGTGCCGCCCCGATCCCAAGCCGGATCGCCCCGCGCGCAGGCCCGCGATGCTTTGGCGGCCAGTATGGAAGGTTTGGAACTTTCAACGGAATGGCCGGAACTGCACACGAGCGAGGCACTGGCCCGGCTCGACGGTGACGCGGCCTGGCTGCTGTGCCGGACGCTGGCGTCGGCCCAGAACGCGCAAGGTCCCGAGCACGGTACGCTGGCGACGCTGCTTCGGCGCGCGGTGGCTAGCCCCGACCCCGAGGTCGCGGTGCAGGCGGCGGCGGCGATCGCAGCGCTGGACGTGCGTGAAGCCCAGGAGGCGGTGGCACAACGCCTGCTGCAAGGGCCGGCGGAACTGGGGCGCGAGAAGGTGGAACGCCTGCTCGACTGCCTCGAAGCGATCGGCGACGGTCGCTGCGTGCGCACGATGGAGGCGGTCCTGCACCGGCACGGTCACGTGCTCGACGATCACCACGCCTGGCGCGCCCGTCACATCATCCAGGTGATCCGGCGCGCGGGTCGCCGCTAGAACACCTCTAGCTGTTTCTGCTGTCAGGGCACACACTTGGCGTTGGCCGCGGCCGGTGTGCCCTTGTCGCCCACGCCGTAGACCACCGTGCCCAGGCACCAGTTGCCACCTACGTCGTTGCCCGCCATCGTCGCCTTGTCCGCCGAAAGCGAGAGCGACGCGCCGTCCGGGTTGGGCCAACCGTTCTTGCCCAGCAAGTATTCGACCTTGTCGATGCTGACGCCAGCGGACTGTAATTCAATGACATCGCTCAGGTTCCCGTTGGTGAGCGTGATGGCCGAACCGTAAGCGTAGTGCACTGTCGCGCCGCCGTTCTTGGTCGAGTCGGTGCTGATGCCGAACACGAAGAGCGCGCCCGGCTGCACGACGACCGGTTTGCCCTTGCCGTCGACCGTGAACTTCTCGGACACTGTCTTGCCGATGACCACGAGGCCCTGCAAATCCAGCGGATTGCCCGTCGTGTTCAGGACCTCGAACCATTCCCCGCCACCGTCGTCGATCGCCTTGGGGTTGTTCATGATCTCGGTGATGACGAGGTCGCCCGCCTTCAACACGCTGCCACTCTGGAACTCGATCTGGCACGTTGCGCCGCAGCCGTCGCCCGCCTTGCTGTTGCCGTCATCGCAAGTCTCGCCGGTTTCGATCTTGCCGTTGCCGCACACCGCGCTGACCACCAGCGAGCACGCGTCGCCCACGCCGTCGCCGTCGCCGTCCTGCTGGCCCGCGTTGCCCAGCGCCGGGCAGTTGTCGCACAGGTCGCCCACGCCGTCCGCGTCGCCGTCCTTCTGGTCCACGTTGGCCTTGTTCGGGCAGTTGTCCTTGTCGTCGGTCAAGCCGTCGCCGTCGCCGTCCGACGAGCACGCGGAATTCGGCGCGCCCGGTGTGCCCTTGTCGGTGGCCAGGTTGGGCGGGCCGAACACTTGCGTCGCATAGCACCAGTGCGGGCCCAGGTCGTTGGCGGTCGCGTTCATCTGGTCGGTCGCCAACTGGTAGCTCGCGCCGTCGCCCATGGGCAGCCAGCCGTTGGCCTTGGGGGTGTAGATTACCTCGTCGATCAGATCGCTGCCGTGGAACAACCGGACCTCCGCGGTCCCGCTGTTCGGCAGGCTGATGGCGCTGCCGTACAGGTAGTCGACCTTGGCGCCGCCGTTGGCTGCCGGATCCTGGCTCTTGCCGAGCACGAGGAAGCCGCCTGCCTTGATCGTCAAACCGTTGGCCGCCTTGATCGTGTGCGTCGCGGTGCCGACATGCAGCGTGACGCCCGCCACTTCGACCTCCACGGTGCCAGGGTTGTACAACTCGACCCATTCGCCGGTCGTGTCGCTGACATCCTTGGGATTGGCCAAGAACTCGCTGATGACGAGGCTGCCCTGCACGAGCGTGGCTTCCTTCTGGCAGGTCAGGCTGCAGCCGTCGCCCGGCAAGACGTTGCCGTCGTCGCAGACCTCGACCCCTTCGAGCACCGCGTTGCCGCAGCCCGGCGGTTCGCACGCGTCGCCCACGCCATTGCTGTTGCCGTCGGCCTGGTCCGGGTTGGTCACGGCCTTGCAGTCGTCGCACGCGTCGCCGACCAGGTCCTGATCGACGTCCTTCTGATCGCTGTTCTTGATCGCCTTGCAGTTGTCGGCCTTGTCGGGGATGCCGTCCTTGTCCTCGTCCTGGTCGGCGCCCACGCAACTCGGGTTGGCGGTGCCCGGCGAGCCGAAGTCGCCCAGGCCGTAGGTCGCCTGGCCCTTGCACCAATGCGTCGGATCGTCGTTCGGGCCTGCTTCGAGTGAAGTCGGGTCGACCGCGGCGGATTTGCCTGTCACCAGCGGGAACTTGCTGTCGTACGCGACCTGATCGACCACCGTGGCGCCGGACTTCAGCGTCAGGGTCGCCGCCGTCGCGCTCATCGTGATCTTGCTGTAGACGTAGCCGGGCGTAGGCAAGCCACCGTTCTTGCTTGGATCTCCGCTGACCGCGAGCAGAAACAAGCCCTTGGACGGCACGACCAACGGCTTTGGCCCGGCGATCACGTGTTGGATCGGGTTCTTGCTGCCGACCTGCAGCACCATGCCGTTGAGCACCACGTCTTGCGTCGTCGGGTTGTACAACTCGATCCACTCGCCGAAGTCGTCCGGTACTTTAGCGGGATTGCTGATGAACTCGCTGATGACCACGCTACTGACCGCGACCGGCAGTTCGATCTGGCACCAGGCGCTGCAGCCGTCGCCGTTCTTCCAGCCCGCGTCGTCGCAGGTTTCCGCCTCGTCGACCTTGGCATTGCCGCAGTTGGCCGGGATGCCCTGGCACGCGTCGCCCACGCCGTCCAAATCGTCGTCCAATTGCGTCGAGTTGGGGATTTTCGGGCAGTTGTCGCTGCCGTCGGGCACGCCGTCCTTGTCAGTGTCCAGCAGGCAGATGTCGTTGGGCTTGCCGGGCGTGCCCTTGTCGCCGTCGGGCAAGACGCTGCCCGCGCCGCACCAGTGCTCGGCCAGGTCGTTCTCGTTGACGTCGGTGAAGCTGGGGCTCAAGGAGAGCGACACGCCGTTCAAGTTCGGCCAGCCCATGTTCAACTGCCAGGTCACCGCGTCGACGATCGAACCTGATGATTCCAGGATGATCGCGTCCGCCGTGTTGCCGAGCGTGATGGCGTTGCCCCAGGCGACGTCGATCTTGACGCCGCCGTTGATCGCCGCGTCGTTGTTGGCGCCGATGACCAACCGCCCGAGTGGCGCGATGCTGGTGTTCGGCGGCAAGGTGAACGAGTCCTTGCCGAGATCGCGCACGACTACGCCGCCCAAGTCCACGGCCTCATTGCCCGGGTTGTACAACTCGATCCACTCGCCCTGATCGTCCTTGACCAGGCCCTTGCCGTACGGGTTGTACATCACTTCGGTAATGATCACGCTACCAACCGGCAAGCCCGGGGCTGAACTGTCGCTGGCGTCGCCATCGCTGCCGACCGCATCCTGGCAACTGTCCTTGCCGGGCTTGCACTTGGCCGAGCCGCACAGGTCGCCGCTGGTGCACGGATCGCCGTCGTCGCACGGTGCCTTGTTGTTGAAGTGCTTGCACTTGCCGTCGTTCTCGTCGCACAGCTCGTCGGTGCACGGGTTGCCGTCGTCCGGGCAGGGCGTGCCTTTGCACGAGGTCACGGTGTCCGCACCGCCCGTGTCCGGAATCAGGGTATCCGCCTTGCCGTCGAGCTTCGCTCCGTCGAAGTTGCCGATTCCACTGGTGTCTGGCAGGACGGTGCCACCGCCGGTCGGGTTGGGCGAACTGCAGGCGGCCAACGCTGCGAGGGCGACAGCGACAGCGGTGAGGGCGACAGAAGAGGTCGGGACGGTGAAACGGTGCAGTTGCAAGCAAGACCTCCGGAGCATGTCGCCCGATTTTCGAACGGCCAGTGTACGAAGCAGGCGCCACATGGGCAACGCACCGGAGCTTTTCTTGCGCGCCGACGTGAAGGTGATCGTGCGAAATCAGCTTTTGCCGCGGTCGCCGCCGCAAATAGTTCGGAATGACTGCCCCAGGTGCCAGGGTTTGACACGAGGCGCGCAGCAAGCAAACTGCCTTGCGCTGGCGGGGCCGTAGCCCTTGTTGCAGGAGTTCGATGTACGCATTGCGTCCCGCGTGGATGGGCAGCACCGCCGCCGCGCTTTCGTTGTGGTTGCTCTCGAACACCGCGATCGCGGCCGAGACGAAAAGTGCCGAAGACTGGTTTCGCGAGGGCGTAGAGCACCTTGGCACCGGCAAGCTCGAACAGGCGACCACAGCGTTCCAGTTCTGCGTGCAGTACAAGCAGGACATGAAGGAGTGCTGGTTCAACCTCGGCGTGGCGCTGGGGCGACGGCGCGACTTTGCCGCGGAGGCCAAGGCCTATGAAAAGGCGCTGGAACTCGACCCGAAGTACGCGCGTGCCCACTTCAATCTGGCGGTGGTCAGCGAGGATCTGGGTCGCACGGCCGAAGCGCTGAAGCACTATGACGCGGCGATCACCTACGATCCCACGGCCCAGGATGCATGGCTGAACCGCGCGATGTTGCTGCTTTCTCTGGAACGCTTCGACGACGCCATCGCCGGGCTGGAAAAGGCCGTGACCGTGGCGCCGGAGAATCCGGAGGGCTACTACGATCTCGCGGAAGCGGTCCAACTCAAGGCGACCAAGCTGCAGGAACCGCAGAAGTCCCAGCAGTTGCGCCGCGCCGTCTCGCACTACCAGCAGTGCCTGCAAAAGGACCCGAAGCACCACCGCGCGCTCTACAATGTCGGCGTGGTCCAGCACCGGTTGGGCGACATCGAACAGGAGATCGTCTCGTATCGCAAGGCGCTGGAAATCAAGCCGAACTACACTCCGGCACTGTACAATCTGGCGTTTTCCCTGCGCGACAAGGGCGACAAGGCAGCGGCCAAGCTGGCGTTCGCGGCGTACCTGCAGGCGGCTGGCAAGGCGCCGGGGGAAGCAAAGTTCGCGGAAGTGGCTCGACGCGAGATGGCTCGACTGTAAGCCTATGCAATCCTAGCCCTACGCGTCGATCGGCTCGCCGTCCTTCTCGCGTTCCAAGTAGCGATAGATCGTCCGCACGTCCACGCCCAGATCCTTGGCGGTCTGCGTGCGATTGCCGCCGTTGATCTCGAGCACCCGCCGCACATAACCGCGTGCAAAGACTTCCTTGGCCTCATTCAGCGGCTCGATCCGGCCCGTCTGCAGCGCGCCCAGGTCCAGGTCCTCGGCGGTCAGCGTCCCGGAATCGCAGAAGATCACACCCTTCTTGATGCGGTTCTCCAGCTCGCGGATGTTGCCCGGCCATTTGTGCAGGTGCATGGCGCGGATCGCGTCGTCCGAGAAACCCGACACATGCACGCCGATCTCCTCGGTCTGCCGCTTCAGGAAGTACCGGCCCAGCAACATGATGTCCTCGTCGCGATCGCGCAGGGCGGCGAGGTGCAGGCGCACGACGTTGAGGCGGTAGTACAGATCCTCGCGGAATCGCCCGCCCTTCACTTCCTCGCTGAGGTTGCGGTTGGTCGCGGCGATGACGCGGATGTCCACGTCCTTGGGGGTCGTTTCGCCCACCCGGCAGACCTTGCGATCCTCGAGCACGCGCAGGAGCTTCACCTGCAGTTGCAGGGGCATCTCGCCGATCTCGTCGAGGAACAGGGTACCGCCGTGTGCCGCCTGGAACTTGCCGTCGCGCGTCGCCACCGCCCCGGTGAACGCGCCGCGGACGTGTCCGAACAGCTCTGACTCCAACAGGTTTTCCGGAATCGCTCCGCAGTTGATGACCACGAACGGGCCCTTGGCGCGATTGGATCGGCGGTGCAATTCGCTCGCGACCAGTTCCTTGCCCGTGCCGGTTTCGCCCTCGACGAGCACGCTGATGTCGGTGCCGGCGACCTTCTCGACCTTCTTGAACAACTCGCGCATCGAATCGGAGGCGCCGATGATCGAGCCGAAGTTCATCCGCTCGATCTGCTGGGTCAGCGTCTGGTTCGAGAGCTGCAGCTCATTGATCAGCAAGGCGTTGCGCAGGACCATCGCCGATTGCGCGGCGAACACCGTGGCAACCTCGCGGGCCTCTTCCGTAAAGAGGTTCACGACGTTGTCGTTGCCGAGGTAGATGACGCCGAGCAGTTCGCCCCGCACCATCAATGGCACACACAGGACCGAGCAGATTCGGAAGTCCATGACGGATTTCGCGGCGTTGAACTCGCGATCGTTCAACGCGTCCGAGACGATGACCGGCTGACGGGTGCGCAGGACGCGGTCCACGATCGAGTCGCTGATCGCCAGAGGGCCACGCACCGCCGAACCGCCGAGGTTGCGGGCGATGCGGACCTGGGGCTTGCCATCGACCAGGAGCAGCACGACGCCGCGGGCGGCTTGCGTCACTTGGATGATCGAATCGAGCATCGTCGCCAGCAGCGCGTCGAGATCGTACGTTCCGGCCAGGGCTTCGGAGAACCCCGCGAGAGCCGTCAGCAAGCCGCCGACTTCGGTCGATCCAGGGATCCTGCCGGTATCGCGGCCCTTGTGCCCGACGTGAAAGCGCAAGCGCACCGGACCGATGTCGATCAGGTCGCCCGGGGCCAGCAAGTGGCTCTCGGCCTTGCGCCCGTTGACGATCAGCCGCTCGCCGCCCACCGCTTCGATGGCAATGCCCTTGGTCGTCGTGCGCAACCAGGCGTGGATCTCGGCGATGCCGCGCCCGCGCAGTTCGATGTCGGAATGGCTGTCGGTGCCGATGCTGCACACCATCTTCTCGATGGGATGCGAGGTCTTGACGACCTCTCCGGGTCCGAGTTCCTGCAGCCAGGCATGTGGGGTCATCGGCAACTCGGCACGCACTCAGAAGCGGTGCGCAAATTCGGGATCGCGGCCAGGATGGCCCACCTGAGCGCCACGTTCAACCGCGCAGGCAACGAGCGCCGGCAATGCTAGTGGTTGCAAGGGCATGGCCGCCGGTGCCGAGTCAGCGCTGGCCTTCTGGAGATCGCGGGTAGCGCAGGACTGCGTCGACGATTCCCCACGCCGCCACCACGAAAAAGCCGACACCGCTGGCATTGCGCACCGTGTCGCTGACCGTCGATGTGCGGTTCTGTTGGTCCTGGTACAGGAAGGCACCCGCTGACACGCCCGCCAGCACGGTTTGCGCGATCAGAAACGCTGTGCCGCGGCCCCGTTCCCGATTGGCGAACTGCCCGACCCCGAATGGAAAGAACATCAGCTCGAACGGCGCCGGTGCGACGACTTCGGCGACATCGGGCGCTCGTGCCTTCTGATCGGCCTTGATGACGCCCAAGCGCACCAGGTTCTGCCGCAAGCCCTCGAAGTCCGCGAGCATCTTGGGCGGGTAAACCGCTGGATCGAGGCGAACTTGCGGATTGCGCACGAGCAGGGCGGTGAACTCGTCGAGCGCGGCCTTGACGTCGCCTTGCCACCAGAGCGCGGCGCCCAGGTATTCCCGCACCTTCCACTCGCGCTTCTGGTCCAGGCGTACTTTTGCCGGGCCCGGGGGCGGATAAAGCAGGGCCCGAAGTTGCGGAATAGCGTTCTCGAAGTCCTGGTACTTGAAGGCATTGACCGCGTTCTCGTAGGCGGCCTGCAGCGAGTCGGCCGAACCTGACTGTGCGGGCCCCGCAGGAGCCACGGCTTGTGGCGGCGCGGCCACCACGACTGCGGGATCGGCGAACGTCGGCGCGGCCGTGAGCGCCAGGGCCAGGGCAGCGGCAAGACTGGAAGAATGCACAGCGCGCCGGGCCATCGCTGCATCGTAGTGCACGCTCAGTGCGGTGCCAAGGCGCGCGGTCATCCGCTTCAGGCTCGCAGGGCGTCGTCGGTCAAATCAGCGAGTTCAGGCGCCCCTGCCACCGCGCGCGACAGGCGACTGAACATGCGCGCCAGCAACGGCTCGGCCATCTCGGGCTCCAGGCCGGCGCCGACCGGCAGCACCGACGCGTCGAGATCCACGCGACTCGCCGCTACCAGCACCGGCAGGGCCGCCCGCTCCGGTCGGGTCAGGGGCCGCACCTCGTGATAGCCGTGCACCATCGCTTGCAGAACGCCGGCGCGCACTTCCACCGGCAGTCCCGGTTCGCCCGGCCAGCGCACGGCCAACAAGTCGACGGCGCGCGCCAGGTCCCACACCGGCACGTCGACGTCGCACAGGTCCCAGTCGACGACGCCGACGGTGCCGTTGTCCTGCTCGAGCACGTTGCCGGGGCCGAAATCGCCGTGCACCAGCCCCGGCGGGCAATCCGCCAGCACGCCGCGCAACCGCCGAGCCGTCGCTTCCAGCAACGAATTCAGGCGCGAGGCCAGGGGATGACGTTCCACCAGCGCCGCGCAGGCCGGATCCTGACCGAGCACTACCTGCCAGGCCTGCGCGGGCGCCCGGTGGCGCAGGATCCGAGTGCCGACGCGCACGCCGCCCCGAGGCCGACCCGGACCGGTCGCCAAATCCGCCAGCAGCACATGCAGTTCCGCCAGGTGCGCGCCCGCCCGCCGAGCGGTCTGCACATCGACGTCGATGTCCGGGATGGAGGCGCCGCGCACGTCCGGGTACAACGCCAGCAGATCGTCCCCGAACGCCAGCACGTCCTCGCCCTGGCCGTCGGTCAGCGCGACCGGCACGAGCAGGCCGCGCTGCGCCGCGACGCGACACACCCGATGGGTGAAGTCCACGCTCGGCCGCGGCCGGGTCGAACCGACGTAGCGCTTGGCATAGAAGACTCCGCCGTCACACTGGATTCTCGCGGTCGGGCCGTGTACTCCCAACGCCACCCAGGCCAGCGATTGCACTTCGCCCAGCCCCGCCGCCCGCGTGCGCACCAACGCCGCGAACGCTTGCGCCGTCACGTCGAGTTGCTTGAGCTGCAGGCTCCACAAGCGATGTTCAGGCGCTTCCAGGGAAAGGCGCTGGGCTGCCCGCTGTGCCAGATCCATGGCGCCCAGTCGCAACGCCCGCGCGATCACGCCGATCCACACCCAGGCCGGCCGCTGGCGATCGCGCAAGAGCTCCACCAGATCAGCGTGTTCTTGTTCGAGCCAGGCCGGATCCGCCAGCCGATCCGGTTCGATGCGCCGAGGTTTGGCCGCCTGCCCCGGCCGATCGAGCCAACGCCGGGCCGGACTGTCGGGCGCGTGCGTGCGCAGCATCGTCAACGCGGCCCCTTCGTCGCCATGATCGAGCGCCTGCCTCACCTCGTCTAGCCAAGCGAGTGCAGGCGAGTGGACAGGGGCCAGCCAGGCGCGCGCTTCGGCCGTCTTGCCTTGCGCCAGATCGAGCAACGCCAGGTCCAGGCGGGCCCGATCCGCTCGAGCATGCACGGTCACTGCATCCTGCAGCCAATCGCGCGCCAGCTTGCCGTCGCCTCGCTCGAACGCCACCGCTGCCAAGGCGTAGCGAACCGCGTCCGAATCGGGAACCCAGCCCAATGCCGTGGCAAAGTGCCGTTCCGCCAGCCCCAGCCTGCCAGCGTCGTGGGCCGCCTGCCCGCGTTTGTAGGCGCGCAATCCAAGTGTCGGCTCGTCGTCGTCGCGCGTGGTTTCGCCGTGGATCCGCCCGTCTGCACGTCGCCGCAGCAACAGGTCCGCCGGCAGTCCCAGCGTGCCGTCTACGCGCGCCCACTGCCACGCCGCCCCGCGCAGGTCCGCGCCGTCGAGCCGCGCGCCGCTCAGATCCGCCCCGGAAAGGTCCGCGCCACCGAGGTCGGCATTGCGCAGGTCCGCCCCTTCCAGGCGCGCCAGGGCGAGGTCCGCCTGGGTCAGCCGCGCGCCGCGCAGATCCGCACCCGACAGGTCGGCGTTGGCGAGCGTCGCGTGCTGCAGGTCGGCGTCGCGCAGGTCCACGCCGGCAAAGCGGCCGTCGCGCAGGTCCGTTTCGCGCAGGTCCAGGGGCCGGTCACCCGCGCCCGCCGGCAGCAAGGGCGCGGCATCGATGCGGATCGTGCCGTGCATCAGCGCTTCCGGACCCGCGATGGTCACAGGCAAATCACGCCGAACTGGCAATTCTTGCCCTTGGAGCAGGTGCCGTCCTGCGCGCAGAACTCGAGGCCACCAGGCAGGCTACCGCCGCCCGGGAGGTTGAACGGCACGCAGGCGGTGGCGATGCACGAGCCGCCGTTCGGGCAGTCGGCCTTGGTCTTGCACTGGCCAGGTTGCGGCAATGGCTGGTTCTTGGCGGTGCAGATGCCGAACGTGCACGCCTGGTCCGACTTGCAATCCACAGCGGTCTTGCACTGTTCCGGCGCGCAGATGGCCAGCAGGCAATGGCTGCCCGCCGCGCAGTCCGAGTCGACCGTGCACAGGTCCGGAAGGGTGAAGCCACCGACCTTCTTGGGCAAACACACGCCGGCGCCGCACTGCATCTCGATGGTCTGGCCGACGATCTTGAGCGGCGGGCAGTCCGCGTCGGACTTGCAGTCGATCTGCGGGATGGGCACCACGCCGCCAATCAGGGGAATGCAAAACCCCTTGAAGCAGCTGGCATTTCCGTTGCAGTCCGTGTCCAGGCTGCACTGCGCGGGAATGCAGATGCCGGCCAGGCACTGCTTCTTGGGGCCGCACTGCTCGTTTTGCTGGCACTGGCTCACGGGCACGGCGTCGGGCAGGCACTCGCCGAGCAGGCACTTCTGGCCGGCCGGGCAGTCGCTCGTGAACTTGCACTTGTCAGGCGCGCACTTGCTGAACTGGCAGACGAAGCCGGTCGGACATTGCGAGTCCTTGGCACAGAAGTCCGAAGGCACGACCTGCGGCGGCAAGCAGTGGCCTTGGTAGCAGAACGTGCCTGTCTTGCAGTCGGCCTGCGTGTTGCACGGCGGCGGAGTCAGGCACAGCGGCGCGTAACACTGCGTACCTTGTGGGCATGCGGGCTTGCCGGCGCCGCACAACACCTCGTCGTCGCAGGCATCGCCCTTGCCGTCGCCGTCGGTGTCCTTCTGGTCCTTGTTGGCGACCGCCGGGCAGTTATCGAAGGTATCGACGATGCCGTCGGCGTCCTTGTCCTTGTCGCAGGCGTCGCCCTTGCCGTCGCCGTCCAGGTCGGCCTGACCCGGGTTGCCGGCATTGGGGCAGTTGTCCTTGGCATCGGCGACGCCATCGCCGTCCGCATCGTCGAACGCTTCGCACGCATCGCCGATGCCGTTGCCGCTGTCCTTCTGGTCGGGGTTGCTGACCAGCGGGCAGTTGTCCTTGGCGTTGACCACCCCGTCGCCGTCGATGTCGGCGTCGCAGACGTCGCCTTGGCCGTCCGCATCGGCGTCCTTCTGGTCCGGGTTGGGCACCGCCGCGCAGTTGTCCTTGCCGTCGAGCACGCCGTCCTGGTCCTTGTCTGAGCCCCCGGTCAACGGATCGCAGGCGTCGCCCAAGCCGTCCAGGTCGGTATCCTTCTGGTCGGCGTTGCTCACCCACGGACAGTTATCCTTCTCATTCAAGGTCTTGTCGCCGTCGATGTCCTTGTCGCAGGCGTCGCCCTTGGCGTCCTTGTCCAGGTCCGCTTGGGTGGGATTGGCCACGGTCGAACAGTTGTCCAAGTCGTCCGGCGCGCCATCGTTGTCGTCGTCCGGGTCGCAGACGTCGCCCTTGCCGTCGCTGTCGCTGTTCAACTGTTCAGGGTTCTTGTTCTTGGGGCAGTTGTCCTGCCAATCCGGGATGTAGTCGTTGTCGAAGTCCGCCTTGGCGTCGACGTCGGGCGGCGGGCCGATGTCCACGCTGTCGAAGACAGGCGCGGTGTCGGGAGCGATATCCGGTGCAATGTCGTCGACTTGCACGTCGACGATTTGGCTGTCCGGCGCTGCGATATCCGGCTGCAGGGTGTCCGGCTGCACAACGGCAATGTCCTGTCCGGCGTCCAGGCTGCCCGCATCGGCCACCGGCACGGGCTCGACCTGGATCGTCCCGGGCGTGTGGATCGGTTGCTCGCCCGGCACCAGCACGCGAAAACGCAGGTATTCAGGAGGATTTCGCTCGGGAGGATAAGTCGCGTACACCGCCGGATCGGCTTCCTCGGCGCGCACGAAATAGAGCATGTCGGTGCCGGGCGGCTGCGCGGGAATCGAACCTTGCCAGGTATTGCCCGAAAACGTCGACATGTCAGTAGACTGGAAGTCAGCGTTGCCCAAAGGCGTGTAGTACAGCCGCACGTGGCGCACCGGTCGAGCACCCGGTCGGACCGTTGCCCACACTTCGTAAGGCGCGTGATCATCGTAGGTATCGCCCAGCTGGCTGACCTGCGCGAAGCGGGGCCCGGCGTCAGTGCCCGACGAGCAGGCGGCGAGCAGGCTGAGCAGCGCCAGGGCTAGCGCCATGAAGATCTGTAGCTGGCGTTCGTTAGCAGATCGCTCGGCGATAATTTGTTGCTGCCGCTCATCTCTCACGGCGATTTCCTCCAGCTTCGGGGGCTGCCTGCGCTCTAGGGCGGGCAGCGTAGCATAACCATACGCAGGGCGCGCCAGTGCTGGGCTCGGCCGGGGTCAGGCGGCCTGCTTGCGCCTCTGCTGGGACAACAGCCGGCGCGCGTGGGCGAGCGCCGTGTCGCCCTCGCCTTCGAGCGTGCCGAGCATCCGCGCCAGTTCGGCGACGCGCCCCGGCTCGTCGAGCTGTTCGAGCACCGATTGGGTCCGGCCGTCGAACTCGTGCTTGGCCACGCGGATGTGGTGATCGGCAGCCGCGGCCACTTGCGGAAGATGCGAGATGCACAGGACTTGCTGCCGACCGCCCACCTCGGCCAGGAAGCGCCCCAGCACGATGCCGGTCGAGCCCGAGAGCCCCGCGTCCGCCTCGTCATAGATGCAAGTCGCTGCGGGAGGTTCGGCATCGCGCTGCAACGTGCCGTGCTCGTGGGCGGCGTCGCTGCAGGCCCGCTGCACCGCAAGCAGCACGCGCGACAGTTCACCACCCGATGCGACCACTGCCAGCGGTCCTTCGCTTTCGCCCTTGTTCGCGCGCAGTTGGAACTCGGCGTCGTCCAGCCCGGTCGGCCCCGGGTCGGCGTGCCCGGTGCGTACTTCCACGCGAAATTCAGCAGCCGGCATGCCCAGTTGCTGCACGACCGCGGTCACGCGCTGCGCCAATGGACCTGCGACCAACCGCCGGCGCTCGCTCAGTTCGGTCGCCAACATGTGCAGTTCCATGGCCTTGCGATCGACCTCGCGCTGCAGTTCGGCGATGCGCAGGTCCGCTTGGGCCGTGTCCAGTTCCTCGGCCACCGACTGCTGCCGGAGCAGCAACGCCGCCTCGGTCCCGCCGTACTTGCGGAAAGCGCGGTGCAAAGCGTCCAGCCTTTCGGCCAGTTCAGCCAGCTTGCCCTCGTCGCGGTCCAGGTGCCGCCCGTGTTGCTCCAGGTCGTGCGCCAGTTCCGACGCCAGAGCCTCGATCTCCTCGGCGCGCTCGGCCAGTTCCCGCAACCGGACGTCCACGTTGGCCATCCGGAGCAGCGTTCGCCCCGCCTTCGCCGCCAGATCGCGCACGCCGCCGTCGTCGCCCAGGATCGTCGCCGCCTCGCCGACGGCCCGCGCGAGTTGCTCGGCGCCCTTGATGCGCTGCAGCTTGGCCTGGATCACCTCGAATTCACCCGGTTTGATGTCGAGCTGGCGCAGTTCGTCGTGCACGAAGCGCAGGTAGTCCAAGCGATCGCCCTGTTCGCGCTGCCGTTGCTGCAACGCGTCCAGTTCCGCGCGACCCAGCCGCCAAGCCCCGTGCAGTTCCACGTGCTTGCGTCGCACCGCCGTGTGGCCGCCGAACCGGTCCAGCACCTCGAGGTGCATCGCCCGATCCAGCAGCCGGTGTTGCGCGTGCTGCGAGCTCAGGTCGCACAGAGGCGCAGCGATCGCCCGCAGTTGCGCGGCGGTCACCAGCCTGCCGTTGACGTGGCAGCGCGATCGCCCCGACCGCGACAGGACCCGGCGCAGCACCAGCGTCCCGCTCTCGTCTTCGGCGCCCAGTTCAGCCAACTGCTGCACGACCAGCGGATCGCTCACCACGTCGAATTGAGCCTCGATCTCCGCGGAATCACGGCCGTTACGGATCGACCTCTCCGAGCCGCGCCCGCCCAGCACCAACGCCAGCGCATCGATCAGGATCGACTTGCCGGCGCCCGTCTCGCCCGTGATCGCGGTAAGCCCTGGCCCCAACTGCAGCTCGGCCGCTTCCAGGATGGCGAAGTCCGCGATACGCAAGGCCGTCAGCATGTGACTCTCCAAACAGCGGCAGACGTTGCGGGCAAGCGGACCGGGCGGCTGTCGAGCACAGGGCGGCTAGCGAACACAGGGCGGCTAGCGAACGAATTCGTCGTCGTCGTCGTCCTCGACCTCGAACTCCATGAATTGGTTCGAGTGCGAGGTGTGGACGATGCGCGCGTCGTCGTCGCTCTCGTCCAAGCCATCGTCCAGCTTCTCGTTCAACTGCCCGTCCTTCAGCTGGAACTGCGCCTGCTTGCGCGGCTTGCGGACCTTTTCCTTCAGTCTCAGGCGGATCGGCGTGCCGTAGAGTTCCCATTTCTCGCGCATCTGGGCGAGCAGGAACTTCTCGTACGCTGGCGAGATCGCCCCCAAGGTATTGACCTGCACCACGAATTGCGGCGGCCGCACGCCCAGCTGGTTGCCGTAGTACATCTTCAGCGGGCGACCGCGGTACGTCGGCGGCTGATGCGTCGCCATCAGGTTGATGAGGAAGCGGTTGAACTCCGCGGTCGGCACGCGCCGGTTGAAGTTGTCGAACGTCGAGCGTACGGTTTCCATCAACTTGTCGACACGTTGGCCGTTCTTCGCCGAGATGAAGACGCGCGGCATGTGCGCCAGGAAGGGCATCTGCTCCTCCAGCGCCATTTCGTAGCCCTTCATCGTCATCGTCTCTTTCTCGACCAGGTCCCACTTGTTGATCGCGATGACGCACGCGCGGTTGCGAGAGCCGATGAGCGCGCCGACCTTGCTGTCCTGATCCGCGAGCGACAGCGTGGCGTCGAGCACCAGCACCGCGAGATGGCACCGTTCGATCGCGCGCACCGCCTGGCTGATCGAATACTGCTCGACCTCGTGGCTGACCGAGCGCTTGCGCCGCAGCCCCGCGGTGTCGACCAGCGTGTACTTCTCGTCGTTCCACTCGAAATCGATGTCGATGGCGTCGCGCGTCGTGCCCGGCATGTCCGCGGTGATGACCCGGTGCTTGCCCAGGATCTGGTTGACCAGCGTGGACTTGCCGACGTTGGGCCGACCGACGAAGCACACACGGATGCGATCGACCACGCCGCCGCGCACCGGAGCTCCCGCCAGCGCGGCGGCCTCGGCGTCTTCGTCTGCTTCTGGTTCTTGCGCGAATTCATCGTGTTCCAGTTCGGCTTCCTCGCCCATCACGCCGATGTCCATCAGCGCTTGGATGACCGCCTCGCACAGGTCCAGCACGCCGCGGTTGTGCTCGGCGGCGATCGGATAGACCTCTGGGAAACCGAGGCTGTACATGCTCATGGCGTGCGCGTCGATCGAATCGCTGTCGCACTTGTTGGCCGCGAGCAGCACCGGCTTCTTGGTGCGCCGCAGCACGTCGGCGATTTCCTCGTCGGCCACGGTCACGCCGTCGCGGGCGTTGGTCAGGAAGATGATGGCATCGGCCTCGGCAATGGCGATCTCGGCCTGCTCGCGCATCAGCGGCAGCATGCCCTCCTCGTCGCCGGGCTGGAAACCGCCCGTGTCGATGAGTTCGACCCTGCGCTCGCAGATCTTCGCGGGGGCATAGTGCCGATCGCGGGTGACGCCGGGCTCATCGTGGACGATCGCGGTGCGGTGGCCGACGAGACGGTTGAACAGGGTGGACTTGCCGACGTTGGGACGGCCCACGATGGCGATGATTGGCCGGTCACTCACAAGATATACCCGAATTCCTTGAGTTTTTCCACGCGTTCGGACCAGTTGGCCTCGACCCGCACATGGACCTCCAAGAACACCTTGCGGCCCAGGAGCCGCTGCATGTGCAGGCGTGCCTGCGTGGCGATCTCGCGCATCCGTGCGCCACCCTTGCCGACCAGAATGCCGCGCTGGGCCGGCTTCTCGACGTGGATGAGCACCTGTATGTGCGTCAGATCGGAAAGATCCTCGAAGACCTCGACTTCACAGGCGACGCCATAAGGCACCTCCTCGCGGGTCTGCATGAACACTTGCTCGCGCACCAGTTCGGCACACAAGAAGCGCACGCTGCGGTCGGTCAGTTCATCGGGACCGTACTCCGCTTCGGCTTCGGGCAGTTGCACGCGAATCGCCTCGAGCAGCTGCGGCAAACCGTTGCCGGTGCGCGCGCTGATGGGCACGATCGACGTGATACCGGGAGCTTCGCCTAGGGCCTGCATCACCGGAAGCATGCGCGCCGGCCGCACCGCATCGAGCTTGTTCAGCGCGACCATCCACTTCTGGTTGTAGCGCAGGATCGAGTACAGCACGCGCCGGTCGCCGGGCGGAATGCGCGGATCGAGTGTGACATTCGGTACTTCGGCGGCCAACTCCTCGCTCAGGGCTGCCTCGTCGGCGTCTTCGGCCAGCTCGGCCTTCCGCTCTTGAGTCACCACAGCTGCTTGCGCTTCCTCTGGCGTGCCTTCTCGATCCGCGAGGGCCGCCGCCGCGATCGCCGCACGACCTTCCAGGCCCGTCGCGCTGCCGTCGTCGTGGCTCCGGATGACCGGCGCGTCCGGCCCGCGACCCCGGGCGCGCAACCGTTCGACCCGTTCCGCCCACTTCGCGGCATGGGGCGCATCGATCACCAGCACCACGAGATCCACCGATTCCAGCGCGTCGATCGCCAGACCGACCATCGCCCGGTTCAGCGGCGATCGCGCCTTGTGGATGCCCGGCGTGTCCAGGAAGATCGCCTGCATGTCCGTGCCGGTCCAGATGCCGCGGATCTGATCGCGCGTCGTCTGCGGTCTCGGGCTGACGATGGCTATCTTCTCGCCCAACAAGCGATTCATCAGCGTGGACTTGCCGACGTTGGGCTGGCCCGTCAGCGTCACGTGACCGGTGCGGAATGGCCGCGCCGGGCCCTTGTAGGCAGGCTCGATCTGACCCTCGTCGGGCATCGAGCCGATCATCACGGGTTCGGGCTTCGGCTCTGGCCTGGGGCCGCGATCTTGTCGGCGCTGCTCGGGCTTGCTTGCGGTCGGTGCACGTTTCTCTTGTGGCCGCGCGGCATTGGCCTGCACGGGGTCATCCGAACGCGGGGGCGCCTTCGACGGGCGGGCCGGCTGGCGTGGGTTCGGCTTGCGTGTACGATCCAAGGGTTCCTCGCAATGCTCGCGTCAGGGGTCCCGGCGCAGGACGCAGCAGTAGAAGCCATCCGGCCCAACCTGCGCAAGGGGATGTTGCGCAAGGTACGCCGCGCTCGCAGGTCCATGGCGGTGATCGTCCGAAATGCGGAAATGCCGCGCCTCCTGCGTGAAAAAAGTCACCACGTCCTCGTTTTCGCGCCGCAGCAGGGAACAGGTGGCATACACCAACCGACCGCCCGGCTTCACGAATTCGCTGGCACGACGCAGGATCGACAGTTGCTGCGGGGCGAAACTCGTCAGCCAGTCGCGATCGAGGTGCCAGCGCAGTTCCGGATTGCGCCGCAGCGCCCCCGAACTCGTGCACGGCGCGTCGACCAGCACCGCGTCGGCCAGGGGCAAGTCCATGGCACCGCTGGCGGAAAGCTGACGCGTTTCGACTGCTTCACAGCCCGCGCGATCCAGCCGGCGCCGACATTCCGCCAACCGGGCCTTGTGGGTATCCAGCGCGATCAAGGTTCCCGTGCCTGCCAGCGCCGCCGCCAGCCCGAGCGTCTTGCCGCCCGCTCCCGCGCACCAGTCGAGCACGATCTGCCCAGCTTGGGCCTGCACCGCCGCGACGATGCGCTGACTGCCCTCGTCTTGGATCTCGAACCAGCCGGCCTCGTACTGCGCAAGCGTCGTCAGCCGGCCCGGTTCCAGGCAAAGCAACGCGTCGGGCAGGTCGTCCAGCGCCACGGTCGCCACGCCGGCTTCAGCCAGCACTTCCGCCAGCTTGTCGCGATTGGTCTTGAGGCGGTTGGCCCGCACCGTCAGCGGCCCGCGCCCGTTCAGGTAGTTCAGCGCCGCCAGGGCGTGCACGTCGCCCAGTTCCTCCCGACACGCCTGCAAAAACGCCAGCGGATAGCCCAGTTCCAGCGCCTGGCGTGCCTCGTCCGGCATGGCCCGCACCGCATAGGTCGCGGCCCGCAGCACGGAATCCGCTTGATCGGTGGGCATCGGCAGACGCAGCTGAGGCGTCCGGGCGGCCAGACCCGCCAGCGCCGAGGGCGGACCGGCTTTCTTCGTATGATCGCGCGGATCGCCCAGGGCATCGACATCGGACAGCGCCAAAGCCGCCAGCAACGGCGCGTCCCGAGCCGCCAGCGTGCGCGGGTCGGGCGGCTCGGACGGCGGCCGATCGCCAGCTACCGCGCGGGTCGCGATCTGCAGAAAACTCAAGTGTCTCAATGTATACCAGTGCAAGTGCCCGACCGCCGCGCGCTCCTTGCTGCCCAAGGTCGGCTGTTCGACCAGCGCCGTTTCCAAGGCCGCGTCGGCATAGCGCAGTCGCTTGGCCAGCGTGCGCTCCAGTGCGGTGGTCAGCGTCGTCAGGCCAATCGCACGGACATACAGAGGTTTGCGCACCTTGTCCGGATTTCCGGCGTGGGAAGTCACCTGGATCGCCGCCAGCCAGGTCTTCAACTGCTCGAACGCATGGCCCCGATGCGAAAGCGCGTGCTTCTCGGCCGAAGTCGCCTCCGCGAACGTCCGTCCCAGCGCCTCGTGGTGGAACAGCGAGTCGTAACCGAACCCGCCTGCACCGATTGCTTCGGTCAGGATCGTGCCCTCGCCGACGCCCGAGAACGCGCGCCAAGGCAATCCGTCCTCGGTCCGACCACAGTCCGGCCCTTCAGCCAGCGGTCCGCAGACGACGAGCACGCAATGGAACGCCGCGCGCCGGTCCGCGATGTCGGCCAAGTTCTCTAGAAGAAGCGCGCGGTTGTCGGCATCGGTCGCGTCCGGACCGGCGTAACGCGCGCTGTTCACGCCAGGCTTGCCGCCCAGCGCGTCGACCGCCAGCCCGGAATCGTCGGCCACGCAGGTCAGCCCGGTCGCGCGACATGCCGAAGCCGCCTTCAGCAGGGCATTGTCCAGGAAAGTCAGGCCTGTCTCGGCCACGTCGGGCAGCGGCGGATGGCCTCGCGCCTGCCAGTCCGCGGGACCGAGCACGCGCACCGGCAGCCCGGCGAACAGCTCGCGAAATTCCTCGAGCTTGTGCGTATTTCCGCTCGCCAGCAGTACTTCAGCCATCGTTCACCAGCTTTGCGCAGCCATCATCTACCAACTGAGCACCGGCACGGCGAGCCAGCGTTGACGCCCGTCGGCATGCCACAATTCGAGATCGCCCGCCCAGCGGAAGCCCTCCGGCGCGCCCGGCAGCGGCTCCTTGGCCTTCACGTCGAGTTGCAACGGCACGAGCGGAAACGCGGTCAGCCCCGGACCCTCTGGACCCGTCACCGCCAGAGGCACCGGCTTGGCGAGCTGAAACTGCTGCACGATCGTCAGTTTCCACGCGCCCTTGCGGGCATGGGCGAACCCGGGCACCACCTCGACCGTGTAGCTAGTGTCGCCGGCACCGGTCTTCTTCCACTCGATTTCCACGTGCGGGCCCTGAAAGGCCGTGTTCGCGACTTCCAGCCCGGCGGCATCCTTCACGATCACTGCGACGTCGGTGCACTTCGCGAAAGTCTTCTTGTCCATCGTCAGTTCGAGACGAGCCGAGGCATACTGGGGTCCGAGCACGACCGCGATCGTGCCGCGATCATCCTTGAACTCCTTGTCGTTCTTGTGGATCGCCCGATCCAGCTGGGCCTTGGCCGTGCCCACGAACGGCTCCTCGTACAGGTTGGTCACCGTCGCCGTGCTCGAGGGCAGGCCGCCCGACTTCGCCTCGAGTTTGGACACGCCCGCCACATCCGCGCCACTGAAGGCGATTTCCACGTCGGCATGACTCTCCGTCGCGCTCGCCAGGCTCGCCGCCAGGGTGATCTCCCAGACGCCCGGATCGAGTTCGTCCCCCGCCGCGAGCCACTCCGCATCCACGCCATCGCGCGATGAAACCGTGCGACTGCGCGGCCGCGTCCGCTCGCCGTCCGGATCGAACAACGCCAGGGCCAGTTCGGCGTTCTGCCCGGGCCGCCGGATCGCCCGCAACGCCACGTGACGCGCGCCGGGAGGCACCAGCACGAAGCGCCGCCACACCTGCCCCGGCTGCAACTTCACGTCGGGCCAGCGCATTTGTCGGCGACCGGGCAAATCGAAGCGCTGCGGCACCACCACGGTCTGCCAGGACTCGAACGCCGCCTCGTCGCCCGCCGCGCCCGGTTCACGCCCCACTACTTTGGCCGTGTAGACGCCGGGTTGCCGCAGCTTGTCGGGCTTGAGCCGCACCTCGAACTGGGCCGGTCGTTCGCCGCGCAGCAGCACCCGCGGTCGCACCAATTCCAGCCAGTCGGCATTGACCGACAGATCCAGGACTACTGAGAACTCCTCGCGATCCTGTGCCGAAAGTGTAGCCGGCAGCACCGCGCGCACGTCGGTCCGGATCGGCCAGGCTGCGTCGGGCAGGAAGCTGCCGGTGCGCCACAACGTCGCGGGCGTCTTCAGACCGTCGGCGCGCGGCGCCCGGCTTTCGAGGTGATAGCCCAGGGTCTTGCTCGCCTCGGCTCGATTCGCCAGCCGTTTGGCCAGCGCAGCCGCCCGGGGCACGTCGATGAGGCCATGGCCCTGATCGAGCAACCCGTAGCCTGCGAGCGGCTTTGCACTCCACACCAGCGCGCGCCGCACCAGGCCGCCGTGCAGCAGCAGCGGCTTGGCACCTTTTTCTGCAAGCAGGGAGGACCACACGAGAAGCATCGCCCCAGCGACCTCGGGCGCCGCCATCGACGTGCCGTTTTTGACCTCGCGCCCGTCCCAGATCGGCACCGACGTCGCTGCGACACCGGGTGCTACCACTTCGGGTTTGTTCAGTTCCGCGCCACGGGACGAAAACGAGAAGATCTCGTCCTGCACGGTCTTGCCCCCATAGAGCGTCGGCACCACTTCCTTGGGCACCATCGCGCCCACCGCCAAGGCCAGATCAGCCGCCGCTGGCGTGCCCACCGAGGACAGGCCCGGACCGCTGTTGCCCGCCGAAAACACTACGGTCAGCAGGGGATTCTCGCGCACCAGCTTGTCCACCAGGCGGTCGATGTCGCTCTGGCCCTCCAAGGCACTGCCCACGCCATAGGACGCGTTGACCACGACCGGCTGCTGGTGCACCCGACTCCAGCGCGCCGCAAAAGCCAGCGCCTTGCCGAACGATTCCGTGGTCGTCGCCCCGCCGGACAGTGCGTTGTGGCCGATCTTGAGCGACAGGATCTGGGCTCCGGGCGCGACACCGTTCCAGCCCGGCTTGTCGAACACCTGCCAACCGGCAATGATCCCCGCGACGTGTGAACCGTGGCTGCCGTCGGTGAAGTGCAACTGCGCGGTATGCGTCAGCCAATCGATCTCGAACGCGAGGCTGAGAAGGGCCACGTCCTTGCCACGTTGGCGGGCAGGCGGCACGAACAGCTCTTGCGCGACGTGGTACGGCCGCACGATCGGATCGCCCACGACCGAACCGTTGCCGTCGAGGTCCAGCAGGGCGCGCACGTCGTCAGCGTTGGGCCCGACGCGCCAGACCAGCATCGCCAGTTCGCCGTCCGCCTTGCCGTCATGATTGAGATCGCGCAGTTCCGCTGGGCCGATCTGGCCTTCCCGAAACGCCCCGAGCCACCACTGACCGTCCTGCGGCATGTAGGGAAGCTTTTCGATGTCGCGCAGTTCAGTCTTGCCCGAGTTCAGGCGCAGGTGGCCCGCGTCGTCGATGACCGTCGCGATGTCCAGGGTCACGTCGCCCTGGCCGGTGAAGTCGCGTGCTTCCAAGACTTTGACCAGCCCCGTCGAAGTCTTCTGCAGCCCGCTCGCCAGTGGATCGACGCCGGTGTCCAGCACCGCCACGACCAGGCCGCGACCGTCGAACTCGGGGTGCTGCTGGACGAAAGTGCGTGCCCCGATGGCGTCGGCCGGCATGAAGTCGGCATACGGTGCGGGCGGCGGCGGCGGGGCAGCGCGGGCCAGAAGCGGCGTCAGCGACATCACGAGCGCGAGGGGCAGAAAGCGTGGCATGGTGGGCTCCGAGGGGCACGGTTGTAGCCGATCCGGGGGTTTTGCGCGACGAGTTCACCGACGGTTCCGGCTCGGGCGGCCTTTCTTGACCGTGTCCGCTTCCGTCGATAGGTTACGCCTCGTCTGCGCGCCGCTTTCGCCCTGAAACCACCGCAGAGCGCCGACTGCCAACGGGGTTCGCACCATGCTCGCTTTTCGGTCTGCTTCTCGACTCTTTCGTGGCTGGCTCGCTGGATTGGCGGTCCTCGCGCTGTTCGCAGGCGCTTGTTCCGGTCAGTCCGTCAAGGATCCCGACGGCGACGAGACTCGGCTCAAGTCCAGGCCTTTCAAGCACCTGGAGCCCACCGAGGACAAGCTCGACGTGTCGACGGGCGACCTCGAGGACTGGCGCTTCTTCCTGCCCGAGAAGCCCGGCAAGATGGAAATCCGCGTCTCCGTCGGCAAGTGGGAGGAATCGACCTTGGTCGGCTTCATCACCATCTTCACCGACGTCGGCGATCGCGTGCTCGAACGGCCGATCGCGCCCGGCAGCGGCATCACGATCAAGGCCGAGTTCGAGGTCGATGCCAACATGCGCTACCTCGTGCGCTTCAAGGCCACGAGCGGCAAGGGCCGGTACGCAGTCGAAATCGGCGAGCCGGAAAACCCTTGCAGTTCATGCACGGACAAGCAGGAGTGCGTCGAAGACAAGTGCGTGGACAAGCCTTGCGGCGGCAGTTGCGGCGATGGCGAGTCGTGCGACAAGGCCGCCGGCAAGTGCGTGAAAGTCAAAGTTAAACCGGAGGACAAGTGCGCGGGCGTGACCTGCCCCAGCGGCCACTTCTGCGTGCGGCAGACCGGGCGTTGCGCCAAGGAACGCCCACCCAGCGAAGAAAAGAAGTGCGGCGCCGATCAGGTCGAGAAGGGCGGCGAGTGCGTCGACAAGCCCAAGGATCTCGAGTGCGCGGTCATCGACGTGCGGGAATCGGCCGGCGGCTCGGTCCTGACCCTCAACTGCGGCGACAACAAGAACGTGACCAAGGGCACGACCGGAAGCATCCGCGGCGTCAAGGGCGGCACCTTCAACGTGACCGACGTGTACCCGAGCCGCTCCAAGGCCGCGTGCAAGCTCACCCCGGCGAAGTTCCCGGCCAATCCGGTCGCGGTCATCAAGCGCTGAACCGCATGCTGGGTGTCGTGTCCAAGCCCGCGTCCAAGATGTTGAACTTCCAGCAGATTCGCGCGCTGTCGATCCTCGCGCTGGTGGGCCTCCTCGCGCTGACCGCGGCGTGTTGCGGCAAGCAAAAGAATGCGACGGTGGCGGCCTCGGCAGCAGGGCCGGGCCTCTACCAGGTGCCTCACGTGACGCTGGTTGCAGTGACGGACTGGCAGGCCGTGCTGAAACCCTGTGGTTGTACGGTCGATCTGCAGAAAGGCGGCGTCGAACGGATCGCCCGGTACATCGCCGATCTGCGCAAGACCGACGATTCCGTGCTGGTCGTCCATGCCGGCAGCCTGCTCGCCGACGATGAGGCGATGTCGAGTCCGCAGAAACGCGCCCAGCTCGCACGCCGGTTGCAGGCCTTCACGGACATCCTCCAGCACGTGCAAATCGCCGCGGTGGCGCTGTCGGGGGCGGATCTGCAGATGGGCGGGGCGGACACGAAAGCCCAGTACGAAAGCGTGCCTTGGCCCGTGCTTTCAGCCGGCTGGCAGGCCTCGGTGGCGAACGCGAAGGCCTCGACGCTGGTCAAGACCGCGAGCGGCGTGCAGGTCGGTCTGCTCGGCATCGATCCGGCGGTGGGTGACGAGGCGGCACAGCAGAAAGCCGTGACGACCGAGGTGGTTGCAGTGCGCAAGCAGGGTGCCCAGGTCGTGGTGGTGCTGTCCAATCTCGGCCTCCGGTTCTCGCGGCGGCTGGCGCGGGTGGTGCCGGGCATCGACGTGGTGGTGGTGGGCAAGCTGGACGACAAGATGGAGCCGGAGACCGACCTGGAACGCGAGGGCAACACCTTGATCGTGCAGTCGACTCGTCACGGCGCGTACTTCAGCACGGTCACGCTGGCGCCGCAGGATCGCGGCCCCGGTCCGAGCCGCGACGGGCAGGGCGGCTGGCGCGAGGCGAGCGCGTGGCTGCCTGGCGCGACCCAGGAGTTGCAGCAGCGAATCGAGGCGATGCAGAAGCAACTGGCGCAGTGGCGGCAGAAGGCGACGGTAGCGACGCTGCGGGCGCTTCCGCACTTCGAGCATGAATTAGCCGACTTGCAGCGGCGGTTGGTCGAGGCCAAACAGGCAGCGAACCAACCGTTGCCGGCCGGACGGCTGGCGGCGTACCGGACCGTGGGCCTTTTGTGGACGGCCCCGGTGGACGAGCAGGCAGCCGCCATCGTCAAGAAGTACGACGCCGACGTGGCCGAGCTGAACCTGAAGAATGCAGGCGATGTACCGCCGGTCAAAGCCGGTGAGGCGGGCTTCGTGGGCCAGAAACAGTGCATGGTCTGCCACGAGGAGCTGAAGGATTTCGTGGCCAACGACCTGCACCGACACGCCTGGGAGACGCTGGAAAAGGTAAACAAGACCAAGGACTTGGACTGCGTGCCGTGCCACGCGACCGGCTACGGCATGCCGGGCGGTAGCGTGCTGGGCAAGCTCGGCGTTCTCACGGGCGTGCAGTGCGAGGCGTGTCACGGGCCGGGATCGCTGCACGTGGCGGCGCCGGGCAAGGGGCCCAACAGCCACATCCTCGCGGTGCCCAAAGTCGACGTCTGCACGACTTGCCACACCACCGAGCACGCGCCGCGCTTCGCGTTCGACGAGTACCGCAAGCGACTCCTGGTTCCGGGTCACGGTTTACCACTGCCGAAGGCGCCATGAAGACGCACAGTTGGCTGCTGGCGGCGCTCGCCCTGACCTGGCTGGGCGCGGCGCCGGCTCGGGCCCAGGATCCGATCGATCCCGCGCAGCGCCCGCCGTTGAAGACCGCGCCTGCGGAAGCGCCGCCGCCCCTGGATCCGCCGCGCTGGGATGGCAATGCGACCGGTTTGGTCGTCGGCCCGGCTTGGACGCACCTGGACACGGCGCTGCCCGGCGTCGATCAGAACGGCTGGGGCTTGCGACTGGCGGGTCGCGTCAGCTCGGTGTTGCAGATCGTCGAGTTGGAACTGGGCGTGGAACATGCGCAACACGGTGGCACCGGCGGCCTGACGCGGACCGACCTGGGTGTGCAACTGGGCGTGCATCCTGGCTTTCCGCTGATGGTGTTCAACGACTACCTCAGCGATGTCTTCGCCAGCTTCCACGGCATCATCGGGGTGTCGTACGTGCGGGCAAGCCTGGGCGATCCCACGCAAATCCCGACCGCGGGCCAGGCGGTGGACTGGCGGCCGTGCCTGACGGTGGGCGCCGGGCTGGACTTCCCGCTGACCTCGCGCGAGGCCGACCACGGTTGGTGGCTGACGGCGCGCTACAACCTGCGGTGGATGAACTTCGGCGATTACAATCCGGACCTTTCGCTGTCCGACACGCAGGTGCTGGTGCTGATCGGCTACCGGGCGTACGGCAACGAGTGGGCCAGCATCAAGCGGCCGTTCTGACCCTTGCCGTCAGTCGATGCAGGCCGGTTTGTCCTTGTCCGTACAGCGGAATCGCACGTGGAAGTGGTCCGCGTGGCCCCTGGCGTGGCGAATGATGCCGCGCGGCACTCCCGGCCCGGCCGGGTATTGGAACAGCGGCGACAGGGTCTGCTCGGTCCAGCCGTTGTCCAGCAGCGCACTGTAGACCATCGCTTGGATCTCATAGTCCATGAACACGAAAGCGACGTCATCGGTGTAGAGCAGCGCCTCCAGGAACGCCCAGGTCTTCTCGGCGTCCAGGTTGCTCGCGTCGGTGGCCTGGAAACGCCGGGCCCCACTCGAATTCGTATGGAAATAGCCGATATCCGCATCCCGACCGGACTGGTGCGACTTGTGCGGCTTGAGGAAGCCACCGTTCGGCGCCGACAGTGATCCGATGACCAGCGGCGGACTTCCCGGATATTGTTGGGCTACCTGTGCGGCGGCCCATTGGATCCAGGACACCGTTTCGTCCGTGGCATACGCATTGGCGCTCCAGGCGACGTAGCCCGGCCCTGCTGGCACGATCCGGCAGGCATGGGTCAGACTTCCGTCGGTCGCCTGTCCCACTGAATTGGAGGCGTCGGACTTCGGCCCCTCGCAGCGCGCCACGCCCGCTTGCACCGGCGGCGCCTGGATAGCCCGCGCGTTCCCGGGCCGCACGAGGCGCACGGCCTGGCGGGGCGGCGGCACGCGTTCGAGCGCGCTATCCTCGGGATCGTCCGCGAATTCCATGTGATCGAATGGACGCTCGTCGACGTCTGGCGCACTGCACCCGGCGATGATCAGCACCAGACCGAGACGAAGGCGAGCCAACCCGACCTACTTACGGTCTCGGTGCGAGACTGTCGCGCGTCCGAACTTGCGCGCCTGGATGTGACTGGCCATTTCCTCGGCCAGCGCCACCGACCGGTGCTGTCCGCCCGTGCACCCGATCGCCACCGTCACCAGCGCGCGACCTTCGGCGGCATGCAGCGGCAGCACGTAGTCCAGCAGTTGCGTCATCTTTTCCAACGCCTGCACGCCACCGCGCTGCATCACGAACTCGAGCACCTCCGCGTCCAGGCCCGACAGCGGCGCCAGTTCCGGCACGAAGTACGGGTTGTCCAGGTAGCGGACGTCAAAGACATAATCGGCATCGCGGGGCAGGCCGTGCTTGTAGCCGAACGACAGCAGCGAGACCATCAGACGCATTTCCGCCGAATGCTCAGGATCGAAGAGGCGTTGCACGTGCTTTTTGAGCTGGTGCACGTTCATCTCGGTGGTGTCGATGACCAGCGACGTCCGTTCGCGCAAGGCCAGCATCGTGCGCCGCTCGGACTTGATCGCTTCGGACACGGTGCCCGCTTGCCAGATCGGGTGCTTGCGCCGTGTCTCGGCGAACCGGCGGATCAGCACGTCGTCCGCGCAGTCGAGGAACACCAGTTCGGGCTTCACGCCAGCTTCCCGCAAGGTCGTCAGCGCCGCTTCCAGATCGCCCAGCATCGAGCCCGCGCGCACGTCGATGCCCACCGCGACCGGCACCATGACCAGGCGTTCGACAATCGTCTCCTGCAGGGCCGGCAGCAACGCCGAGGGCAGGTTGTCCACGCAATAGAAGCCGATGTCTTCCAAGGCCCGCAGGCACGTGGACCGACCGGATCCGCTGATCCCGGTGACGACGACGAGGCGGCTCTTCTGCAACACCTAGTAGACCTTCCGACGTTTGGACGAAGACTCGATATTCATGGCTTCTCGGTACTTGGCTACCGTCCGCCGCGCGATGCTCATCGGCTGAGTCGGTTTCACGCCGTCCAGCTGGTGATCGGTGCAGGTCAGCCGCTCGACCAGTTTGTCCCGACTCCAGTCGCCCTGCAAAATCTCCGCGATTTCCTGGTCGGACAGCGGCGAAGTCGGCGGCTCCTTGTCGATGAGCTTCTTGATCGCCTGCTTGACCGCCTCGCTGGCCATGTCTTCGCCACCTGAGGCGGTAATCCTTGAATTGAAAAAGAACTTCAGCTCGTAGATGCCCTGGGGCGTGTGCACGTACTTGCTGGTCGTCACGCGCGACACCGTCGATTCGTGCAGGCCTACGTCGTCGGCCACGTCGCGCAGGACCAGGGGCTTGAGCTTGTCCACGCCGAAGTCCAGGAATGGCCGCTGGAAACGCATGATGCTCTCGGTCACGCGCTGGATCGTCGACTGGCGCTGGTGGATGGACCGAATCATCCAGGTCGCCGCGCGCATCTTTTCCTGAAGATAGTCCTTGGCTTCCGCGCCACCGTCGCCCGAGAGCGCGTGCTGGTAGTACTTCGACAGGCGCAAGCGCGGCATGCCGTCCTCGTTCAGCACCACCGTGTAGTCGTCGCCCATCTTCATGACGAAGACATCCGGCGTGATGTAGCGGGGTTCCTCACCGACATAGCGCCGACCCGGGCGCGGTTCCAGCGTCGCCAGCAGGTTGAGCAGGCGCTGCAATTCCTCCGGCTGGACGCGCAGTTCCTTGCGAATCGCCTGGTGGTTGCGCTGTTCGATGAGCGGCAGGTGCTTGTCGATCAACTTGTGCAACCGCTTCTCGCTCGGGTGCAGCACAAGCGCTTGGGTCAACAGGCATTCGCGCAGATCGCGGCTGGCCACGCCGACCGGATCGAGACCGCGCAGGACCTCCAGGACTCGCCGCACCTCGGACTCCGGCACCTCGTGCAAGAGCGCCATGCCGCGGATCGAATTGGCGTAATACGGTTCGCTCTTGCAACCCTTCGTCTCAGCGAGCTTTTCCCAAGCGACCATCTCGTCGTCGGTGAGCCAGAACAGCGACAGGCTGGTCTTGTCGTCGACGTGCTCGATGCCCTCGGAGTCAGCCTGACGCAGCAACTGCCGACGCGCGATCTCGGTGCCGCCCAAGATGTCCAGGCGGCTCGGCCGGAAGAAGCCGTCGTCGTCGATGTTGCCAATCAGATCTGTTGCAATATCACGGTCCTTAGCCGAAAGCACGGTCGTGCCCAACTGCTCGTCCAAGAACTCGGTCAGGGTCGAAGCGCGCGTCAGGGTCTGCGCGAGCGGTGGCCGCTCTTCGTCCGAACCGCTGTAACTTCCAGTCCCTTCGGTCGGTCCGCGCGCCAGATCGGCAAAATACGTCTGCCAGTCGATCTCCTCGCTCTTGCGGGGCTCGGCCGGCGCCTCGAAATCCGCTACCTGGCCTTCGCCGCTCGTCACCGCGCTGTGCATCGAATCGGGCGGAATATCGGGCGCAGGGGCTTCTTCGAGCAGCGGGTTTTCGTTCAGGGCATCGTGGATCGAATCGACCAGCTCGGTGCGCGACAGTTGCAACAGCCGGATCGCCTGCTGGAGCTGCTGGGTCATCACCAGCCGCTGGTCCATGCGCAACGATGTTTGCAGGCCTTGCTTGAAATCCATCGTGTCTGCTTGCCTCGCGTAGCCCGGGCGGCACGGGGCGGTAAAGCATTCCTCTGGCGCCGGGTGCCCTGAGTCTAGCCAGCGCGGCGAGGTCCGGCAAGGTTTTATGCACGATTGGCACGACCCTTGCTAAACCGCGTGCGCGTCGAGTCCGGCACCGCTGTCAAGCACTTTCCGCGACCGCAGCCTCACACCGGGAGGAGACTGCGCAAAAACCAGGGCTTGACGGTAGCCCCCTTGACACGGAGGCGGATTCGCCTTTGCCTGCGCGCCCGCACTCCTTGCGCTAGAGGTCAGGATGGCCACCAAGGTCGATTACTACGAACTGCTGCAGATCACCCGCGAGAGCAGCGACGTCGATATCAAGAAAGCATTTCGCAAAGCCGCGTTGCAGCATCACCCGGACCGCAACCCGGGCGACAAGCAGGCCGAGGAGATGTTCAAGCAGTGCGCCGAGGCGTACGACGTGCTGTCTGACGCCGAGAAGCGTGCGCGCTACGATCGCTACGGCCACGCGGCGTTCGAAAGCGGTGGCGGCGCCCCGAGCTACACCTCGATGGATGACATGTTCAGTCATTTCGGGGACATATTCGGGGACATCTTCGGCGGCAGGGGCAGGCAGCGCAAGACCGCCGCGCGCGGCAGCGACTTGCGTTTCGACCTCGGCATCACGCTCGAAGAGGCTTGCACCGGCGTCAAGAAGGAACTCGTCGTCCCGCGGGTCGAACCCTGCGGAACTTGTCACGGCGCCGGCGCCAAGCCCGGGGCCCAGGCCGACACCTGCGCCCAGTGCCACGGTCGCGGCCAGATGAGCCACAGCCAGGGACCCTTCGTCTTTGCAGTGACTTGCCCGTCGTGTCAGGGCCAAGGTCGCGTCGTTCGCCCAGCCAACCGCTGCACGGCCTGTGGCGGCGCGGGTCAGCAGCGCATCGAAAAGAAGGTGACGGTGCGCATTCCTGCCGGTGTCGACAGCGGCACCAGGCTGAGGGTCGCCGGCGAGGGCGAAAAGGGCGGTGCTGGCCAGCAACCTGGGGATTTGTATGTGGTCCTGGGCGTGCAGCCGCATGATCGCTTCCAACGCGACGGCGACGATCTGCACTGCGAGATCGACGTCGACGTGGTCAAGGCCGTGCTCGGTGGCGTGGTGGAAGTCCCGTTGATTGATGGCAATACCGAGAAGGTGAAGTTGCCCGCGGGCATCCAGCCGGGCGAGCAGGTGCGCATCCGCAGCCGGGGCGTGCCGCACCTGTCGGGCAGCGGTCGCGGCGACCAGTTCGCCCACGTGAAGGTCGTGGTGCCGCGCAAGTTGTCAGAACGCCAGAAGGAATTGTTCGAGCAGTTGGCGGCGACCACCGAGCCGGTGAGCGAGAGCTAGCGCGCCCCGGCAGGCCTGGCCGTGATTGACAGACTGGCGCCCGCGGGTACACTCGTGCCCCCGCGTTTTCGGCCTCGTCGCCGTTTCGCGGACAGCCCGAGTCCGCGCCGCGGCCCGGACGGGCAATCCCAACCAGGAGAACGCCATGGATACCTTCCCGATTTCCGCCAAGCCGCGCCACCTCGCCGGTTCCGACATCGCCGTCAAGATTCGCCGCGCTGGCCTGCTGCCCGCGGTCATCTACGGCAACGGCCAGCCTGCCACGTCGATCGCCGTCGAGCCCAAGGCGGTCAAGCGCGGCCTGCAGACCAAGTTCGGCCGCAACCAGATCTTCCAGATCAAGCTGGGCGAAGGCCCCGAGCAGCTCGCGATTGCCAAGGAAGTTCAGCAGCACCCGCTGACCAAGGCGCTGACCCACGTCGACTTCCTGATGGTGACGCCGACGTCGCGCATCGAAGTGGTCCTGCCCGTCAACCTGAGCGGCCGTTCGCTCGGTCAGAAGGCCGGCGGTCGCCTCGAGCACATCACGCGGTACGTGAAGGTGTCCTGCACGCCCGAGACCTTGCCCACCAGCGTCGAGATCGACGTCAGCCCGTTCGAGAACGGCTTCGTGATGCCGATCGAGGCCATGCCGCTGCCCGAGGGCGTGACGGCCGTGTACAAGCGTCCGTTCAAGATCCTCGAGATCTTCGCGGTCAAGCTCGAAGAGAAGGCTGTCGAAGAGAAGAAGCCCGGCAAGAAGTAGTGAACGGGCCTGTGCGGCAAGCGGAGCGCCCGGGCGGTGCTGCGGTCGCCCAGGTGGATTTCGAGCGAAAGTGATGACGTGGCGAGTCCTTCCAACCAGTCTCCGGGCGAAAAGCAGGCGGAACTGCCGGTGCGGGCGATCGCGGCACTGGGCAATCCCGGGCGCAAGTACTCGGACACGCGGCACAACGTCGGTTGGATGCTGATCGACGCCCTGGCGGCCCGAACGGGCATCCAGTGGCAGGCAAAGTTCAACGGCGAGTTCGGGCGGTTGCGTCTGGGCGACCGGGAACTGCTGGTGCTCAAGCCCGGCACGTTCATGAACTTGAGCGGTCACCCGACGCAGGCGATGTGCAACTTCTTCGGCGTCAAACCCGGGGAATTGCTGGTCCTGCACGATGATCTGGACCTGCCTTTCGGGCGCATCCAGGTCAAGGCGGGCGGTGGGCACGGCGGGCACAACGGCCTGCGCTCGCTGGTGGCGCAGTTGGGCAACGACTTCGCGCGGATCCGGCTGGGCATCGGCCGGCCTTCCGAGGGCAAGGTCGATGTCGCGGACTGGGTGTTGTCGCCCTTCACGGCGAGCGAGCGGGCGGAACTGCCTGACATGCTTGACCGAGCCGAAGTGGCCGTGCGTGCAGTGGTCGACAAGGGCGTGCGCGGGGCGATGAACGCGTGCAACGCCGCGGGTGTAGTGAAAGTCGGACCGGTGGTGAAGACCGCCCCGGACCGCGACAAGACGTAGCCGGAGTCGATCCGGCAGCGAGAACGGGTTTTGCAATCCGTTCGACGGCAGGGGGATGGACCTCCTGCCGCTCCTCGCTCGGCCCGCGTTTTCGGACGCGAAAGCTGGGCGAACGTGGCGAAGGACACCGGACGACGGTGCAAGGCCACGGAACCAAGGGGAGATGCGAGATGCTGGTACGTATGTACGAGACGCTCTTCATCACCCGCCCGGAAGCCGACCAGGAAGTGGTCGACAAGCTGCATCAGCGCCTGCTCAAGGCGATGGAACAGCTCGGCGGGGTAGAGCTCAAGCTGGTGGATTGGGGCAAGCGCAAGCTGGCCTACGAGATCGCCAAGACAAAGAAGGGTAACTACTGGTACTTCGGGTATATCTCGACACCCCAGTACGTCAAGGAGCTCGAGCGTCAACTCGAGATCGCCGGCGACGTGCTGCGGTATCAGACCATCCGGTTGTCCGAGCTGTCCCAGTTGGCGGACTTCGATCTCGAGAACGAGAAGAAGCGCGTCGAGGGCCTCACGCCGGAACGCGAAGAGGACGAAGAGGACCAGTACTTGCGCCGCCAGGACGAGTACCGCTCCGGTGGCCGCGGCGGTCGCCATGACGACGACGACGACGGCGACGAGGAGAACGGATGAAGCCCGCCAACCCGAAAGAGACAGACAAAGCATCCACCGAACAGCCTCGTCAGCGCCGTTTTGGCCGCCGCAAGGTGTGCCCGTTCTGCGCCGACAAGACGCTGTACATCGACTACAAAACTCCGAGCATGCTCAAGCGGTTCATCACTGAACGCGGCAAGATCGTGCCTCGGCGTATCTCGGGTGTGTGCGCCCCGCATCAGCGCTCGCTGCAAACAGCGATCAAGCGCGCGCGGATCATGGCGTTCATGCCCTTCTCGAGCTCGACGGCCGACTAGGAGGCAGCCCCATGCGAATCATCCTTCGCGAAAATGTGCCGAATGTCGGCAAGATCGGCGATGTGCTTACGGTGGCTGACGGCTTTGGCCGCAACTACCTGCTGCCTCGCAACCTCGCGGTGCTCGCCAACGAGCGCAACGAGGCTCAGTTCGAACACAACAAGCGGATCGCCCAGTCGCGTATCGCCAAAGCCAAAGCGGCTGCGGGCGAAGTGGCCAAGAAGCTCGACGGCCTGCGCCTGTCGGTGACGCGTCACGCCGGTGAGGAGGGTCGCTTGTTCGGCTCCGTCACCGTCCGTGAAGTCGCTGACTTGCTGGCCGAGCAGGGCTATCAGGTCGACCGCCGAGATCTCGTCATGCCTGAGAACATCAAGGTGATCGGCGAGTACCCGGTGACGGTCAAGTTGCACAACGACGTGGCCGCCAAGGTTACGCTCGAGATCAAGGCCGCGGAAGCGGCCTGATCTAGTGCAGGAGCAAGAAGCAGGACGGGCGGCCCCTCGAGAGAAGGGTCGCCCGTCGTGTTTCTACCGCAGACCTCAGAAAGTTCAGCGGTAGCAACGAATTATCGCCTAGCGATCTGCTTATTTGACGCCCATGCCGAGGCTGACGTTGTGTACGCCCAGGGCCTGAAGGTCGCTCAGGATCTCCGCCAACTTCTGGTACGCCAACTTCTGGTCGGCATCGACGCGCACCTGTAGTTCGGGCTCTTTCGCCAACCGTTCGATCAGGTCCTTCTGCAACGCCTTTTCGTCGGTGGCCGCGCCATTTTGGAACAGCGCTCCGTCGGCGTTGATCTGCACGACCACCTCGCCTTTCGGTTGCGCCTCGGTCGGCACCTTGCCCGTCGGCAACTGCAGATCGACCACGCCCGCCGCGTTCTCGGACTTGCCCTTCTCGGCGACGACCGCGGTCGACACCATGAAGATGATGAGCAATACCAGGACGACGTCCACGAGCGACGTCAGGTTCAGTTCGACCGTCTCGGGCATGTCGGTCTCGGGGTGCTCACCCCAATCAGGCCGCGCCATGGGAGGCCTCGTTCGCGCTCACGCGGGCAGCCGCTCCGGCCGGCAGTTCGCCAAGCATGGAACGTGTCTCGGCTTTGTCGTCGCGCACCGCCGCGCGCAGCAGGCCGGCCGGGTCGCCGCCATGGCCATTTTGCGGCATGCGACTGAAGTAGTCCGCCGCGTCCTCGACCAGGACCTGGACTTCCAGCACGGCCCTGCTCAGTTGCGCGCGCAGCACCTGATGCAGCAGCACCATCACGATGGCGACGAGGATACCTGCCGCCGTGGTGACCAGCGCCTCGGACACGCCGCCCGCCACGACGTCCAGCCCGCCCGCGCCCGCTGCGCCGATGTTCTTGAGCGCCTGCATGATGCCCAGCACCGTGCCGAACAGACCCATGAACGGCGACATGCTGCCCAATGTCGCCAGCATGCCGAGGCCGCGTCGCAACTTGAGGGACAGCCGCCGACCATCGCGCGTCATCTCGGACAAGATGTCGTCGCGTCCCGCCTTGCGCATCGCCGCCTCGAGCCCGCGCATCAGCACCGGCGCCACGCCTCCCGGAGCCTTCGCGCAGGTCGACACGAGTTCAGGCAGGTTGCCGGCCAGGACCGCATCGCGCATCCGCCGGTCCAGCGCCTGTAACTGCCCGACAGTGCTGAAGACCACGAACATGCGCTCGACGAAGATGGTCACGCCGACGACCGCCAGCGCCGAAATAGCCCACATGGCTGGGCCGCCCAGGTCGAACAGGTGCTTCAATTCGGTCACGTAACGCTCCTGGGCCGCGCTCGCCCCGTAGCCGGGGACGTGAAGCGGCCGGTCTGCAACACCGGCCAGCGTCGGCGCACTCCCTCTCCCTATAACATCGGCGCCCGCATGTCCAAAGCCGCGATGAGTCAGAGCCCTTGGCGCGCAAGGAATTGTCCGAACACGTCACGAAGCGCGAGCCGAGGCGGGCGCCGCGC
>CAYHHL010000003.1:8324-23635 GCA_964356325.1 uncultured Enterobacteriaceae bacterium | reverse complement strand
ACGTGCGATCGTACGTGCGATCGTGTGTTGACACCGGCCGACTGGACGCAGAATGTGTGTCGTCGCGGGCAATGGCCTCTCGCGGTTGTGGAGCGGCGTGCAGCGAATCTCGAGCTATCCCTTTGAATCGTGGTTGTTGGACCGAATCGGCCGGGCCAGGTCGATCGTCCTGATGACGCACGCCGGACCGGATGCCGACGGACTGGGCAGCCAACTGGCTTTCTGTGCCGCGGCGCGCCGCCAGGGAGTGCAGGTCTGCGTCGTCAATGAGGATCCGCTGCCAGAGCGGTACCGCTGGCTCGATCCGCAAGGCCTGGCTGGCCACTTCGACCGCGACCAGGCGCGCCTGGACACCGTCGACCTCGGTCTGGTGTTCGATGCCCACGACTTGCCGCGCGCCGGTCGTCCCGCCGCTTACCTGCAGCAGCGGGGCGTGGACGTCTGGGTCGTCGATCACCACACGGTCGAGCCGGGGACGGACGTGCAAGGTGTCGTGGCAACGGAGTTTTCGTCCTCGGGTGAACTGGTGTACCGGCTCATTCTCGCGCTGGGCTGGCCGGTCGATCTGGACGTCGCCCGGGGCATCTACGCCGCGATCAGTTTCGACACCGGGTCCTTTCGATTCCTGCGCAACCAATCGGAAACCTTCAGGGTGGCCGCGGCTCTGCTCGACACCGGCCTGGACACCAACCCGATCCAGGAAGCGCTGTTCGCCAGTCGGCCGCGCGCAGAAGTGGAACTGCTGGGACGGTTGCTGGCGGCCATGCGGTTCGCGGCGCAAGGTCGGATCGCCTACATTTCCTGCGATGACACCATCATCGCGGGTCTGGACGTCGCCCCGGACGCGGTCGGCGAGGCGATCCCGACGCTCATCGGCATCGAGGGCGTGCTGATCGCCATGATGATCAAGCCCGGCAAGAAACCCGGCGAGTGCAAGCTCTCGCTGCGTAGCAAGACCGCTGTCACCATCGGCAGTGTCGCGCGAAAGTACGGCGGTGGCGGGCACGAACACGCGGCGGGAGCTACCTTGCAGGGCGACCGCGAGACGCTGACCCGGCAGATTCTTCAGGACTTGCAGGACGTGCTAGACGCCCAGCTGACCCAGGCCACTTGATCGGCGACTCGACCGCGTAATGACGGCTCAATTTCCTCTCACCCAGGCCTTCCGGTGGCGCGACGCAAGCATGATCCGCGCGATCCGCTCATCTGCTGCTGCAACGAGGTGCCGCGCAGTCAGATCGTGGCGGCCATCCGTGGCGGTGCGTGCTCGATGGCGGCGATTTTCGATGCCACGTGGGCCGGTTGCGGGCCTTGTGGCGGCACCTGCCAGCCCGAGATCGCCGAGCTGCTGCGGGCCAATCTGCAACCGGTGACGCCAGTGGATCCAAGTGGTTCGACGCCGCCGCGGCCCGAGGGCGCGTGAAGACGACCGAACGCGCGGCGCTGCTGGCGATGGCCGCAGTTCTCCTGCAGATCAAACCGGTTGCGTGGGCGGGTGCGCGCGCTGCAGCCCGGGGATCGGCGCTGTACCGCGATTCGGCGGTGTCGCGGGTCACGATTCAGGAACGGCAGGCGATGGTGCTGGTGCACGAAGGCGACGATCAGAACCGCGTCGTGTTTCAGGTACAAGGCCATGAACTCCATGTGGATTGCTCGTGCAGTCAGGCGCCGTGCGCGCATGCGGTGGCGGCCCTGCACGAACTGCAGAAGCGCGCGCGTCTAGCCCAGGAAAGTGACACGCAACAGGCTGGAATCATGGCGGCCCTGCGGCAGCGCATCGGCGGCGCGCGCGAAGAACTGCCGGAGAAAACGCGGATCCTGAGCAATCTCGAGCGCCTGCCATTGGATGCCGGCGTGGACATGGTGGCGCTGTCCTGGCGGCAGTCCCTGCGGCACGGTCCCAGCGAGGTGAAGGAACTGACGCTGCTGGTCGATCGGCTGACCGCAGACAGCGTGCGCCAGCCTGTCTTGAGTCGCGAACTGGCCCTGCGCCTGCTCCACGCCTTGAACGCCCGCAAGGTCGTGTTCGTGCCGCTGCCCGAGGCCGCCGAGAACGCGGTGGTGCGCCTGGTGCCGACGGTGACGGGCGTGACCGGTGGGCCGCTGCCCGGTCCGGAAATCCTGCGTCAACTCGTGGACCTGGCGTTGGACGGCCAGCCCCAGGTCGGCGTGCACGTGGCCGCGGGGCTGGACATCGTGGCCTTGCGCGAGCCGGACTTCTGCGCGGCGCTGGTCCCCCTGGCCCTGGAGCATGTGCGGCGCGGCGACGTGGCCTGGCGGGAAGTGTCGGCTCCGACCGGGCGCGATCGCCTGCTCTCGGCGCTGGTGGTCGCCTGTCTGCACCACGATCGCCCACACGACGCGCTGGACTGCGCGCTGGCCTGGCCGCCGATGCGCAACGCCCTGACCATGCTGGCGGAAGCGCTGGGTCGGCAGGGTCGCTACGAGGACGTCATCCGCGTGGTCGGGCATTATGACCCGCGCGGCGATCAATGGTCCGCGGGTGTGCAAGCGGCGGCGGAAGCGGCGCTGCAGGCGGGACATACCCAGGTAGCGGCGCGGCTGACGGCCTGGGCCTTCGAGCGGCAGCCGCAGCCCATGTGGTACGATTTGCTGGCGAAACTGGGCGCTGGCCCCTTGTGGCCCGAGCGGCGCGCGCAACTGGTCGCGCGGCTGCTGGCGGACGACGATCCCGCCTGGCTGGCCGAGCGACTGGCCGGCGAACCGGACGCGGCCCAGGCGTTGCTCAACGCGGTGTTGACCGCGCCGACCCGCGAGCGAACCGCGCGCGATGCCCTGGGCCTGTTGCGGCGACTGGATCCGTTGGCGGCATTCCACGGTCGTTGCGCGCGCTTGCTGGCCCTGGCGCGGGTGCCTGGAGTGGCGGCGCGCACGCTGAAGGACGAGCTGACGCACCTGGACGGTCTCAGTCAAGACCTGGGCGAGCCCGCGCTGTTCCGCGATCTGGGCCGCATGCTGGGGCGCGAACTGGGCGAGCACGCGGCGATGGCCACGGCGATCGCGTCGGCGGTCGGGCGCCCGAACTGAGCGAATCTACTGACCCTACTCCAACTCGTTGTCCAAGAAGGGCTCGCGCATCTCGGACGACAGCCAGATGTCGGAGAACTCGCCGTCGATGTCGAAGTCGGCCCGGGCGCGCGCATACCACCAGTCTTGCGCCGGGTTCTTGATGTACTGCGGCGGAGGCACGCCCGGGTTGGCCGGATCGCGCGCGACTACCACGAGTTGGAAGTTCGGCTCCTCGGTGGCCCGATAGCCGGCGCCCAACGCGCACCAGCCAGGATGGCCTGCTATGTCGCCGGCTTTGGTGCAATCGATGCCCCAGACCGTGTTCAGGTGGATCCAGTCCATGTCCTTGGGCCACCAGTCGGTGTCGTTGTTTCCGGTCGACACGTAGCGATGGTAGGTCTGGTAGTAGGTCTCTTGCTTGATCTTGACGTCGCCGAGCAGCGCAATGGCTTCCTGGACACGCGCCCGGTACGTGAATCGCTTGTAGGATTGCACGGCGACGGTGGCCAGCACGCCGATGATCACGACCACGATCATGAGTTCGATGAGCGTGAACCCGCGCGCCGTTCGATTCGTCCGTGTCGTCATCATGCGCCCCTTCCAGCAAGCCCGATCCAGATGGAGCAAGCGCGGTGCCAACGCCGGCCTGATGCTCGATGGCTCTTTATTCGCGAAGTTGCGTGCGAGCCGGGAGCGATTGTTGCGCAAGCTTTGCACACTTTCGCGGCGTTTTGCGTGTTTCCACAGGTCTGACCGGCATCGTGGCGGCAGTCTGGAGCGCCGTCAACGTTTCGCGACATTGCCGTGACGCACCGCGTCTTGTTCCGACCTGGTCGCGGGCGTACTCTTTCCCCGTCTGAAGCATGTTTCGGAGCGTTGCGTCCCCTGCACCTCCGCCGCTTCCCCGATCCGGAGCCCACGATGACCGAGCTCGAGTCCGCGCAGATGCGCGCCGCTGCCGACCCCGTCACCCTCACAACTGCGCTCGACTCGCTCGGCGCCGTGCCGACGACCACGAGACGGGCCAGCGATCGCCTGGACCGCCGCTTGCGCCTCAGTCGCCTGGTCGAATCCGCGGGTCTGTTCACCAGTCCGGCCCAGCGCGCCCAGGCCCTGTTCATCGCCGACGCCGTGATCCGCCGCGCCGACGGCGAGTTCATCAGCCGGCATCCGTCCGAGGCGTTTCCGGGGCACATCCTGAACACCCTGGAGGCTGTGCACCAGCGCTTGCCCGACCAGATCCTCGTGGGTTGCTCGCGTCCGGAAAAGGCCACGCGCGGCTATGACTTGCCCATGTTCGTCCTCGAGACGTGCATGCCGGACCAGCCGTTCATCATCGACACGATCAAGCTGGCGTTGCGGCGCATCGACGTGCACATCCTCGGCACCTTGAACATGATCCTGCCGATCGAACGCGACGAATCGGGCCAACTGATTGACATCTCGAGTGATAACCCACGCTCCAAGGCTGAATCGTTCAGTTGCCACCTGCTGTCCGTGGCCAGTGTCGGCGATCGCGCCAAGTTGATTCGCGACACCGTGCGCTGGCACCTCGACCGCGCCCGGGCGATCGCGACCGACTTCCGGCCGATGCGCAAGCTCGTGCGCAATCTCGTGACCGACCTGCGTTACAGCGCGGAAGGCGCAGTGGAAGGTTCCGATCTGCGCGAGGCCGTCGGGTTCGGCGACTGGCTGATCGACGACAACTTCGTGTTCGTGGGTGCTTACGGCTTCGACGACCAGTTCCGTCCGACCGGCCGCCTGGGTCTGGCCCAGTACACCGAGGTCGATCAGATCGGCATCGAGGGCGACCCCCACCAGGCGTTTGCCGACGGCGCTCCCCTGGTCAGCATCCACCAGTCGCGGATTCCCTCGCCAATCCATCGAGATTCGCCTCTGGTCGAAGTGCGCATGCGCCTGGTCGATGAAAACGGTGCGGCGGCGGGCGGCGTCGTCTTCCAAGGCCTGTTCACCTACAAGGCCGTCACCGGTCGTACGAGCACCGTGCCGTTCCTGCGCCAGCGGCTGGGTCGCATGGTCGCGACCGAGGACCTGGTGCCGTCGTCGCACCGCATGAAGGTCTTCCTGTCGTTTTTCGACCGGTTGCCGCTGACGTTCCTGTTCGCCGCGAGTGACCAGGCGATCGTCACGCTCATCAACGAGGCGATCGACGTCGACTTCGGTGGCGCGCCGCGGGTCTTCTACCAGATCAATGCCTTGGGCACTGGCGCGCAAGCCTTCGTCATGATGTCGCACGAGCGCTACGGCGAGGAAGTGCGCAGCCGCATCCAAGATTACTTGCGCACGGCTTTCGGCGCGGACGACGTGCGCTTTCGCCTGCTGGTGGGCAAGACCGACACGGTGATGCTCGACCTGTTGCTGTTCGCGGATCGGACGTTGCGTCATCCGGACCAGGATCAGATCGCCGACACGGTGGCGGCGCTGGTCAGCCCGTGGCTCGAGACGATGCGCGACACCTTGCGCGGTCTGGACGTCAACGAGGCGACCATCGATCGGCTGTGCCTTTTGTACGGCGAGGCGTTCCCGCCCAACTATCACCACTCGGTCGAACCGGCTGACCTCTATGAGGATTTCCAGGCGTTGGACTCCGTGCGCGATTCCGGCCAGATGCAGATCCGCCTGCGCCGCGATCACCACGACGAGGCCGCGGGCATCGTTCGCCTGCTCATCTACAGCACCGCGGACATCGCTCTGACCGACATCTTGCCGATCATCGACCACTTCGGCCTGCGCGTGCTGGGCGAGCAGACCATCGCGATCACCGACGCCGAGGGCCGCACCGTCTGGTTCGAGCAGTACCGCATCGCCGCCGAGACCGATCACGGCCCGCACGTCCTGGCCCATGGCGACGCGTTCGTGGCTGCGATGCACGCGGTGCTCGACGGGCGGATGAACTCGAGTTCGCTGAATCGCCTGCTCCTGCCGGCGCGCCTGACCTGGCGCCAACTGCAGATGATGCGGGCGTATCTCGGCTATGCGCGTCAGCTCGGCACGACTTTCCCGGCCAACCTCGTGCAGCAGGTGTTGCTCAACCAGCCCGCGCTCGTGCGCACACTGGTCGATCTCTTCAACGCGCGCTTCGAGCCGCGCCTGGACAACGCGGTCGACGTGGTCTCGAGCCGGGACGCGCGGCGAGCCAATCGCGTCGAGGCGGTACACGCCCAGTTCATCGAGCAGCTCAAGGCGGTGCAGGACGCGGTCGAGGACAAGGTCCTGCGCATGTTCGCCAACTTCATGATGGCGACACTGCGGACCAACTACTTCCAGCGCAGCGAGGACGCCCGCGCGCTTTGCTTCAAGCTGAACTGTGCCGACGTCGAGATGATGGCGGAGCCGCGACCGATGTTCGAGATCTGGGTGTACGACCCGCGCGTCGAGGGCATCCACTTGCGCGGTGGCAAGGTCGCGCGCGGCGGTTTGCGCTGGTCCGATCGCATCGACGACTTCCGCACTGAAGTCCTGGGCTTGATGCAAACCCAGATGGTCAAGAACACGCTCATCGTCCCGGTCGGCAGCAAAGGCGGCTTCGTGCTGAAGAAGCCCGAGCGCGACGATCAGGCCCGCCGGCGCCAGGCTGACGAACTGTACAAGGTCTTCATCAACGCACTGCTCGACGTCACCGACAACCTGCTGGAAGGCAAGACCGTCTATCCGGAAGACGTCGTGGTGTTCGACAGTTCCGATCCCTACTTGGTGGTCGCCGCCGACAAGGGCACTGCGCACCTCTCGGACACCGCCAATGGCATCGCGCTGAGCCGCGGCTTCTGGTTGGGCGACGCTTTCGCTTCGGGCGGCTCCAAGGGCTACGACCACAAGCTCTATGGCATCACGGCGAAAGGCGCGTGGGTGTGTGTGCAGAGGCATTTCCGCGAGATGGGCGTCGACACCCAGACCGACCCGTTCACCGTCACCGGCATCGGCGACATGTCCGGCGACGTCTTCGGCAACGGCATGCTCTTGTCGCGCACCATCCGGCTGGTCGCGGCCTTCGATCACCGCCACATCATCGTCGACCCGAACCCTGATCCCGAAGCCTCGTTCGAGGAGCGCCAGCGCCTGTTCGACACGCCGCGGTCGTCGTGGGCCATGTACGCCAGCGACAAGATCAGCCAGGGCGGCGGCATCTTCCCGCGCACGGCCAAGTCCATCGCGATGACCCCGGAAATGCAGCAGTTGTTCGGCACGACCCGCACAGAGATGACCGGCGAGCAGATGATGCGCGCGATCGTGACGCTGGACGTCGACCTGTTCTGGAACGGCGGCATCGGCACCTTCGTCAAGGCGACGTACGAGACCAACGCCGACGTCGGTGACAAGACCAACGACGGCATCCGGGTGGACTCCACCGAGTTGCGCTGCAAGGTCGTGGGCGAGGGCGGCAACCAAGGCTTCACGCACGCGGCCCGGGTCGAATTCGCGTTGCGCGGCGGCAGGATCAACACCGACGCCGTGGACAACTCGGCGGGCGTCGATCTGTCCGACCACGAGGTCAACCTCAAGATCCTGTTCGCACCGCTGATGCAAAAGGGCGAAGTCACCCAGGACGTTCGCGACGCTGTGCTGTTGTCGATCGACCAGTACGTCTGCCAACTGGTGATCTACAACAACCTGCAGCAATCGCTCGGCATCTCGGTCGCGGAAATGCGCTCGGCGGCGCAACTGCGGGTCTGGGGCGACGTCGTCAAGTTCCTGGTCGACGCGATCGGCATCGATCAGGAAGTGCAACTGCTGCCGTCCAAGCAGACCTTCACCGAGCGGCGCAAGGCCGGCTTGGGTCTGACTCGTCCGGAACTGGCTAGGATCACGGCCTTTGCCAAGATGTGGGTCTACAACGAACTGACGGCGGACAAGGGCTCCAGCCACCAGGTCGACCAGCAGTACCTCGACTACTATTTCCCCGAGCAAGTGCGCAGTCACTACGCCAAGGCCATCGATCAGCACATGCTGCGCCACGAGATCGTCTCGACGCTGTGGGCCAATGAACTCGTGGACTTCGGCAGTGCGCTGCTGCTGCCCCGCCTGCAGATGGAATTCGATCGCCCGGTCGTCGAGATTTGCCAGGCGCACACGATGGCTTGCCGTCAGCTGCAATTGCCCAGACTGCGCAAGGCCTTGATGGCCCTGGACGGTCAGTTGCCGGCGCAGCAGCAGTACGAAGCCTTCGCGGCGCTCGAAGACGCGGCGGCGGCGGCGACCCATTGGCTGCTGTCCACCTTCCCCGGCGAGAACCTGGCGCCGGTACTCAGCAAAGAGGCGACGATCCAGGCCTGGGCCAAGCAGGTCACGCCCCGGCTGGCCGCGGCGCAGACGTCCAAGCGGCAGGCCGAGGCGGTCGCGCGCGCCGGCAAGTGGACCCAGGCGGGGATGCCCGCGGATCTGGCCCAGGAGATCGCCTCGATCGGCGCGCGGGCGCAAGTGTTCGCGGTCTGGCAGCTGACGCAAGAGACTGAAATGCCAGCGGCTTCTGCGGTAGCCGTGTACTTCGCGACCGCCGAGGTGACCGGCCTGGCCGAACTGCTCGCGCAGGTCTCCGAGGCCTCGGCGTCGACCCGGTGGGAAGCGGCGGCGCTGTCGAGCCTGGGCCAAGGTCTGGGATACACGCTGTTCCGGCTGGCGGCGCGCGTCGCCCAACTGCTCGGTACCGCGAAGAAGCCGACGGTGGATGCGGTGCGCCACGTCCTGGTCGAGGAACTCAAGCTCGGTGCGCTGTGGGAACTGGCCAATCAGATCCAGGCCGAGGGCGTGCAGATTCCCGCGCTGGTCGTGCTGACCGAGAAGTTGCGCACGCGCTTGCGGTAGGTTATCCGCCTCAGGTCTCACACTGTTCTGGAGGATGCCATGACCCAGTCCGAGAACCTGAGCGCGGCGCGACGCCGTTTGCGGGAAACCGCCGACGCGATCACGAACTTGCTGGCCGAAGACCTGGCGACCTATCCCGAGCGTGAGCTGCAACGGCGCTTCGTGGAAGCCGAGGAGACCGCCGACAAGTTGACCGATCTGCAACTGGCAGAGCTGCGCAAGGCCGCGCGTGAACTCGGCAAGACCTTTTCGACCGAACTGCGCGGGCTGTTGGCGCACGACCAACCGTGGCAGGCGCTGGTGCAGACCGACCTGGCGCTGCCCGAGGACCGCAAGAACCTGCGCGGTGTGATCGCGGTATGGCAGGACGTCGCGGCGATCGATGACCAGGTCGAAACACTGGCGGTGACCTACCATCTGCCCGCGGACCAGCGGATTCCCAAGGGCTATCAGCCCCCGGCGCGCTTCATCGGCCGGGCGCACCTGCCGACGCTGGTCGAGCATTACTTTCGCGAGATCGTAGAGTTGCGCAAGCTGACCGATCAGGTCGAAGCGCAAACCGGCGACACGCGGCGGCAGTCCCGGGCAGCGCGCTGGTCAGCGGCGGGCGAACCGGAGTAGTCCGCGATTACCCTTGCTTGTGTTCGGATGACGGGGCTTCGACCGGCACTGCCTGCCGCAGCTGGTGCATGAACTCCAAGGTCAGCAGCGCCAGCCCTGCGCCCGTGGCATCGGCCAGCCAATCCAGGGCGTCGCGCGATCGTCCCGGCACGAAGCCCTGGTGGATCTCGTCCAGCGCCCCGAACCCCACCGCCAACGTCCAGGCCAGCGCCGCCACGCGAGTCCGCTGCAAAAGCCAGGGCTTCTGACCCGGCAGCACCCAGGCCCACAGCGCCGCCAGCACGCCGTACAGCCCTGCGTGCAAGACCTTGTCCATCGGCAGCGTTTCCGTGACCCAGACCGGCAGCCACACCGCCAGCTGTTCGTTCGCTTGCGGCCAGGCGCGCGAGGAACTCCAGAACAGCAGCGCCATCCAGACAAAAGGCAGAAGGAGTCGCAGGTTGCGGGTCACACCAAGCTCAGCAGCGTGCCCTGCAGCGAGTGCGGGTTCACGCGGTCGATGCGCACCGTCGCCAGGCGGCCCTTCCAGGTCGAGAGATCGGTCGCCAGCCGGATGTCCACGTTCACTTTCACGTTTTCCGGCGTGCGCCCCATCATCTGCGGCGCGCCCTCGTGGTGTTGGGCCAAGGCACTGTGGGCGCCGGCGAACTGGGAGCGCGACGGCCCTTCGAACAGGACTTCGACCTCGCGATCGCGAAACGTTTCCATCCACACACGCGACACGTCGTCCTGCAGCACCTGGAGCGCCGTAAGCCTGCGCTTCTTCTCGGTAAGTGGCACGTCGTCGACCAGTTCCGCCGCGCGGGTGCCCGGCCGCGCCGAGTAGATGAAGTTGTAGATCGACGCGTACTTCACTCGCGCCAGCAGGTCCAAGGTGCGCTGGAAGTCCGCCTCGGTCTCGCCCGGAAAGCCGACGATGATGTCCGTGGATAGGGCGACGTCCGGCACGATCTTGCGCAACCGCTCGATCTTTTCCAGGTAGTCGTCGACGCGGTGATGGCGGCGCATGGCCTCGAGCACCTTCTCGGAGCCCGACTGGATCGGCAGGTGGAAGAACGGCGAGAGCTTGGGCAGCGTGCCGAACGCCTCGATCAGCGCGTCGGTGCAATCCATCGGGTGCGAGGTCGTGAAACGGATGCGGTGCAAGCCATCGATTTCGTTCACGGCCGCCAGCAGATCGGCAAAGTCCAGTTCCCGCGTCTGGTCCTTGCCGTAACTGTTGACGTTCTGGCCGAGCAGCGTCACTTCGCGCACGCCTTGGGCGACCAGCATCCGGACTTCGTCCAGCACCTGGGCCGAGGGCTTGGACACCTCGCGACCGCGGGTGAACGGGACGATGCAGTAGGTGCAGACCTTGTTACAACCCTTCATGATCGTGACGAATGACGTGGCGCGACCGTCCAGCGGCGACTGGGCGACCGGAAAGTCGTACTGCTTGCGGGTCACGAACTCGGTCGCGGCGACTCGGCGCTGATCGGCCAGCAGCCCGACCGCGCGAATTTCCCGAACCTTCTGCGACAACAGGGGAATCTGGTCCGGACCGAGTACCAGGTCGAGGTAGGGCACCTTGCGCAGGAGCTTGTCGCCTTCCTGCTGGGCCACGCAACCAGTCACGCCCAGCACGAGCTCCGGGTTGTAGTCCTTGAGCTTGCGCAAGATCCCGAGCATGGACAGGACCTTGTGCTCGACCCTGTCGCGGATGCTGCAGGTGTTGAGCAAGATCAGGTCGGCGCGCTCGACGTCATCGGTCTGCGTGTAGCCGTCCTCGCCCAGCACCTCGAGCATGCGCTCGGTATCATACACGTTCATCTGGCAACCCATCGTCTCGATGTAGACGTGGCGCTGCAATTGGCCGCCGAGGGCCTCGATGTTGGCGAAGGTGTGGGCGCGCTGCTGGATGGCCAGGGTCATGGAACGTCACGAGCGAGCCGAATCCGGTGATTCAGGGTAGTTGAAGCTGGGGATGGTGGATCCGCCAGTGGTAGCCTTCGAAGCGCATCACCACGGTCCGATTCACGCCGCCAGTGCCTGCGACGTTGACTCGCTGTTCGATGGCGTCGTCGCGAGCCGGCGTGGTGGCCAACTGCAAGGTCAGCACCGCGGGAACGGCGAACACGGCCAGCGGCTCGAAAGGCACCGCATTCGCCATGGAATCGCCCACGGGCATCTTGTGCAGCCGCAGCACGTCGACACCGCGCACGCCCGCGGCAATCGCCCGCTGTTGCAGAACCTTGCGCGTCTCGGCGGAGAGTTGCAGCCACGCGCGTTCGGCGTCGTTTTGCTGCATGGCGGCGACGAAGCGCTGCACGCCGTCGATCGCCGGGTGCGTCCGGCGCGTGACCGGCTCGGTGTACTTGTCGGCCGTCGCTGGCTCACCGGCGAGGCGATCGAGCTGCGGTCCCGCGCAAGCGACCGTGGCGGCGCACGCTAGCAGGAGCAAGAAGCGAGGGAGGAAGGTCATTGCCGCGTCCGATTGCATGGGCCGGGGACGATACACCCGTTCCGGAAACAGCGCACGCCAAAGGAAGTTCAGCGGCAGCAACGAATTATCGCCGAGCGATCAATACACAGAAGCCGTTCAAGGGGGATTTCGAAAGATCACACCCCGAGAATTCTCGTTCAAAGCCCAGGCTGGCGCACTGCCACGAAATCGCCCTTGAACGGTTTTCCCGGCGTATCGGCAACAATCGTGCCGACCCACACACCCTCGTTCAGCTTGTCCACCTTCAGGTCGTCGTCGTTGTCCTCCATCCAGCACACGCCGCTGAGCGAGAGCTTGGAGTCCAGGGCCAGGCCGCCCAGCATCTGCTCCAACGGCAAGACGATGAGCGAAACCGTGCTGTCGCACACGCCCTTGACCGTGCTTTCCGAGAGGCCAATCTTGCCCAGGATGGAGCCGCCGATGCCCTTGGCGATGCCCGCGCAATTGATGAGCTTTTGCATCGCACCGATGAACGTCGTCTCGCCGGTCAGCTTCTTGAGGATGATGTTGGTCAGCACGAACAGGATGAGCTTGCCGTAGTTGAGCTTGATCGTGCTGGAATCGATGGTCAGCTTGGTCTGCTGCGAGATGCTGCCGGTGAAGGTGCCGGCCAGGAGGTCCAACGGGAAGTTGGGATCGCTCGAGGCGTTGCCGGCCAGCAATTCGAACTTGCCGCAACTCGCGTAATTCGGGTCCTTCTTGTCGCAGCCGAGCTTCCAGTACAGGTTGACGCCGGTGAAGTCGATCTCGCCCTTGACGAAGTAATCGTTGCTGATCTTGTAGATCTTCAGCACGCCGACCATCTCCAGGTTCTTCACCACCTGCAGCACGTCCTGGCCCATGGTGAAGAAGCTCTGCAGCCAGGGCGGCGAACTGGTCAGCAGCCAGTCCGTCACGACCTTGGAGAGTTGCTTCTCGAACAGGCCGAACACCGTGTCGACGATGATGGACGGCAGCAACTGCTTCACCAGGTTCTTGATCTGCTCGACGATGAACGCCCCGGGATCGTAGAAGATCTGCACCGCGGTATCGAGAATCTTGCCCAGGTTGCCGGGAATCGCGCCGGTGAAGTCGAAGTGGTTGACCATGTCGTAGGCGCCCGTCGCCATGAGCGGCAGGGTCGTCAGGGTCACGGTCACTTCGGTCGTCTGCTTGTCGACCACCAGCACGGCATCGGCGCACCCGGCCGCGGTCAGGTGGTTGTCCAGGCCCTTGCCCAGGATGTAGACGCCGTACTTCTTGTCCGCGGGCAGATCGTCGAACTGCGGGGTATCGCTCAGGACCGCGCCCTTGCTGGCCAGGAATACGTCGGGCGGCGAGACCGGCTTGAACGAAGCACAGGTAAACGGCGCGTTCATCAGGCGCACGGTCACCTGGCCGAGCGGAACCTGGTTGTCGTACAGCATCTTGACCTTGATGCTGCCCTTGGCGAGATCCGAAACGATGATGTCCAGGGTGACGGGTTCGGCGCCCTCGCAACTGACGCGCAACTTGTACCCAGTGGACGGCGACTTGTTGGCGTGGAAGTTATTGTTGACCAAGCCATTTTCGTTCGTGAAGTTGTTCTGGGTGTCCAGCGCGCCCTTGCCGGGGCCGTTGATACCGTCGTTGGCAATCATTTCCCAGAACACGCCGACGTCGCTGGCCGGGGCGCCCACCGAGTAGTCGATCACCTTGGCGTAGATGGGCAGCGTGCCTGCGGGGCCGATCACCTGCGGAACCGCGGTGTTGAGCATCAGGATGATCTCGCGCTTGATCGCGACGTCCTGTTCGCTGTCCGAGCCCTGCGTGCCGTCCGGCTGAGTGGTGCCCGCCTCGACGTTGCCCAGGTCACCGCTGAACTTCTTGCTGGTGTCGGACTTGCCTGCGTCGGCGTAATAGATGTTGCCGGTGCGCGGGGTGTCGCTGCACGCCTGCAACCAGAACGCGCAAAGGACCAGGAACGCGGTCGGCAGGCGGAAGGTCCGGGCAGCGTGCATCATGGTCGGGCCTCGTGGGGGTGCAGGCGTGCGATCGATGGCCTGCCCTGCAACCGATCGAGCATACGCGAATCGGTGGTGCCCGCAACGCCCGTTCGCCACGACAAGCGGGGCTATCGCGATGTCGTGGGGCTGGCCCCCGGTGCGGGCCCGTCGAGCAGCGCCCGCACCGCCTGCACCAGGCTCCGCGGCGTGAACGGCTTGCCCAGGAACGCCCGGCCCGGCATGTCGATTTCGGCCTCGCTGAGCGCATCCTCCGTGTATCCGGATGTGTACAGCACGCGCAGGCCTGGCCGGGTTGCGGTCAGGCGGCGTGCCAGTTCCAGACCGCCCATGCGCGGCATCAGCACGTCGGTGAACAGCAGATCCAGATCTGGGTGCTGGTCGGCGATCGCCAGCGCCGCCACGCCATCGTCGGCCGCAACCACGCGGTAGCCATGCATTTCCAAGACATCGCTAGCAAGCCGGCGCACTTCCGGCGTGTCTTCCACGAGCAACACGGTTTCCTGGCCGTGGGCAACGGTGGGCTCGGCGACAGGCTCCAGGGCCGCCACCTCCCCCTCCGGCACCTCCACCTCTGGCGGTTCCACCGCGGGCAGCAGCATGCGCAGCGTCGTGCCGTTGCCGAGCTTGCTGTCCGCGAACAAGTACCCGCCAGCCTGGGTGATCAAGCCGAACGCAGACGAAAGTCCCAGGCCAGTGCCGCTGCCACGCGGCTTGGTGGTGTAGAAGGGCTCGAAACAACGGGCCAGTTGCTCTCGACTCATGCCTGCGCCGTTGTCCTGCACCATCAATTGAACATAGCGGCCCGGCACCACGTCGGCAGGCAGGTCTGGCTGGGGAGCCTCCACGACGGTTTGCACGATGCGCAACCGTCCGCCCTGGGGCATGGCGTCGCGGGCGTTCACCACGAGGTTGACCAGCACTTGCTCGAGTTGCAGGGAGTCGACATGCACGAACGCCGTTTCGGTTGGCGCCGGCACCTGCAGATCGACTTGCGGACCTACCAGCGTCCGGAGCATGTGCGTAACGCCGGCCACCACGTCACCGAGATCGACGTCCCGCGGCATGACTACCTGTTTGCGTGCGAAACCCAGCAACCGGCCGGTCAGGTCCGCGGCCCTGTGCGCGGTGGCCATGATTTCCAGCAGGTTCTCCCGTACGTCTGGGTCGTTGGTCGAATCCACCGACAGCTCGGCGTAGCCCAAGATGGCCGTGAGCATGTTGTTGAAGTCGTGGGCCAGGCCGCCCGCGAGCAGGCCCAGCGCTTCCATCCTGCGCGATTTCTGTAGTTGATCCGCAAGGGTACGTCGTGCCGTTACGTCAGCCACCGACGTGATGAGGCCGACCACGCGGCCGTCGCTGTCCTCGAACGCCGC
>CAYHHL010000003.1:6222-8224 GCA_964356325.1 uncultured Enterobacteriaceae bacterium | reverse complement strand
TTGCCCACGATCTCCTTGGCCACATAGCCGTACACCGACTCGGCGCCGCTGTTCCAACTGGTCACCAGACCTTCGGCCGACACGCTGAAGATCGCGTCCCACGACGAGCGCACGATCGCGGCCAACTGCGCCGCCGCCGCCTTGCCTCGCTTCACTTCGGTGACATCCACGAACGTGAGTACTACACCGTCCACCCGCTCGGTGATGGTGTGGTACGGCAGGATCCGCATGTAGAACGTGCGCTTGCCATCGTTGGTGAGAACTTCTCGCTCTACAGCCGCCAACGTGGCCAGCACGGTCTCGATGTCGCCGGGTAAATCCACCACGCCGAAGCGCGCCGCAATGTCGAGGATCGGTCGCCCCACGTCGCTGTCGATCAACCTGAACAGGGCGCGCGAGGCCGGCGTGAAGCGTTGGATGGTCAGGCTGCGGTCCAAGAACAGGGTGGCGATTTCGGTCGCGCGAAACAGGTTCTGCAGGTCCGCGTGCGTGACCGCGAGTTCCTCCAGCTTGGCGTGTAGTTCGGCGTTGACGGTCTCCAACTCCTCGTTGACGGATTGCATCTCCTCCTGGGCGGTCTGCAGTTCCTCGTTGGTCGACTGTAGTTCCTCATTCAGAGACTGGAGTTCCTCGTTGGTCAGGCGCAAGTCCTGGTTGGAGTGCTCCACCTCTTCGACCGCGGCGTGCAGGTGCTGCCGGGTGCTCTCGAGCTCGAGTTGCAGGCGCGCCGCGTCCACCGGCGGCTGGCCTTTCGCACCGGAGGCGTCCGTTGGCGGTGCGGGAGGTGGCGACAACCGGAACACCACGATCGTCAGGTCGGCGCTCGCTATCTCGTGCAGTCGCCGCACTTCGATCCGCAGGGACTCGCCGGCGGCCGTCGTCAGCTCCGCCGAAACCTTGCCATCTGGCGCCGTCGCGCTTTGCCGCACGAGCGAACGCAGTTGCGGCCGAAAGTTGCTGCGCGCCAGTTGGTACAGGTCCAGGCTGGGGGGCCCGGGAGTCATCGCCAGGAAGCGGTCGATGGGCCCGGCGGAATAGACGATCTCGCCCTGCTCGGTCACCACCACGCTGGCTGGCACGTACTGATTCAGCAGGATGCGTTCCAGGGAGCGCACCACGCTCAATTCGGCACCGGCCAGATTGTCCTGCTGCAGGGACGGCATCGCGACAGGCGTGGCTTGCATGTTGGCGCGGCGGGACAACGGAAACACCACCTGCTGCCGCGTGGCCAGTTCGCGGCGGCAATACAGCCTGGCCTTCTTGTCGAGCGACTTGAACAGGGGCTCGCTGGCCTGCTCCGAAGGGCCGAGCATCAGGCAACCGCCGGGTTGCAGCGCGTAGTGGAACAGCGGCATGAGTTGCCGCTGCATTGGTAAGTCAAAATAGATCAGTAGGTTGCGGCAGCACAGCAAGTCGAGGCGTGCGAATGGCGGGTCCTGCGACACGTTGTGAAGCGAAAACGTACACAGGTCTCGCACGGCCTTGCGGATCTGGTACGCGTCGCCATCGCGCACGAAGAACTTGTCGAGTCGCGCCGCGTCCATCTTCTCGGCGATGGTCAGCGGATAGCGACCTCGGCGGGCTACGTCCAGGGCGGCGCGATCGATGTCGGTGGCGAAGATCGTCACACGTCGGGGCGGCACCGAACAGCGCTCCACGTGCTCGTACAGCAACATCGCCAGCGAATACGCCTCTTCGCCCGTCGCGCAGCCCACCACCCATGCGCGCACCGCCCGATCGCCCATCGGTTCGGCGAACAGCGGCTCCAGCACGAGGCGATCGAGCGCTTTGAACGCTTCTGGATCACGAAAGAACTGGGTCACGCCGATCAGCACTTCCTTCAACAGGTTGCCAGGCTCCTTGGGATCTTCGATCAGCGTGCGCACGTATGCGTCCACGTCAGAGGTGTGCAGCGCGTGCATCCGGTGCTGGACACGGCGAATCAACGACGTGCGCTTGTAGCCGCTGAAATCGTTGCCGGTGCCACGTTGCAGCAAGGCGC
>CAYHHL010000003.1:0-6122 GCA_964356325.1 uncultured Enterobacteriaceae bacterium | reverse complement strand
CCCAGGCTGCCGTCGTTCAGGGTGCCGGACAAGATGATGCCCACGGCCCGTTCACCCTGGTCGCTCGCCATGGACTCGAAGAAGGCGTCGATAGGATGCTGGCGCTGGTGCTCCTCATCCTGCTCCGTCACCACGAGGGTGCCCTTGTCCAGCGCGAGCACTGTGCCCGGTGCCATCACGTGGATGCGGTCGGCTTGCAGCGCCATGCCCGGCGTGATGCGGACCACGGGCAGATGCGCGCCCTCGACCAGCAAGTCTGCGAGCATGCTGGGCTGGGTGGGGCCGGCGTGGAACAGCACCACGAACGCGAAGCCGGTACCGTCGGGTACGCCGGCGAAGAAGCGGCGCAAGGCGTCCAGCCCGCCGGCCGACGTGCCGATGGCCACGACCAGTCGCGGAGACGACGGCACCTCGACACCCAATGCCGCGGATGCGCCGATGGTTCGGGTCGCGTGCGGACGTCGAGACGCCATCGCTGTTCCTTGGAATGGTGGTGCGCAATCCGGCGTGTGCCTGGACTGTAATCGAACACGGCGCCGTGACAACAAAGAATGTCGAGCGACCCTATCGCGACCTTTGCAGTGGCACAAGCGGGACCGCACCGTCAGACTTGGGTTGGTCACAAGAGGTTCTCGATGCAGACTTGTGCGGCTCGTCACGAAGCGATAGTCTCGGTGCGCCCTTACCGGGACGATCAACCTGTTCGTCACTGTAACCGGCGGAAATCACGAGTTGAACGAACATCGTCTGGATGACCTTGCGAGGCGTCCGACAGTCAGGAGGCGTGAGCATGGCCGGCACCGGATTGACGCACGATAACCTCATCCAGGCGTTCGAGCGCCGCTTCGATTACCTGAGCGCGCGTGCGGTCGCGGCCCAGGTGCTCGACAGCGCCGGCGTCGCCAAGACCGACCTGTATGATGCAGGCGCGTTGGCTCGCATCGGCAAGGCGATCGAGACGATTGTCGCCCACCCCGAACGCATCCTGACGGTCCTGCCCCAGCACAACGGCGCGCAGGCCGGCGTGACCGCGGATCACGGCAAGCACGCCGAAGCGAAGAAGGCTGCCGAGGCGCCAGCTGTCGAGCCCAAGCACGCCAAGGCCGAAGCCGCTCAGGAAGCCAAGGTTTCCGCGGTCGAACCCGCTACCGCCGAAGATCACGAAGAGGCGGGCGCTCGCAAGGGTGTCCAGGCCGCTGCTGCCGAAGGTGCCGCTGAAGAGGCCGGCGAAAAGAAGGGCCATCACGAGAAGAAGGCAGACGGCGGCCACAAGAAGTAGCCGTTGCGCCGAGGTAAGATTTCCGTGGAAAGTCAAGTCGATCCGAACGGCGAGCCGTCCCGCCGAGCCGATGTGCCGTCGCCCAAGACCGCGGGGCGGGTCACGGCACCGCGCAGCTTGCGTCCGCCAGAGCCGCCCGTGAACCAAGTGACGTTGTCTGGGCATCCCAGCGACGAGATGCCGTCCGAAGCCGACATGGTGCGGCCGATCCTGCCCGATCTCGGGGACATGGACGTGCGCATCCCGGACCGCGGGCTGGTTCCGGACGATCCGCACAACCTGGAACGCCGCATCTCGCACATGTTCACGAAGGCCAGCAAGGACTTCGGCATGTTGCAGAACGGCGACAAGGTCATGGTCTGCATGTCCGGCGGCAAGGACAGCTACGGCCTGTTGCACTTCATGCAGCGGGCGCAGAAGCATACGCCTATCGACTTCGAGATCGTCGCCGTGCACCTGGATCAGGGCCATCCGGGCTTTCCGACCCACGTGCTCGAGCAGCACATGAAGGACTCGGGCTCGCCGTACGAGATCATCGACCAGCATACCTACCAAATCGTGCTGGACAAGCTGGAGCCCGGCAAGACCACGTGTTCGCTGTGTTCCCGACTTCGGCGCGGCATCCTCTACGACACCGCGCAAAAGCTGGGCTGCACCAAGATTGCCCTGGGCCACCACCGCGACGACATTCTCGCCACGCTGATGCTGAACCTGTTCTTCTGCGGGCAGTTGAAGGCCATGCCTCCGCTGCTGCGCGCCGACGACGGCAAGAACGTGGTGATCCGCCCGTTGGCCTACGTGCCCGAGTCCTACCTCATCAAGTGGTCGGAACACAAGCAGTATCCGATCATACCTTGCAGCCTGTGCTCCAAGCAGCCGGATCTCAAGCGCGGGCAGATGCAGCAGCTGCTGCAGGAACTGGACCAGCGCTACCCGGGTTCGATGCCCAGCGCCATTCGGGCCGTGACCGACGTCAAGCCTCGGTTCTTGCTGGATCGCACCCTGTACGACTTCAGCGGCATCCAGGCCGAGCCGGGTGATCGGGACGAAGACGCTTTTGGCTAGCAGATCGCTCGGCTTTGGTTAGCAGATCGCTCGGCGATATTTTGTAGCTACCGCTGAACTTTCGCGGGTTCTGTGCCATGATCGCGACGTGACCGAGCCCGCCCGCCTACCTTCCGGTCCGCTGACCCTCGAAGCGCTGCTCGAGCTGCTCGAAGCCGGCGGGCTCGTGACCGGCGCGCATGCCCTCGAAGTCAAACGCATGGCCGATCGACGCCGGCGCATCCTCGAACGCGAGCGTCAGCACCAGCCCAACGCGGTGACTCCGGGCGAGGAACTGGCGCCGATCACGCCCACCGAACTGGTCGCTTCCTTCCAACTGACTAGTCCAACAGGGCAATCTGTCAGCGAAGACCGCATCCAGCAGGCGATAGCGGCAGCCCACGGCTTGCGCTACGTGCGCATCGACCCGCTGAAGATCGACGCCCGTTTCGTCACGGCGCAGATCAGCCACGCCTATGCCAAGCGCAATTGCGTGCTGCCGATCGGCCAGGAGGGCGATCGCCTCGTGCTCGCGGTCGCCGAGCCCCACGCCGACGACGTGTTGGCGACGATGCAGGCGCGCTCGGGGATGCCGGTCGAGCTCGTGCTGGCGGTGCGGGCCGACATCCAGCGGCAATTGGCGGAGATCTTTCAGTTTCGGGCGACCATTCGCGGCGCCGCGGCGGAACTGGGCGAACCGCTGACGGATTTCGGCAATCTCGAGCAACTGGTGCGGCTGGGGGCGGCGGGTCAGCCGGTCGAAGGCGACGATCGCCATGTCGTGCACGCGGTCGATTTCCTGTTGCGTTACGCGCTGGAGCAGAAGGCTTCGGACATCCACATCGAGCCCAAGCGCGACCAGTCGCACGTGCGCCTGCGCATCGACGGCGTGCTGCACACGGTCCACCAGTTGCCGCGCGTCGTGCACCACGCGATCACGTCGCGGATCAAGACCTTGGCGCGCCTGGACATCGCTGAGAAGCGCAAACCGCAAGACGGTCGCATCAAGCTGCAGCAGCACGCCGCGGCTCACACGGCTCCCGGCCAGTTGCCGACCGGCAGCGGTGAGGTGGAACTGCGCATTTCGACACTACCTACCGCGTTCGGCGAGAAGGTGGTGATGCGCATCTTCGAGCCGACGACGCTGCTGCAAGACCTTTCGGCGGTCGGCTTCTTCCCGGGCGAATTGACCCTGGTGCAAAAGATGATCCACCGCCCGCACGGTCTGGTGCTGGTGTGCGGGCCGACGGGATCCGGAAAGACTACCACGCTTTACAGTGCCTTGCGGGCGATCGCGACGCCGAGCGTGAACGTGACGACCATCGAGGATCCGATCGAAATGGTGGTCGAGGCCTTCAACCAGACCGCGGTGAACCCCAAGCTGGGGCTGACGTTCGGCAGCGCGCTGCGCACGCTGTTGCGCCAGGATCCGGACATCATCATGGTCGGCGAGATCCGCGATCCGGAGACGGCCCAGCACGCGGTCCAGGCGGCGATGACCGGCCACCTCGTGCTTTCGACTGTGCACACCAACGACGCGGCGGGCACGATCGGCCGGCTGGACGAGCTCGGGGTGCCGCCGTATCTGGTGGCGTCGACACTGGTGGGCGTGGTGGCACAGCGCCTGTTGCGCAACATCTGCCTGCAGTGCCGCTACGAGACAGAATTGACGCGTGATCAAGGGGCCTTGTTGGGTGTCGAGATGCGGCCGGGCGAGCGCTTTCCGGTCTGGCAAGGCGCGGGCTGCGCGGCGTGTCGTGACACGGGATTGCGGGGGCGCACCGGGGTGTTCGAAGTCATGCCGATGACCGACAAGATCCGCAAGCTGGTACTCGCCAAGGCCGATGGCGTGGAGATCGGTCGCCAAGCCGCCGCCGACGGTATGCTGACCTTGCGCGAGGCGGCGGTGAAGAAGATGGCCCTGGGACTGACTTCGTTTGCCGAAGTGGTGCGGGTGACTACGGAACAGTGAATTCCACCCCGAACGGGCACAGGGACCTTGATGCAGGAATCGACCAAGCCGGAAGAGGCCAATCCCGAGGAAACCGTGCTGGAACGCTACAAGCGTCTGGCCGAGGAACGGCGCTTCGGGCCTACGCTTTTCGTGGACGACGCGCCGCCGCTCGGTCACGACACGCTGTGGCGAGGCCTGACCCGGGACGGCGAGGCGCGGCTGCTGGTGGTGCGGGCGACCGAGACGGTGCGCGAGGCGTCGCGGCGGCTGCAAGGCTCCCCGGACGTGGCCAAGTTGCTGGGTGAACTGACGATGGCGACGCTGCTCGTGCGGTCCACGCTGAATCCCGAAGAACGCATGCAGGTCTACCTCAACCACCGCGGCCCGGTCGGCCAGATCGTGGTGGACGCGTGGGAAAACGGCGGCGTGCGCTGCTTCGTGCAAAGGCCCAAGGAGGACGGCGCCGACTTCGGTTTCCTGATCGGCCAAGGCACGATGCAGGTCTCGCGGACCCACGCCCGGCGCGAGAAGGCGCACCAGAGCACCGTGGCCCTGCAGGGTACGACCATGGAATCGTTCATGATGCACTACCTGCTGGAGAGCGAGCAGATCCTGGCGTTGCTCAAGATCGAAGTGAACCTGGGCGAGGACGGCGAGATCGCAGCGGCCGTGGGCTACCTGCTGCAGTTGATGCCCGAGGGGACCCGCGACGATCTGCGCCGCGTGACCGAAAACCTGGACGCGATAGGCCCGCTGTCCGCAGGCATGACCGAGGCGGACCCGGACGGTCGCGCGTGGGCCGAGCGGCTGATGTCGGGGTATCGCTGGGACCAATGCGCCCGCGAAATGGTGGTCTACCAGTGCCGGTGCAGCGAGGAGCGAATTCTGGCGATGCTCGGATCACTGCCGCGCAAGGACGTCGAAGAACTGGCGAGTGGCGATGAACCGCTGGAAATGACGTGCGATTACTGCCAGACTCGTTACGAGCTGATGCCGTCGCGGCTGCAGGTCCTGCTCCAAGATCCCAGCTGACAACTAGGCGGCAGTCGCGGCCACGGCTTGCTTCAGCAGCGGTGCCAACTCGCCGCGCTGGAACATTTCCGTCGTGATGTCGCAGCCGCCGATCAGCTTGCCGCTCACGTACAACTGCGGAACCGTCGGCCAGCGGCCATAGACTTTCACGCCTTCGCGGATGTCCGGATCGGTCAGGACGTTGACGGTGTCGAACGGCACCTGGCAGGCCTTGAGCACTTCGATCGTCCGCGCGGAAAAGCCGCACATCGGGAAGGCCGGCGTGCCTTTCATGAACAAGACGACAGGCTTGGAGTGAACGAGCTGGTCGATTTCGGTCTGGACGTCACGGGACATGGGCACTCCTGAATGGCTGGCGATCGCGTCGACTGGCAGTGTCGACTGGCAATTGTGCCAAAAGCGATCTGGACTAATGGCCCGGGGCGCGCGTCCGCAGGCCCAAGGCATGGATTTCGTAGCCGACCTTGTCACCGAGCGCGTCGTACACCAGCCGGTGTTGCTCGATCATGCTCAGGCCGGCGAACTGCGGCGCGACGATTTCGACGTCGAAGTGATCGCCTCCACCGGTCGTGTCGAGCACGCGGATCATCGCGTCCGGAAAGCACTGTCGGAGCGATTCTTCGATGAACTGGTGCAAGAGGCCTCCTATCGTCGGGATGCGCAGCAAGTCAGAGTGCCCCGGCGCGCGCAAGGACTAATAGGTTAGGAGGGTGCCGCCATTGCGCAAGTGGCCGTGAGCGAAACGTCGGGCGCGAATCGCCAGCACCGATTGGCGGCCCCACTTCCGGACTCGGCAAAACCTCAATGCATCCG
>CAYHHL010000002.1:0-98605 GCA_964356325.1 uncultured Enterobacteriaceae bacterium | reverse complement strand
GTCGCGTCTTTCGCCACACCGAGCACTTGGTAATAGTCTTTCTTCATCGACAAACCCGGTGTGGCGCAAAAAACCGAACCCGTACCCGTTTTCGAGGGGCGAGGAGCGGATAGCTCCGATTCCTCGAAAACGGGCAGGGCGTGTAGCGACCGCAGGGAGCGGACGTCCCTGCCCTGACCCGAACCCGTACCCGAACCCGTACCCGACCCCGGGCCCGTACCCGACCCTGTACCCGAACCCGTACCCGAACCCGAACCCGAACCCGGAACCGGAACCGGAGCCGAACCCAGAAGGCGAAAGGCGCCCACAGTTACCGGAATCCTCCAGTCGCCGTGCGCGCCCTCGCCGTCCCACGTCTCTACTTACGCGTCGAACTCGGCGTCGACCACGTTGCCGCCGTCCTTCTTCTCGCCGGGAGCCGGGCCGGTGCCGGGCGCGCCTCCGCCACTGCCGTCCGGACCCGGACCGGCGCCAGCGGTGTTCGCGTACATCACTTCGGACAGCTTGTAGGCGGCCTGCTTGAGCGATTCCTGAGTCGCCTTGATGCGCTCCAGGTCCCCGGACGTCAAGGCTTCCTTGGCATCGGCCAGCGCTTTGTCCAAGGTCTCGCGGTCAGCGCCCTGCAACTTCTCGCCATGTTCGGCGATGGTCTTCTCCATCTGGTAGATCGTCGATTCCGCGTGGTTGCGCGCCTCGACCGTCTCCCGGAGCTTCTTGTCTTCTTCGGCGTGGGACTGCGCCTCCTTGACCAGCTTGTCGACCTCTTCCTTGGACAGGCCAGAGCCGCCCTGGACCGTGATCTTGTTCTCTTTTTGGGTCGCCTTGTCCTTGGCCGTCACATGCACCACGCCGTTCGCGTCGATGTCGAAAGTCACTTCGATCTGCGGAACTCCGCGCGGCGCCGGGGGAATGCCCTCGAGATTGAACTGGCCGAGCAGCTTGTTGTCCCGCGCCATCTCGCGCTCACCCTGGAAGACCTTGACCGTCACCGCCGTCTGCATGTCCTCAGCGGTCGAGAAGACTTCGGTCTTGCGGTGCGGAATCGTGGTGTTGCGCTTGATGAGCGCGGTCATGATGCCACCCAGCGTCTCGACGCCAAGGCTCAGCGGCGTCACGTCCAACAGCAGCATGTCCTTGACGTCGCCCGCCAGCACGCCCGCCTGGACCGCGGCACCAAGCGCCACCACTTCGTCCGGGTTGACGGTGCGGTTGGGCTCCTTGCCAAAGATATCCTTGACGATCTGCTGCACGCGCGGGGTGCGGGTCGAACCGCCGACCAGGATCACCTCGTCGATGTCGGCCGCCTTTTTGCCCGCGTCGGCCAGGCACTTCCGGCACGGCTCGATCAGGCGCTTGAACAGCGGCTCGCACAGGTCTTCGAACTTCGCGCGCGAAAGCCGCATCTGCAGGTGCTTCGGCCCGGTCGCGTCCATGGTGATGAACGGCAGGTTGATCTCGGTCTCGGCTGCCTGCGACAGCTCGATCTTGGCCTTTTCCGCCGCTTCCTTCAGGCGTTGCTTGGCCATCATGTCGGCGGCCAGATCGATGCCCTGGTCCTTCTTGAACTCGCTGACCAGCCAGTCGATCACCACGTTGTCGACGTCATCGCCGCCCAGGTGGGTGTCGCCGTTGGTGGCCTTCACCTCGACGACGTGGTCCGAGATCTCCAAGATCGAGATGTCGAACGTGCCACCGCCGAAGTCGAATACCGCCACCGTCTCGTCGCTTTTCTTGTCCAGACCGTACGCCAGCGCCGCCGCCGTGGGCTCGTTGACGATGCGCAGGACTTCGAGACCGGCAATTCGGCCGGCGTCCTTGGTCGCATTGCGCTGGCTGTCGTTGAAGTAGGCGGGAACCGTGATGACGGCCTGCGTCACCGACTCGCCCAGGTATTGTTCCGCGGCCTGCTTCAGCTTGGCCAGGACCTTCGCCGACACTTCAGGCGGCGACATCTTGCGGCCATTGATCACCACGTAGGCGTCGCCGTTGTCCGCCGGTTCGACCTTGTACGGCAGGCGCTTGATTTCCTCAGTTACCTCATTGAACTTGCGGCCGATCAGACGCTTGACCGAGTACACCGTGTTCTTCGAGTTGACCACGGCCTGGCGCAAGGCGATCTGGCCGACCAGGATTTCGTTCTTGTCGTTCCAGGCGACGACCGACGGCGTGGTGCGGCCGCCCTCCTGGTTGGCGATGACGACGGGCTGGCCGCCCTCCATGATGGCCACCACGGAATTGGTCGTGCCGAGGTCGATGCCGATGATTTTGCCCATGACGTACGCTCCTGTTGTCCTGTGCCAGCGCCCGGGCCGGCGGGGTTGCGCGCCTTAGGCAACGTCCTTGAACTACTGGTGAATCCATCCCGATGCGCAGGCCGTCACAAGTTAGGAGGGGCCCTGCGCGTGTCAAGGCGAGCATGGCAAAAAAGCCACGGGTGAAGGCCGAAGGCGGCTGCGCCCAACGAGCGGTGCCGCCCGCGTTCCAGGCGAGCGCTGGCATTGTGCGAGCCCGATGGCTCTGCTAACGTCGCCCACTGCCGTCCCAACCTCGCCCGAACCAATCCCCGGCGACAGCCTCAGCGCGACGATGACAGGAGCAGAGCGGTGGCACGAATCAGCTACATCGGCGACGGCGGAGAAGCCCTCGAGATCGCGGTCGGGCCCGAGAATCCCGACGTGATGATCGGACGGCACCGGACTTGTGGCATCCGCACGTCCAACCAGAGCGTCTCGCGTCAGCACGCGCGCGTCTTCTTCGACGGCGAGGCGTACTGGCTGCAGGACAACGGCTCGTCCAACGGCACGTTCTACCAGAACATCCGCCTCGAACCGCAGGTGCCGGTCCAGATCGACACCGGCGAGTTCCTGATGTGCGGCAACTTCGAGATGCGCTTCGACTTCGATGACGAGGACTTCGCGCGGCCGACCGAAGGCCTGTATGAGGAAGAGGCCCCGCTCGAGGACGACAACAACTACGAAGAGGCCGAATCCACGCGGTTTGCCGATAATTCGGATTGGGCCCCACCGCCGCCCCCTCCGCCGCCGCCACCCCCGCCGCCGCCGGTAGCCCAGGTGGCGCCGCCTCCGCCGCCGAGGGGGGCGCCGCCGCCTCCGCCGCCGCCGCCGATGAACGTCGCGCCGCCGCCGCCTGTGCCGAGCCAGCCCTCGCCGGGCCGGCAGACGTCGCAAGCGCACGAGCCGGACGCCGCCGTCATCGAGGATCTGCGTACGCAACTGAGCCAGCGATCACGGGAAGTCGATGATCGCGACAGCAAGATCCAGGGTCTGCGCATCGAGCTCGAGTCGCTCAGCCGGCGGATGCAGGATAGTCAGGACGATTCGCAACGCCAGGCCATGCTCGCGGAACTGCAGCAGTTGCGCGAACTGCCGCGGCAGTTGATGGACCTGGACGGCGAACTGGCGACGGCGCAGGACGAAGTGCAGAAGCTGCGCAACGAACTGGTCGGTCTCGAGACGCAAAACAACAGACTGCAAGCGGATATCCAGCAAGTCCAGGACCAGTTGGCGGACGCCCAGGCGCAAGTCGCGGATGCCCAGGCGATGGGTGGTCAGGGATCGCGCGCCGAGGACGAAGCGCACATCGCGGCGCTGGCCCAGGAGTTGGCGACCTTGCGCGACGGCTTGCACACGGCCCAGGAGAAGTTCGAGGAAGCCCGCGCCGGCCGCCGCAATGCTGAAGAATTGGCGACCTTGCAGAAGATGCGCGCCGAGGGAGCAGAGGCGACGCTGGCCGCGCTGAAACCGGAAAACCAGCGTTTGAAGCAGCAGTTGGAAGACGCCCAGGCAAACGCGGTGTCCCTTGACGAGTACGACGTTCAAGTGGCGGCGCGCGACGAAGCCGAGGAGAAGCTCCACGCACTGAAGTCGCAACTGCAGAAAGCCCAAGCGGATCTCGCGGCCAGTGGCACGGGTGCGGGCGCCAGCAGCGAGGAACTGGACAAGCTCAAGCTGCAACTGAAGGCCGAGAAGGCGCGCACAGCCGAATCGGCGTTGGAAATCGAACAGTTGCGTGCGGCGGCGGCATCCGCGCCAGGCCAGGGTGTCGCGGGCGAATCCGAGGAGCAACTGGCGAGGCTGCGGCTGCAACTGAAGGCCGCCCAGGCGCGGACCACCGAAGCTGCCGCGGAGAGTGAGCGTCTGCGCGCGGAACTGCCTAGGATGCAGCAGGCTTTGGAGCTGTCAGAAGCCGAACGCCTGGCCGTGCAGGCGCAATGGCAGGCGGCGGTCCAGACGCAGGAAGCGGACAAGGCGGAACTGGATCGCTTGAGCAAGGCAGCCTCGAGCGCCGGCGACACTGCGGCGCTCGAAGCCCAAGTGGTGAAACTGCAGGCGACCATTCGCGAACTGGAAGCGTCGTCGAGCGCGAACCTGAAACGTATCCAGAAGCTGATGAAGGACATTGACGAGGCGCGCAACCAGGCTGCGAACAACAGTGGTGGCGGCGCAGCCCAGGCAGCGGAGTTCGCCAAACTCGAGGCGGAAATCGGCCAGATGCAAGCGGAAAAAGCCCAGTTCGAGCAGCGACTGCGCGAAGCCGTGGCTGCGCCCCAAGCCGCTGTCATGCCGAGCGCCGGGCCGGGGCCCCAGATGACCAAGCTGATCGGCGAGCTGAACGGCGTCGTGTCGAGTTTCCGTAACGACTTCATGACAGTGAGCGACGCCTACGAGCAAATCCGCAGTGAGGACGTCGAGGAGCGCGACGAGGGCTTCGAGATGCTGCGCGAGGGCATCGACGCGTGCACCAATCGCAGCAGTGAACTCAAGAACATCATCCGCGATCTCAAGGCGGCGCTGGGCGAGGCATAGCCAGTGCAAGGTCCCGTCCGGCCGCTCGAAGGCGATCGCATCACTGTCCTCGTCGAGGTGGCGGGAGTTCCCGTTACCCACGTGGCGCGGGCCGGCACCGTCACGAGCGGGACGATGTTCGTGCCCCGCAAGGCCAGCCAGCCGGCATGGGCCGTGGACCCTCGTGGCACTGCGGTGATCCTCTTTACCAACGACGCCCGGCTGTACGCCTGGCCGATGCGCGTGGAAGAAGTCCTGCCGTCAAGCTACTACCTTGTTTCGCTTCAGGATCCAAGCGATGGCGAACGGCGTGGCTTCGTGCGCGCGCCCGTTCACCTGCGAGCGCGGCTGAGTCGGCGTGGCGGGCCACGGCAGCCCTGGGCCCAAGTCGAGGTGGACGTTTCCGCCGCGGGAATTCGGCTGCCCTCGGTGCTCGAAGTCGAACCCGGTGAATTGCTGGAAATTTCATTGCGCGTGGAGAACGGCAAGCAAGACGTGTCGGCGGTGGCGCGTGTGGTCAGGCGGCTCGAGACTCCGGATGGCGCGCAATTGGCCTTGGAGTTCGTGCAGCTCGGCTCGGCGGACGAAGAACGCTTGCATCAGTTGGTGTTCCGGACGCGCGAGCAGGACCTGATCGAACGGATCGGCCGTAGGGACTTCGTGTGACACGCTCGGCAAGAACGAGTTTCCTGGCTTGGCTGGTCGCGCTCTCGTTCGCGTGCGCCGGGCCGGTCCAGACCTCGGGTCCAGGTCCGTCCGCCGCCGATGTCGGGCAAGACGCCGCCCCTGGTCCCGGCGATGCAACGGCGGCAGACGCCTCGCTTGCCGACAGCGCGCAGGCCGATTCCGCGCCAGGCGATTCCGTCGCCCCAGACGCAGCCGCCGACAGCAGTGCCGTCGCGGATGTGGCGGTCATCGCCGACGTGGGGTCGCCGCCTGACGCTGAGGCTGGCAAGGACACCGCTCAACCGGACGCGGTCCAGCCCCCGACCACGGTCTGGGTGCACCACCCCTTCGCGGCCGAGATGGCCCTGCGCGGGGACACGCCGCCTCTCTCGTGGGATGCGGACCTGGCTCCGATCGAGGTGCTGGGCGATGCCGCGCGTTTCGTGCTGCCGGACAAGCCTGGCACGATCCAGATCAAGGCGATGCGCAAGGGTCTGTGGGCATTGGGAAATAACCATGTCGTCCAACTACACGAGCAACGCCACGTCTATCCCTACTTCGACGCCAAGGGCGCGAGTGGTCGGCGCGAGAACTACGAATTGGCCGGGCCCTCGGGTACCAAGCGAACCATACGGACCTTCCTGCCACCTGGCTACGACGAGAATACGCTGGCCAAGTATCCGCTTTTGCTCATGATGGATGGCCAGAACCTGTTCGAGGACGAGACGGCGAGCTTTGGGGTGTCGTGGCAGTTGGACGAGGCGGTGCTCAAGGCGATGGCTGCGGCGCAACTAGGTGAAATTGTAGTCATTGGTATGGATCATGCGGGTGCCAAGCGGATTTACGAATACACGCCTTGGCTGGACAAGGGGCAAGAGGACGGCGGTGGCGGCGAGCTGTTCTTGCAGTGGGTGGACAAGGTCGTGCTGCCCGATTCGCAGAAGCGCTACCGGCTGCTGGACGATCGGCTGCAGCGCGCGATCGGCGGTTCGTCGCTGGGGGCGCTGATGAGCCTGTACGCCCTGGAGACGCGCCCGCAGACCTGGGGGTCGGCGGTCTGCATGAGCGGCGCGTGGTGGTGGGACGACCTGCACATCGTGTCGTGGGTGAAACAGCTGTGGAGTCCGCTACCTGTGCGCGTCTGGTTGGATGCGGGGACCGAGAAGGACGGCCTGAAGGACACGCAGTTGATGCAGACGACGCTGACCCAACTAGGCCTGAAGGAACCGGCGACGTTGGGGTTCTACATCGATCAGGGCGCGAACCACAGCGAGCAGTTCTGGGCCAAGCGTGTGCACTTGGCGCTGGAGTTCCTGTTCAATCCAGGGAACTTGAAGGCGCCGTTCTGACCGAGGCTCGGGCGGGCGCACACTCACTGGAGAAATGAGCTGCGCCGCGCCCGTCTGCTGTCGCCGAGGTCAGCTCGCGACCGGCGTCTCAGACCGAGGCCGCCGCACCGGCTTGGCAGAAACCTTGCGCGTCTCTACCTCGGCGCGACGCAAGAACTTGCCGTCCGCCGTCAGCACGAACATGTCACGGTGGCGCGGAATCGTAGTCTTGATCTGCTGTTCTGCAGAGGTCGAGTCAGCCAGCCAACGGCCCTTCAGCGCGGCCTCGATCATCTCGTCCAAGGTCTTGGCGCCCGGCGTTTCCGTCATCCACTGGTCTACCAGATCGACCAGGCGAGCGCTCGAGGTACGGACCGCCTCCGCTGGCGGATCCTTGCGCGGGCGCCCCGGCTTGCGCTTCTCGGCCGAAGCCGCGGACTTCTTGCGACCGGCCTTGACGAGTTGCGACGGTCGCGCGGCGGCCGCCACAGCGATCGCCTCGGCCGAAGCGCCGTCCAAGCGCGCGCGACCCGGCTTGGGCTTGCCCTTGGCATCGGTTTCCACCGGCTTGGCCTTGTTCAGACCGATGCCGGCATACTCCTGCCCGAGACCGTCCTGGCGCGGACGCCCGGGTTTGCCGGACGAGGTGTCCTTCGAGGGGAAGCTGACCGGCGCGGTGCCAGGCACGTAGCCGACACGGGGACGGCCCGGCTTGCTGCGATCCGCCGACGCCACCGTCGCCGCGGCGGCAGTGCGGTCCGCGACGAATTCGGCCAGCGCTTCGGGCTTGGCATCCGAGCGCGGCCGGCCCGGCTTGGCGACCGCGGCAGCCGGGGCCTTGGCGGGAGCCGCCTTCACCGGAACTGGCTTGGCCGGAACTGCCTTCGCCACGGGAGCCTGGACGTGCGGCTTGGCTTCCTCGCGGACGGGGGTTGGCGCGCGCACCGGCTCGATGGCCGCGACCGGGACGATTTCGGGTGCCGGGGCCTGCACACGCTCCACCTGCGCTTCGGCCTGCCGCGAGCGCACCGGAACCGGCGCAGCGACTCCGGCCTCACCGGCCAGGGAACCCTGGGCTTCGCTGGCACGGCGCGCAAGTTCGGCCAGACCCCCGAAAAGATCGAGCAGGACCGCGAATTCCTTGGGGGAAAGACTCGCGCTGGCAGTGCCAATCGTGAGTGCGATGCGGCCGCTGGCAGCGGCACTGACCTGGACTCCGTACAGACTCATATTCAGCGTCATGACAATTCCTTGGCTGGGGGGTGGGTGATTGGCGCGTCTTGCTGAATCCGACCGTCGTGGATGACGATCAAGCGGTTGCCGACGTGCGCGGCGTTGGCGTCATGTGTCACCATCACAACGGTCGTGCCTTTTTCCTCGGCTTGCTCACGTAGCAGGCGCAGCACGTCTGCCCCTGAAGCCGAATCGAGGTTGCCGGTGGGCTCGTCGGCCAAGATGATCGGTGGCGCGCACACGAACGCGCGGGCAATGGCCACGCGCTGCATCTCGCCGCCGCTGAGCGCTCCGGGCTTGTGATCCAAGCGATGGCCCAGCCCGAACTGGCGGAGCAACTGCACCGCGCGCTGCCGGTCGGATTCAGTGGCACGGCGTGCAAGCAGCACCGGTAGCAGCACATTCTCCGTGGCCGTCATCGTCGGCAGAAGGTTGAAGAACTGGAAGATGAGGCCGATCCGGGTGCGCCGGAACAAGGTCACCTCATCATCGCTGAGCGTTCGGATGTCCCTGCCATCCAGGAGGATGGTTCCCGACGTAGGCGTGTCCAGAGCGGATAACAGGTTCAAAAGCGTGGACTTGCCGCTACCCGAGGGACCCATGATGGAGACGAATTCGCCTCGGCCTATGTTCAGATCTATGGCCTGCAAGGCTGTGACAGAGCCAGTGCCCGTGCCGTAATTCTTGCAGACGTCGGTCAAACGAATCATGTCGCGGAGAATAGGCGAGGCCGCGCGGAACTGACAAGCTCGCCAATGGGCGTGGGCGGCATTTCCCATCAGCCCAGCAGGTCATCCATCACCGGTATGACAATTATTTGTTGAAGTCTTTCAGTGCTTTACGCAGAGATGTGGCGGCAGGTGAAGAAATGCTCACGACCTGTTCTGTGTGATCGTCGCCGATCACGCTGGCGAAGAAATCCTCGCCATTCTTCTGCTGCGACACCCGCACCTCGAGGTCGGTGGTGCCCGCTTTCACGCGCAGGGCAGAATAGTCCTTGAGTAAACCGGCAGTTGCCCGCTTCTTGTTCGCGTGCTGCGCCACCCACTCCGCGCTGCCCAGCGACTTGAGAAGATCGTTCACCGCGTCGGCGTTGGCCGGCGTCTGCTCTGCCAGCGTCCACACGCCATTGGCATCCTTGCGCAACCGCACGGCCTCACCCTCGCTCGGCGTCACGGTCAATTCGGTCACCGCGCCCTGATCGAAATGCACCAACTTGCGATCCGCGAAATCCGTCGGCTTCTTCACCAGCCGCTTGGCGTTCCAACTCGTCAGCTTGAAAGTCTCGACCCTGCCGTCCGGCCACGTCAGGCGACCCCAGGTATTGCCGTCGATTTCCTTGCCCAGCACGATCGTTTCGGGCCCCGCGGTCAGGCCCACCGTCAAGGTCGCCACCGGCGCGTCAAAGCCCACCGCGCTCGGCGTCGGTGGCTCGGCGAACTCTACCTTGGTGCCCTCGAGATCCTTCAGATAATCCTGGATCGCCGCGTCCGCCGCCGGCAGCTCTGGCCGGACCAGGCTCCACTTCGTAGCCTTGCGCACGGCCTCCACCTCGCCGTCGCTGCCTCGCAGCGTAAACCCTTGGATATTCTTGACTGGAGTGGCCCCCAACAGCCTGCGGTCGCGCAACTGATCGAGCGTCTGCACCACTTGGTCGCGGTTGAACGAAGGCACCAGATACAACTCGTCGCGCCCCTCCACCGACACGTACGTGCGCTTCTTCTCGTCTTGCTTTCCTAGCGTGATCAGGGTGTTCTTGCCACCCACGGCAATCGTCAGGCGCACCGCGGTCGCCGCGTCCTGCAGACCGGTGTCGGTGCCCTTCTTCGCCACCTCGGCTGCATCCAGGAACTCCTCGGCACTCAAGCGCTCGATGGCCCGAAGCCAGTCGCCCACATCTCCCACGCGCATGCCCGTCGGCTCGACCAAGATCCAGCCCTCGTTGGCATCGCGGGCTTTCTTCTCGCCCTCGGCCGGCTCCTTCTTCGCCTCGGGAGGTAGCGGCGGCCGTTGCACCACTACCTTCTTGGCCTTCGGGTCCGCCGGGTTCTCGATGGTCAGGCGGTCCACCGCGGCCAGTTCCAGCGCCAGCAAGCCCTTTTCCCGCAGATCGCTCCAGGTCACGTCGAAACTCGTGCGCAGGTCCCGTCCCACCACCTGGTAGACCACGTCCGGTCGCGCCGGGTCCATCACCCAAGTGGTCGACGAATCGATGTCTTGGCCCTTGTCCAGGTGGCCGATCCGCAGCTTCACGGTCTGTTTCGGCAGCGTCAGCTGGACGTCCAACGCGTGCGCCGGATCCAGCCCATACTCGGCCAGTTGATCCGCCTTGACGGGCAGGGCGTAGTTCGAGCGGATGGTTCGCTGCAAAGTCTCGGACATGCTCTGGGCGCGAAACGCCTGCGCCTTTGCTTCGGTTGATTTACCGTGAGCCGTGCGCACGATCTTCCACTTCGCTTCCTGCATGGGTTCCGCGGGCTTGTCGCCCTCGACCGGCTTGGCCGGCTTGCTCTCCGCGCTGCGTTCGAGGGTGAACTGTTCGTCGGCGCGCTGGATGACGATCCGCGTGATCGGCGCCGGTTTGTCCTTGGCCTGGCTGCGGGCATCCTGCTCGGACACGTTGCCGATGTAGCCCTCGATATCGAGCGGCGGCGGGGCGGTGTTCGGCGCGCTCCGTTGCGATCGGATGCCCCAAACCGCCAGCAGCAGGGCAAGGACGCCGAGCATGATCCAGGTGTTCCGCTTCATGGGTTTGCCGTCTCCAATTCTGAGTCCTGATCAGGGCGGGTACTGGTCTGGGTTCGCTACCGTCACACCTTCAAGTTCGCGTACCGGTTCTTGCGCACACGCCAGCGCAGGATGCCCGCGCCGATCAGCAGAAACGGTGCGCCCGCCAGCACTTCCAGCCGGAGTCGGCGTGCCTGCTCGGGCTCGATCTGCTCCAAGGGCCGGCGCGTGTCGCCCTTGCTGCGGATCACCACCAGCGCCTCGTGCGAAGTCGACCAGTCCAACACGTTGGCCAGGAACTGCAATTCGTCGCCCAACAGGTGCTGGACTTGACCGATGCGAATTTGCCAGTTCTGGAAATTCGCCTGCCACTCCTGGTATTGCTTGATCATCTCGGCGCTGAACTGGCCCAGCTTGGCCATGTCGAAGCCCGCCAGCACGTCATTGCGGCTCAGCCCCTCGATACCCAGATTGGAAGCCACCACCAACAGTTTGCCCGTGCCTTCCGCTTTGAACTTCCGCTGTTCCAGGGCGTAGTCGGCTTCGGTCTGCTTGCCGCTCGCCGCCTTCTCGGGGTGCATCGGATCGGGCGCCTCGGCGCGGTCCGGACGGTGCGGCACCGGCTTGCCCGCGAACGCCGACTTGAACGGCCCATGCACGGACAACGCCAAGGTGTGCGGCCCGTTGGCCGGCGTCTTGAGCACCAGATCCTTGAGCGCGGGCGGGACCACTGGAATCGGCGGCGTTTTCTTCAGCGACGTCTTGGACGACCGGATGATGTTGGCCACTTCGAAGCGCTTGTCGTCACGCAACGACTTGGACGCCACCACGGTGGTCACGAACGGCAGCGGCATGTTCTGCAGCGAGCGGGTCAACGGATGCGCACGGTCGAAGTCGGTCGCCACAGGAATCAACGCGTACGGGAAGTCCTGCTGGGTCTGGAACTGAAGGCCACTGCGATTGACCAGTTGCATCACGCGCACGGTCTCGACGTGGGTGGAATCGAGCACGGGATCGCTGCCCAGTTCCACGCCATAGCTCTTGAGCACTTCCGCGAGGTTGGAGCCCGTCGCCTTCATCTCGTTCCAGTCCGTGCGCATGTCGTTGCCCAGTTCGTCCGACGGCTTCATGTTCATCAGCGCGACTTCCCAGGCCTGCGTGAACATCACCACCGGGCGTCCGGAGAGCAGGAACTGGTCGATCTGGTAGCGCTGGTATTCAGACAGCGGCTTGCGCGGCGCATAGATCAGCAGGGCACTGACGTCTTCGGGTATCGCCGTGTCAGCGTCGACCTTGCGAATCGAATAGCCGCGCCGTGTGAATAGGTTATCGCCGATCCGCGAGTTGGTCTCGTCAATCGCCGTGGCGATCTGCGTGGCGAGCTGGACGATCTGCTTCATCATCGGGTTGTTCTGCGCCATCATCATGGCCATTTCCTGCTGCACGAGCGGCTGGCTCTCGGCGAACGGGCAGAACTCAGAGTGTCCACACAGGAAACCGATCTGCTTGCGACCCGGACTGTCGGTCAGGTTGGTGTGGCTGCGATCCACCTCGTGAAACAGTTGGTCCATCACCGTCACGAATTGGGCCGACGCCATGTCCGCCGGCATGCGCTGCTTCTCGCCCTCGCCCTTCTGATCCAGGATCGCCTGCAATTCCGTGTAAACCTTGCTGAACTCGCTCGCCCCTTCGATCAGGTTGTCGCCGAACTGGTTCTTGCCCTTCAGCGGACCGCCTTCCTTGAGCACCAGACCCGCCACCGGCGTGCACGCCTTGTCCATCTCCGCCCGGTTGGCCCGCAGCGCTTCCAGGCGCTTTTGCCCGGGATCATGGGTACCTTTGAGCGAGAGACCCGCGCTGTCGTCCTTGACCGCATCCACTTTGGCGATCTTCTGCACGGTCTCATTGCATGACTTGACGCCCTCGAACACAGCCTTGCCGTGCGCCAGAGGCTCCTTCATCAACTGGCTGTTGTCGTACTTCTCCTTGAGCCGCAACAGGATCTTGGTGAGCTCGAACTCGTGGAAGCCCGGCTGCAGCGCCTTGGCGTAGACTTCGCTCACGGTCTTGTAGTGGAAGGTCGCGCCCAGCACGTAACGCTGGAATTTCAACTGGCCGCCCGAAACCTGCGCTTCGGTGGAAGAGAACGGCTCGAGCTTGGCGGCCTCGCCCTGCTCCTCGATGGTGCCCACGCCCGGCGAGTTGTCGTCCGCGTGCACCACCCGCAGCTTGCCGCCGCCTGCCGCCACATACTCGTCCAACTTGTCGCGAAACGCCCGGTCGATGCCCTTCAAGGGGATCTTGCCCTGGGGCGAAGGAATGGTTTCCGGCAGTTTCTTGGAGATGTAGACCGTCGCCGTGACACCGTCCAGGGACCGCGCCGCTTCGATGGAAACGTCCGAAAGCGTGTGTACTTGCTGTTCGGTCAGGTCAGCGCGCACCGAGGTCTGCGTCGCCAGGGCGTTCACCACCACGGCGATGCCGATCGTGGCCACGACCATGACCAGGGCGTCGGTCCGACTGCGCAGCGTTGCCGATTTCGTGGGCGCGGATTTCGTGTCAGCCATGAGGGAACCTCTAGTCTTCTCAGCGGGTCAGGTACGGACAGCGTTTACGGAGCGATCAGCTACTTGCAGCTACTTGCAGCTATTTCCAATGTCGCGATTGCAGCGAGTAGGTCGACGCGACGACCGCCACAGCCGTCACCGACAGGAAGTACAAGACGTTGCGCAAGTCCACGACACCTTTGGCGAAGTCCTGGAACTGCGTCTGGAAGCTGAACAACTGCAAGGCCATCGGCGGCTGATCGAAGGCCAGGCGCAGAATCGCATCGGTCGCGGTCCAGAAGAACATGCACAGCAACAGCCCGAGAATGAAGGCGATGATCTGGTTGTGTGTCCAGGTCGAAGTCATCAGCCCCAGCGCCAGGAACGCCACGCCAATCAGCACCAGCCCGACGTAACCACCTGCGATCGCGCCGAGATCCGGACTGCCGACCGTCAGCACCATCGCGGGCAGCACCAGCGTCAGGGCCAGCGCCACCAGCAGGAAGCCCGTGGCGCCGAGCAGCTTGCCGAGGATGATCTGCAGGTCGGTGACGGGCAGGGTGACCAGCAGTTCCAAGGTCCCGGACTTCTTCTCTTCAGCCACCAGACGCATGGTCACCGCGGGCAGGATCACGGCCAACACCCAGGGCGCGTGGTCGAACAGCGGTCGCAACGTCGCCTCGCGCGCCGCGAAGTAGTCGTCACCGCCGCCCACGCCAAAGAAGAACAGGATGCCGGTCGCCACCAGGAACACCGCGCCGGCGATGTAGGCGATCGGGGAGTCGAAGGTCGCGGCCATCTCGCGGCGGGCAATCGTCCAGACGGGTTTCATGCGCAGGTTCTCCCAGGAAATTCGCAGGTTCGATTCAGGCCCGGTTCGCGGCTGGTGCACGGGCAGCATCGGCAGAGGCGGGCATCGCTACGGATCTTGTGTCAAGGACTGGAAGATACCTTCGAGATCCATGGTCTTGCGCCGCAACTCGACCAGGGTGTGACCGGCTTGCTCGACATGGCGGAAAACCGCCGCGCGGATGTCGGCCTCGCAGTCCAGCTCGAAGGTCGCGTGGGCCAGCGGCGTCGTCGATTCGTGGTTCACGATCGCGGACTTGACTTGGGGCAGAGCGCCCAGGCCGGCCAGGACCGTGGCCGTCGTCGCGCCCGCTTTCGGCGCGATACCCACCAGGAGACGGTGCGTCTGCGCGACCCTGCCCTCGAGTTCGTCGACCGTGCCGTCCGCTACCACGGTGCCGCGGTGGATGATCACGATACGATCGCAAATCTGGCGCACTTCCGCGAGATTGTGACTCGACAGAATGACCGTGTGGTTCTTGCCGAGTTGGCGAATCAGGTGGCGAATCTCCACGATCTGGTTCGGGTCCAGACCCGAGGTCGGCTCGTCCAGGATCAGGATCTTGGGATTGTGCAAGAGCGCTTGAGCCAGCCCGACGCGCTGCTTGTATCCCTTGGACAATTGGCTGATCTGCATAGCCAGCACTTCGCGCAACCCGACCGTGACCGCGACTTCGGCGATGCGCTTCTGGCAGGCAGCGCGCGAAAACCCACGCATTTCACCGGCGTACAGCAAGTAATCGTACACCACCATATCGCTGTAGAGCGGCGTCGACTCGGGCAGGTAGCCGAGCATCGCGCGCACCCGCACCGGATCGGCGGCCAGATCGATGCCGTCGACGATCACCTGGCCCGAAGTCGCCGACAAGTACGTCGTCAGGATCTTCATGCTCGTGGACTTGCCCGCGCCGTTGGGCCCCAACAGGCCCACGATTTCACCGGCGTGCACATCGAATGAGACGCCTTGCAGCGCGGTCTTGGTCTCATAGCGCTTGACGAGGTTGCGGACCTGGATCACGGATTCGGCCGTCATGTGTTTCGCTTCCTGTGGCTACTGCTGCGGTCAAGAACGAAGGAGGGAACCGGGCGGGACAACAGATGCAAGCGTGCGCACTATTCCCTGGCATCCCGACGTGCCGACGCGGCATGGCCAAAACCAGGGCTGTCGCAGGCGGCGTCCGCACGTTAGGATGCTCGGGCGGGCTGTCAAGGTGCCATTGAATCGGCGGGTAACCATGGGGAAGAATTGTAGACTGTTGGCGATTTCGCGGCTGGTGCCGGGCCTCTTCGTCCTGGGGCAGTTCCTTGGCTTCGAAGCGAGCGCGGCGGATCGCTTGCCCTTGGATTTGCTGGTGGAGTTGCAGCCCTTGCGACCGCGAACCGTGCGTACCGAGGAGATCGCACCGAAGTTGCGTCCTGCCGCGGCCCTGCATGGCAAGCAGAAGTGGCAGCAGGCTTGTGACTCGGCCGAGGCTTTGCGCAGTGAGTTGATGCGGACCGCGGCCAAGCTGTTCTACGCGCCGGACCGCAAGAAGGGCGGCGACGTCGACGGGATCGAACGCTTTCTTGACGCTTACGTGCGCGGAAAGATGCCGCTTCTGGAGTTGCCGCTCGACGTCTTCAGTCCGGCGGCCGGCTTCCGGGCGATCGCAGTCGACGCGTGCATTCGGGCGGATCGCGGCGACTTGGCGCTGCCGTTCTTGGCGGAAATCGCTGGTGCAGCGCGGCCCGGTTCGGCCGATGGGACGGCGGCGCGCCTGGCCCTGGCGGTGGCCTTGGCGCAGAGGACCGGTCGCTGGAGCGCGGGCGTGGCGGTGCTGACCCCCGAGGATGCCGGGGTGCGCGTGCTGCTGTTGCGGGCGCTGGCTGAAACGGACGCGGCGAAACGGACGGTCTGGCTGGCCGAGGCGCGCAAGTCAGTCGCTCGCCCCGAAGATCCCGCGCTGATGACGAGGGTGGAAGCCCTGCTGACGAGGACGCCTTGAGTTTTGCCCGTGGTCGCAGCATGTTCCTGGTCGACCTCGCGCGCGGGGACGACATCGCCACACTCAACGCCCAGTTTCATGAGCAGGTCGAAACCTGGCGATTGGCCTGGCGTTGCCGCGACTGCGTGTTCTTGATGGGGAACGGCGCGTGCTCGACCGGTTGGCCGAACGCGAACCTGATCGACGCCGTCGATGCCCTGGATACCAAGGGTGAACCGGTGTTTTGCAAGTCGTTCGAAGCCGACGGCGCGTAGTCCGGCGCCAGAACCGCTACGTCCCGGACAGGTCGCGCCAGATCGACTGCAGCGCGCTTTCGTAGCCCGGTCCCGCCACCGCGGTCACCTGCTCGACCGTGCGCAGCCAGGCGCGAACCTGCGATCGCCCGGCCGGCGTGCGAATCGCTTCCCGCGGCGTGACCCCGCCCAGCCAGGGGTGCGCGGTGTCGTGGAAAGTCGCAAGGCACTCGCCGATCCAATCGCGAGCAAAGGATTGCAATTCGTCGGATTGCCAGCCGTCGCGGGCTCGAGCAGGCTGACTTACCGGCTCGCCTCGGTTCTGCGCCGTCGGCCACCGCGAGGGATCCAGCAGGACGTCCGGATCGCGGAACAGCGTGCAGGCATGGCGCAAACCGGGCAGCGCGTGCATGACCGCCGCCTGCAGATCGTCCACGCGCTGAGCCGTCGTTGCCGCGTAGAGCCGTGCCCCGGCCAGACGCAGGACCGCCCCGACCGGACCAAACATCGCGTCCAAGATCGAGAAGCGTCGAGAAGACCCTCGTTCCAAGCGGTTCGCCGCCACAGCCGCATTCAGGGCAGCGTCCAGGGCGCGCGGATCCAGCACCTCGAAAGCCAGGGTTGCATGCAGCAGCGGGTCGCCTTGGCGCCAGGGCTCGGTCGGCACCTCGACGCGCCGCATCGCCCGCGCGCTGGTGGTCAGTAAGTGCGCAAGTGCTTGTTCCGGCTCCAGTTCCCGCGTTCGCCGCGCCGCCCGCACCAGCGATCGCCGTGCCGTCGCGGGCAAGCAGGCGTGCACGGCGTCGAGCAGGCAGCAATCGCCACACTCGACCACCCGCGCCACGTACAACTCGCCGCGCGTCGCCACCGCGCGCAGCACAGGCTCGATGACGGCCACACAGCGACCGTCGGCCACCCGTTCCAGCACAGTACTTTGCGCACTGGTGCCGACCACTTGGAAGACATCCGGTTGGGTCGCGAGCAGGCCCAGCAGCACTTCACGGTCCACCGCGGTCCGCTTGGTTGCCAGCAGGCGCATGCCCAGCGGGCCGTCGGGCAGGTCGGCATCCCATAGAAGCCACGGAAAGAACTGGCTGTGGGCGTCCCGTTCGGCCAGATGCGCCTCGAGCGCGCTGCGATCCGCGAACGGGCGGTGAAAGAACCGAGCCGCCGCCCGCAACACCGGCACTTCGTCGAGCGCGTCCTGCGCCAGTTCAACGGCGCCTACGAGCAGACGCAAATGCGCGGTACGCATCAGGTACGGCCGGAACTGGACGGTCGCTTGGAGCATGGCCTTGTGGGGAAACGCCGGCTTCACTTTCGGCAGGTCTGGCGCTTGTACGCGGCACCGTGGGTGCTGTCAATTCAGTTCACCAGTCTGGCGAGTATCGGATAATCGCTAGTGTATTCAGTGGATTGTGTGGCCGTTCTCGGACGGTTCGCGCGCCGGTTCCTCAGCCTTTGCCGCGGTCTCCGCAAGCGAGCCATCGGCCTCAGCAACCTCGAACGGCTGTTGCGCGAAGTCGCGGCGCTTCCAGGGGCGCAAGGCCAATTCGCCTTCGAGTGCGATGGCCTCCAGATCGAGCGGTTCGCCGTCCGCCTCGAAGCGAGCGCGGTTGCGCCAGGCCATCGACATCGCGAGCAGGGCCAACACCGACACCAGACCCCACAGCGCCGAGTCGGTCAGCAGCAGGGTCCAGCGCGAGGCATGTTGACCGATGTGCGCGCCGTACAAGGAGTATAGCGATTCCACTGGCATGCCGAAGGTCGCGGTGAACGCCGCCGGGAAGTCCAGGCCGGCGCGCATCCTGGCGTGAAGATGCAGGATCGCCCGTCGATCGCCCGCCCGCAGCACCGCGAAGCGCACGAAGCCGGCCGAGACCGCGTAGGACCGTTGCGCCGCCACCTGGTTGTCGTTGCCGAACCCGCGGTTGAGCTGGGCCAGGCTGTCGAGCTCGCCAAAGGCCGAGGCGCCAGCCTGCTGCCGCAACCGCTCGTAGGTCGCCTCGCCCGCCAGGTACATCGCGATTCCCTCGTGATACCAACGAGGCAGGTACACGTTGCCCGAAAGCGCGTGCAGCGCGATGTGCGCCAGTTCGTGCCGAACCACTTCGCTGGTCAGCAACGCGCCGGGCCCGTTGACCTCGACGATGATGCGATCCTGGTCGAGCAACGCCAGCCCGGCGATCCAGTTCTCCGGCCAACCGCGGGCGCCGTGGGCTTCCATCACGCGCTTGAAAGCCTCTGGACTGCCGACGTAATCGACGTGCAGGTCGCCCGACAGCCCGGTCATCAGGTCTTCCTCGACCTGCGCCAGCGCCTGCCGCGTCAGTTTTTCCAACGGCTTGCGGCGATCAGCGTCGACTTCGTGCAATTCCACGTGCAACCGCAGAGCGCCGGGTTCGGGCCGCAGGACCTGTTGGGCGTGCGCCGGGTTGGCGGACGCGGCGGTCAGCATCAGCGCAAATGCGAGCCACACAACACCCCGACGCAGGTGCCGAATGATCCGCGTCAGGGTCGGCCCGATCGCGGAAGGGACAAGGATACCCCCGAGATCACTGTGGAACTCGGAAGAACTTGAACTTTTGCGAGGTGATTTCGAACATGAAGCCAAACTGGAACTCGATCTCGCCATTGCGCATCATGTCGCGCGGCGGGTTGGGAAACGGTCCAGCAGCAGAGAAGGCGCGTTCTGCCTCGTCGTCAAGGAACTCCAAGCCAGATTTTTTCGCGATGTCCATGTGCTTGACCGCGCCTTCCGGATCCAGCTTCACCCGCAGGATGGTCAGTCTGGGCCGCACGCCGTAGCGATTGCCGCTCGGATCGCGCCCGCGCCAGACCGTGCCGGGCTCCCACTCGCTCGCGACCCGGTCCTTGACCCGCTGGAAGAAGTCCCAGTACTTGAAGCGCCGCGTATTCAGCAGGTTGGTGTCGCCCTCGTCCTCGACGTCCGGCAAGTAGTCGTTGCCGCCCGGATTGCCGGCAAGGGCCTGGATGTTGTGCATGATGTTGCCCGGCGAGGTGGCGGGCAGCAGCAGGCCGTCATCCTTGCCGCGCACCACCGGCGAACCACGCCGCGCCGTCTCGCCTGCATCCGCCACCGCAGCCGCGCCCGGACCGTCTAGCGGTCTGACCTTGTCCGCACTCTTGTCCGGCGCCCCCGACGTGCCCTTGACGACCTTGGGTTCGTGCTTGGGAATCTGCGTCGGCGCCTTGCTGGCCGATTGCGGGCTCTGGATCGGCGAAGGGTTGTCGAGCGGCATCTTGCCCAGGTCCTTGCCGAGCATCTTGCGCCCCAGACTCTTTTGCTCCTTGGCCACCTTCGAGTCGTAACGGCCCAGATACCTGGCGTTGTCGGGGCGCTCCTCGCGCATCGGCCGTGCGGAGTCGACCACTTGACCGTTCAGGTCGACGACTGGAGGTGTCTTGATTTCCTTGGGCTTGTCTTTCTCGGCCACGGTCTTGCCGACGAAACGGACGTGGGTCTTGGCGCCCTTGCCGGCTCGACCGTCCGCCGTTGCCAGCTTGCCGTGTTGCGCGATCGCCCGCCGCGGCACCGCGTCCGCCTGCAGCAGGTGTGCAAGTCCCCACGTCAGCAGGAGAACCAGCAACAAGGCTACCGGCAGCGCCAGCGCGTAACGAAGAACATCCCGGCCGCGTTGGTCAGCCCTCATGCAAGTCACCCTAGGTCTCCGGCGGGACCGGGTCAAGGGCGAAGTGCCCTCGCCAAACCGAACCACCCGAGATGTCCGAGGGTTCAGAACAAGTCGCTGACCGAGTCGCCGTCGTGGATGCGGCGGATGGCTTTGGCGAATACCGGCGCGACCGACAGGACCTTGATCTTGTCCGACTGCTTGTCGCGCAGCGGGATCGTGTCGGTGACCAAGACGCTCGAGATGACCGAATGGTTGATGCGATCGACCGCGGGACCGCTCAGCACGCCGTGGGTGGCCATGACGCGCACGGACAAGGCTCCGCGATCCATGAGGAAGTTCGTGGCCTCGATGATCGTGCCGCCCGTGGCGATTTCGTCGTCCACGATGATCGCATGCTTGCGTTCGACATCGCCGATGAGGTTGGTGGCCACGGCCTTGTCGTCGTCGCCATAGCGCCGCTTGTCGACGATGGCGACGGGCAGGTGCAAGAGGTTGGCGAACCGCCCGAGTTCCTTGGCTTCACCGACGTCGCCCGCCACCAGCACGTGGTCGGTCAGATCTTCCCGGCGCAGGTGCGCGCACAGGATCGGCGCGGCCACGAGCTGGTCGACTGGAACGCGGAAGAAGCCTTGGATTTGCGGCGAGTGCAGGTCCATCGTCAGCACGCGATCGGCGCCGGCCGTCTGCAGCAGGTCGGCCATCAGCCGCGCGGTGATCGAGATGCGCGGCCGGTCTTTCTTGTCCGACCGGGCGTAGAAGAAGTAGGGCAGCACCGCGGTGACCCGGGCCGCCGAACTGTGCTTGAGCGCATCGATGGCGATCAGCATCTCCATGATGACATCGTGCACCGGGGTGGCCGAGGTCTGGATGTAGAAGACGTCGCATTCGCGAACGTTCTCCTGGATCTTGACCATCAGGTTCTCGTTGGAAAACCTGACCGTCTCGCTCTTTGCCAGCGGCACGTCCAAGTTGTCGCAAATCGCCTGGGCCAACGCGGGGTGACTGGAACCTGCGAAGATCTTGATATGAGCGTTCATGGAGCCCTCGATATTGCGCTATCCGATGTTGCGCTATCCGATGTTGCGTTACTCGATGAAGCCCTGGCGCAGTTCCGCGATTTCTTCGGTGACGGCGGCGGTCGGGTGCGAAAGCATGGCCTGATCGCGGTAGGTGTTCAGCTTCAGGCGCAGCGAGTTCAGCTTGATGAAGCCGTCCGCGTCCGCCTGGTTGTACACGCGATCTGCCTCGAACGTGCTGTATTCCGGGTTGTACAGCGAGTTGCGCGCACGCCGACCGGTCACGACGCAGCCGCCCTTGTAGAGCTGCAGGCGCGCGACGCCGGTGACGCCTTTCTGCACGTCCTTCATGAACTTCAGCAGGTGGCTCATCTCCGGTGAGAACCAATACCCGTTGTAGATCAGGCGGGTGAACTGCGGCACCAGGCCGTCGCGCATGGACATGACCTCGCGATCGAGCACCAGCGATTCGACGGCGCGATGGGCGTGGTAAAGCAGCGTGCCGCCTGGGGTTTCGTACACGCCGCGCGACTTGATGCCGACATAGCGGTTCTCGACGATGTCCACGCGACCGACGCCGTGCTTGCCGCCCAGGGCGTTGCAGACCTCGAGCAGTTCGACCGCGCCCAGCTTCTTGCCGTTCACCGACACCGGGATGCCGTCTTCGAACGCGATCTCTACGTCTTCCGCTTCGTCCGGCGCGTTCTTGGGATTGACCGAGAGGCGGTACATGTCCTCGGGCGGGGCCAGCCAAGGATCCTCGAGGATGCCGCCCTCGAAGCTGATGTGCAGCAGGTTGCGGTCAGTCGAGTAAGGCTTCTCGGCAGTTGCGGTGATCGGGATGTCGTGCTTCTTGCAGTAGCCGATCAGGTCCGACCGCGACTTGTACTCCCACGTCCGCCACGGCGCGATGACCTGGATGTCGGGCTTGAGCGCGTAGGCACCCAGCTCGAACCTTACCTGATCGTTGCCCTTTCCCGTCGAACCGTGGGCGATCGCGAACGCGCCTTCCTGTACCGCGACCTCGACCAGCGCCTTGGCGATCGGCGGGCGTGCCAGCGACGTGCCGAGCAGGTAGTAGCCTTCGTACACGGCGTTGGCCATGAGCGAGGGAAACACGTAGTCGCGCACGAAAGTCTCGCGCAGGTCCAGGACATGCAGGCCCACGGCCCCTGACTTCATGGCCTTTTCGTGAAGACCGGAGAGCTCTTCGCCCTGGCCGACGTCGGCCGTCATGCACACGACGTCATAGCCCTGGTCGTACTTGAGCCAGTGCAACATCACCGACGTGTCCAAGCCGCCGGAATAGGCCAGGACCACCTTCTTGCGTTCGCTCATGTCTGTCAGTCCTGATGTCGGTAAGGGGTGGCGATAACGGGTGTCCAAGTGACGGCAGGGAAGGGCATGCCGCCCGGCGCCGGGAGTGTCGGGCCAGCACGGCGCCTGCGTCAAGCTCACAGCGGCCGGTGCAGCGCCTCGGGACCTTGCGTCACGCCCCACGACACCACCTGAAGCGGCAACGTCTCCAAGGCCTCGCGCGGCGTCTTCAGCAGCGATCGCAGCAGACCTTCGGCATCGGCGCGCCCTGCGGGCCGGGGCAGCGCGACGATGTGGGCGGGCGCTCCAGGTTCGAAGGTGCCCAGACCGGCCAGCGTCGGATCCAGCCGTGCCAGGAATGCGCCTGGAATCGCCGTGCTGCGGCTCAACGCTTCCGTCGCGGCGATCTCGGCGTGCCCGGCGTGCTGCTCCAGGCAGGCGCGCATCACGTCCAATTGGCTGAGCAAGGGGCCCGCACCCACGTCGGTTGCCAGCACCCAGTCCACCCCGTGTTTACGAATGAGTTCCAGGGGCATGCGACCGCTGCCCAGCGCCGCGTTGCTGGTCGGGCAGTGCGCGAGCATCGTGCCGGTCGCCGCCAGCCGATCCAGTTCGCGCGCGGACAGATGCACGCCGTGGGCCATCACCGTGCGCGGGCCCAGCAAGCCGGCGCGATCATAGACGTCTGTATAATCAATGGCTTGTGGGAACAGCTCGCGCACCCAGGCGATCTCGTCCAGGTTCTCCGAGAGGTGGCTTTGCGCGGCCAGTGCCAACGCCTGCACCGCCGCTCCGCACTGCACCAGCCCCTCGGCGGTCAGGCTCGGGGCAAAACGGGGAGAAATCACCAGGCGTTCGCGCACTTCGGGCGGCAGGCCGGCCAGGGCGTCCAGCGTGTGCGCGGCCGGTCGCAACAGCGCTTCGGGAGCGTGCGCCTCCATCAGCGCCGGGCCATCGAAGAAGCCGCGCGGCGCCAACCTCAGGAACTGCAAGCTCGCTTCGAGAAACGGCGGGCCGAACAGCAGCCCGGCGCAAGTGCCAGCCGCAATCGCCTCGCGCAGGAACGCCTGGGCCCGCACGCGCGCGACCTCGGCATCGGCAAAGGCGGCTTCGGCAGGCCAGATCGACTCGCGCAGCCAGGGCAGCAGCTGGCCAGAAAACTGACCGCGCACGTGGGCTTGCGGCCAGTGGCAGTGCAGGTCGACGAAGCCGGGCAGGAGGAGCCACTCGCCGGAGCTTGAGCCGGAACCGGAACCGGAGCCGGGGCCGGAGCCGGAACCGGAGCCGGAACCGGAGCCGGAACTCATGCCCGAACCCGAACTCGAACCCGAACCCGCACCCGAACCCGAACCCGAACCCGATCCCGAACCCGACCCCGACCCCGAAGGTTCGACCCCCACGATCCGCCCAGATTCCCACCGGATGACCGCATCCTCCAGCAACCCTACCGAGCCGTCCGCCGCCGGCATGAGCACCGTGCCGCGCAAGCTGCCGCTGCCGTCCGTTTGAACGTCGGGTGAATCCGCTGGCCTTGAACTCACTTGCGTCGACCCGCCTTGCCCTTGGTCGCCGCCTTGCCCTTGGCCTTGACGGGCTCGGGCGCCGGTTCAACGGCAGGTGGCGGCGGCGGAGGTGGCGGCGGCGTGGCATCGGCCACCTGATCGACCAGCGCCGGCAAGGGCTTCAGGCCTGGATCGTCCGCCATCTGCAACTGGTGCATCAGCTCGGCGCGGCGCAGGGCCACGTAGCGCTGCAGATCGTCCTGGGCGTGGTCAGGCGCGACATTGGCTTGCGCTGGCAACTTGGCGAGATCCCTTGCGTCCTGGTATCTGCCCTGCAACACGTACACCGCTGCCAGCCCCTTGATCGCCGCGGGGTACTTGGGTCGCTGCAGCAACGCGTCCTGGAATGCCTGCACCGCTTGCGCCAGCTTGCCTTCGCGCAACAGGACTTCGCCGTTCAGCACCGCCAGCACCGCGCCCGGCGGCAGCTTGCCGTCGCCGTCCTTGGCCGGTTGCAGTGTCGTTTTCAGCAGTTGTCGCGCCAGGACCAGATCGCCTTCGGCCAGCGCGTTGGCCACCCTTTGCACCGGGGTCCGCGTCTGGCGCGCGAACTCGACGTCGACACCGCCATTGCCTTGCAGACGCAGGGCCTTGGCCACGGTCGGCCACGCGGAAAGCGACGCGACGTGGTGCGAATCGATCTGCAACGCCCGCTGCAGACTGGCCAATGCCGGCAGCATGTCCCCCGCGCCCAGCTGCGCCATCGCCAGGCGATAGCTCCGGTCCGCAGTCGGTTGCAGCGCCAGCGCCTTGGCCAGCCAGGCCGCCGCATCCGCGTAACGCCTTTCTGCAAACAGGGCAGCCCCTTCGGCGTCGGCTTGCTGCGGAGTCACCGCTCCGGCTTGGGCCAGGGCGCGAATCTGCGCGGCACGCTGGCGAGCCCACTCCGCGAACGGCGTCTGGGCGAAGCGTTGCTCGATTTCCGCACAGACCAGCAGCGCTGCGTCGGTTTGGCCCATCGTCTGGCGACACAGCACCATGCCGCGCAAGGCCACCTGATCGTTCAGGTCCGCGCCCGTCAGCGTCCGGTAGTGCGGCAGCGCCTGCGTACAGCGATTGTCGGCGCGCAGGACTTCCGCCAGGTTGCGACGTGTCTCGGTCGCGTCCGGATTCAGCGCGAGGGTCGCTTCGAACCGGGCGGCGGCATCGCGCAGCTGGCCATGCAGCGCGTACAAGACGCCGAGTTCATGCAATGCCTTGGCATCGCTGGGATGCGCCGCGGTCCAGTCGAGCAGGATTTGCGCGGCCTCCTCGTAGCGCCCGGCCTTGCGAGCGGCGACGGCGGCGTCGACGTCAGGCGCGCCCTGAGCCTTGGGCTCCGCCGCTTGAGCGAGCCCTGCAGTCAGCAGGCACACCGCGATGAGGAGGCGCCGAAGTCCCAGGCAGGTCATGCAGTTCCTTTGGTCACGAGGGCCAATGCCTCACAGATCGTCCGGTCCGCAGATGAAGCCCTTGATAGCCGACGCCGCGACCACCAGTGGACTCGCCAGGTACACCTTGCCCGGGCCCGAGCGCCCCGGGAAGTTGCGGTTGATCGCCGAGACCGTCACCGTTTCCGCGGTTTTCGAAACGCCGGGGCCCGCGTTGATGCAGGCGCCGCAGCTCGGATCGATCACGTGGGCGCCGGCCAGCTCGAACAGCTCGATGTAGCCTCGGCCCGCCGCGTACTGCTTGATCTTCTGGCTGCCGAACTGGATGTACAACTGCACGCCTTCCGCGACCTTCAGGCCCTTTTCGACCGCCACCCGCAGCACTGACGCGTACATGTCCATGTCGGCCATCTTGCCGCCCGTGCACGATCCGCCGTATGCCACGTCGACCTTGACCGGGCCCGGAAGTTCGCGCAGCGGCACGCCATTGCGCGGATCGCCCGGGGTCGCGACCATCAGTGCGAGGTGGTCCAGGTCGATCTCGAAGGTCGCGAGGTAGTGCGCGCCGGGATCGGACTTCAGCAAACGCGGTCGCAACGCCTCGACGTCCACGCCCGGACGCATCTTCGCCAGGTAGTGCAGGACCGTGTCGTCCGCTTCGATGATACCCGTGGTCGCGCCTGCTTCGACCGCCATGTTCGTCAGCGTCGCGCGCTCGTCCATCGACAGGGCCTGCACGCCAGGACCGGTGAATTCCAGGACCTTGCCGATCGCCTTGCCGTCGCGGATGAACGGCGTGGCCATGATCCGCAACATGATGTCCTTGGCCACCACACCGTGCTGCAACGTGCCGGTGACGTGGAACCGCACGCTCTCGGGCACCGACACGCGGATGTCCTTGGTGTACCAAGTGTTGGCCATGTCCGTGGAGCCGACGCCGAACGCGAAGGTGCCCAGCGCGCCCGCCGTGCAGGTGTGGCTGTCCGTGCCGACCACGATGTCGCCGGGCAACGCGATGTCCTCGAGCACGGCGTTGTGGCAGATCGCCTCGCTGCCGGAACCGTCGGCCTTTTCATCGTAGAGGCGAATGCCCTGCTCGTGGCAAAATTGCCGCTGGATCTCGGGCAATAGCGCTGCCTGCTTGTCCAGGCCCATCGCCTTGTGCTTGTCGCTCATCACCTGTGGCAAGAACGTCAAGTGGTCGCGAAAGGCGTAGACACTGCCGGGATCGTTGACCTTTGCCTCCTGGCCGAGCGCGCCCTTGAACGCGACCTGCGCCATCGCCGTGGTGTAATCGTGAGAGAACCGCACGTCGGTCCGCACGAATACCGCGTCACCGGGCTTGACTGCCGGCGCGCCCAGCACTCCGGTCGAGGCGTCCTGGATGGTGTTGCGCGCGATGATCTTTTCGACCAGCGTCATCGGCCGCGACAGGGTCTTGAGCACCGGCGGATGCAGCTCGCCAGCCAACCTCGCGCGATTGTAGGCGAACAGCCCACCCATGCGGACGATGTCGGTCGCGACGGCATCCAGGCCCTTGGTGAACTCGGACAGCGGAATCGCCTCGCCGCGCTGGATCCGTTCGACCAGGCCGAGGTCGGTCGAGGTCAAGAGGCCGATGTTCTGGCAGTTTTGGCCGTAGATCTTCTCGATGTTCTCCGCGATGACCAGCTTGACGCCGGCCGCCTGCTCGGAGAACGGCGCCGTCTCGCGCGAACTGCCGCAACCCTTGGACTTGCCTGAAACGATGACGGAAAACCCGCCCTTCTTGACGGCGCCCGCCTCGACCACGCCGCCGCGCAGGCCCACGAGGCTGTAGTCGCCGAGGGTTTCGTCGAAGTAGAAGCAGACCCAGGCCGGCGTGATCTCGTCGGTCGAGATGTTGTCGACCCGCTTGGCGTGCGGATCCCAAGCGACCTCTTGGCCGTTCAACTGGGCGCGGATTTGCTCGCCGTCCTCGTACAGGACCAGGATTCTTCCATCGAATCGCACGGTCGGCTCGCCGGCGGGCGTGTCGCGAGAGGCATCTTTGGGGCGCATCGGGCTGGAAGTCGCGGCGTAGGTCATGGGTCTCCGAGGCAGTGGCGCGCACACGTCCAGCATAGGACGCGAAGGCACGTGCTGCTAGTCCGCGCTGGCGAGCCTGTCAAGCGCGGCCGGCGTCGTCCGCAAGCGACCATCAGAGTTCAGGACGCCGGAACTGCCAACGCGCCACAAAGCCGCTCCGCCACCTGCGTCGTCGTCAGCCTGCCGCCCAGATCCGGCGTGACCGCCAACTCGCGCACGCTCGCCGTGCAGGCCTGATCGATCGCGTCGGCCGCCGGCACCTGACCAAAATCTCGCAGCAACATCGCCGCACTCAAGATCGCTGCCAGCGGGTTGGCCTTGCCGGTGCCGACGATGTCGGGCGCGCTGCCATGCACCGGTTCGTACATCGCCACCCGCCCAGGATGCGTCGACGAACTCGGCGCCAATCCCAGTCCGCCCACCAGCGCCGCCGCGAGATCGCTCAGGATGTCGCCGATCATGTTGTCGCCGACCACCACGTCGAACTCGCTCGGGTGCGTCACCATCCGCATCGCCGCCACGTCGGCATACAGCGTGCGCGCGTCCACGTCGGGGTAAAGCGGCGCCATTTCCGCCAACGCCCGCCGCCACAAACCGTGCGCGCTCTCGATGGCGTTGGCCTTGTCGCACAGCACCAGCCGCTGCCGCCGCGTCCGCGCCAATTCGAAGGCAAAGCGCAGCAGGCGGTCCGCGCCCTTGCGGCTGGACAGCATCATGTTCTGGGCAATCTCGTCGGCGGTCCCGTACTTGAACGAGCCGCCGATGCCCACGTACACGCTTTCGGTGTTCTCGCGCACGATGGCCATGTCGAGGTCGCCCGGCTCCACGCCCTTCAGTGGACACAGCCGTGAATCCAGTAGCTTGACCGGCCGCAGGTTCACGTACAGGTCCAGCCGCTGGCGCAACCCGAGCAGGATGTCCTTGGCGTGGATGTTGGTCGGCACGCGCGGATCGCCGAACGCGCCCAGCAAGATGGCGTCGAAGTCATCGCGCAGGCTCACGTATTCCGGTTCCGGCAGCGTGTCGCCGGTCTTCAGGTAGCGATCCGCGCCCAGGTCGAACCAGGTCGTCGCGATCTCGAAGCCGAACACTTCCGCCGCGCGCTCGAGCACTTGGACCGCAGCACCGATGACTTCCGTGCCAATGCCATCGCCGGGCAGCAGCGCAATCCGCAGCATGGGAACCTCTTGTTCAAGTAGGGAATTCAGTTGATGTAGTAGGTGAAGCCGACGCCGCCCGAAAAGCCACCGCGGGTCAGGGAGACGTCCGTCGAGTTGGCGTTGCCGGTCAACGGGTTGCCACGCGCGCCGTTGTGGATGATGACCGGACCGACGGCGCCGCTGATGGCAAACGCACCGGCGAAGAAGTACTCGGCGCGCAAGGGAATTTCCACAGCGAAGCCGTATCTTCCATTGGCGGCGTTGCCCTGCGCGTCGTTGAACTGCGACCAGCCGTTGAGGAAGCGGGCGCCGAGCGAAAGGTTGACGGTCGGGGCGCGAAAGACGTTGTAGAACACGGCGGGCGAGATGAGCAGCGAGTACTCGAAGTCGTGGCCGGTGGGATGGTGCAGGGCCGCGCCTAGAATGACCTCGAATCCCAAGTTGCCGGTATAGTACCGGAAAGCGAGTCCAGATGCGCTCATGTCGGGCAAGGGCGTGCCGCCGCTCGCGTGATCGTCCACGCTTTGGGCCTGGCGCACGCCGATGCCGGTCAGGGTCTCCTCGAAGCCGACGCCGAGCTTGCCGTCGACGTTCATGGCGTCGGCGGCTCTCGGCACCATGCAGGCGAGCACGGCGACCAGGCAAACGCAGCCGAGCCCCGACACGGCACTGGCGCGCCGATCGAATGCCTCGCGGGCGGTGCTGCAGACGAAATGGCCCAAGGTTCCTCCGGTGATGCCCAGCTTGCTACGAAAGCGCGCGCCTGCGCAATGACGCCGGGGCATTTCACCGCCGTTCAATCGGCCCGCACCACCGTGCGCGTTCCAGCCCGCCCCGAAAGCGCCGAGGTCACCGCGCCCGCGTCCTTGTAACCCACGATCCACACGGCCTTTGCCCCGCGCTCCAGGATGGCGCCGACCTCCTCCAGTTTGGCGATCATGCCGCCCTGGATGGCGCCGGACGCGAGCAGCGGTTTCAGGTCACGCGCCGCCAGTTCAGGCAAGTGACTGCTCGGATCGGCGAGATTGCGAAACACGCCCGGCACTCCGGTCAGCAACACCACGTCGTCGAAACGTACGGCCTCGGTCAGCGCCGTCACCATGGTATCCGCATTCAGGTTCAGCAGTTGACCTTGAGGATCGGCGACCAGCGAGGACAGCAGCGGCACCAGGTCCGCGTGCCACAGCGCCTCGAGCAACGTCGGGTCGACGCGAGCCACGTCCGCGACCAGGCCGAAGTCCACCGGCTCCGCTTCGCCCGGCACCGGTCGCGGCGGGCGCTTCTGGCCCACCACGCAACCCGCTGAAGCTGCTGGAGTCGACACCGCTGGCAGCCCCGCCGCCAGACACGAGGCCAGCAGCAGGGGCCCGACTTGCCCGGCCATCGCCATCGCCACGGCCTCGAGCATCGCCGCGTCGGTCACGCGCCGGCCGCCGCGAAAGGTCGAGTGTATGCCCAGCTTTGCACCGAGCGCAGTGATTTGCGGACCCGCGCCGTGGACCACGCACAGCTGCACGCCCTGGGCCCGGACCCCGGCGAGATCCGCCGCTAGCCGCGCGCGATCTTGCGGATCCAACAGCGTTTCGCCGCCCACCTTGACCAGGACCCGGCGCATCAAGGCCAGGCCTTCGGCGCCAGCAGCCCCAAGTGCTCGTCCACGCCCAACATCAGGTTGATCGACTGCATGGCCTGGCCGGCGCCGCCCTTCACCAGGTTGTCCAGCGCGCTGTGCATCACCACGGTCCGCCGGCCATCAGGAGTCAGATCGCCTATGGTCATCGCCAGTTCCACGAACATCGTGCCCGCCACCGCATTCACTTCGGGCAGCCTATCGTCCAGGACACGCAGCAGCTTCTCGGTCGCATAGCATTCGTGCAGGGCCTGCTGCAGCCGCTCGACCGGCACCGAAGCGTCGATTTCCGCAAAGCAAGTGGTCAGGATCCCGCGCACGAGCGGCGCCGAAATCGGCACCAGGTCCAAGGTCAGGTCGCGCGCGCCGTTCTGCCCGAGGTTCATCTCGATTTCGGGAACGTGCTGGTGCGTCAAGGGCTTGTACGGCCGCAGCGTCTGCGCGCGCAACGGATGGTGCGTGCCCAGCGCCGGATTCGCGCCCGAGCCCGAGGAGCCGGTCAGCGCCGCCACCCGCACGCGACCTTGCAACACGCCCGCCTTGGCCAGGGGCAGCAAAGCCAGCGTAATCGCAGTGGCAAAGCAGCCGGGACTGGCGACGTGCCGAGCCGTGCGGATCTTTTCGCGGTGCAATTCCGGCATGCCGTATACGAAGGTGCCAAGCCGGTGCGCTTCCGGGTGTTTCGCCTCGTAGTAGTGCTCGTACTGCGCGACGTCGAGCAGCCGGTAGTCGCCCGACAAGTCCATGACCGCCACACCCAAGTCCACGTATCTCGCCACGATCGCCGCGCTGACCCGATGCGGCAGACCGACGCAGACCAGATCGGCGTCTTGCACCACCTGTTCGGGCGTCAGGTCCTCGATGCGCAAGTCGGTCAGTCCCGCCAGCGACAAGTGCACTTGATCCAGGCGCTTGCCTAGATTGTCCTTGGCCACCAGACGCGTCACCCGAATGTGAGGATGCCCGAGCAAATGGCGCAGCAGTTCGGCACCGCCGTAGCCCGTCGCGCCAACCACGGCCACTCGCGTGGGCCGGGGCAGTTCCGTCTTCATGTGAATCTCCTGATTACCTTACAGTTCCGCTTTAGCCGCCAGCGCGTCCGGAAGACCCGGCACCAGTGCCAACGCCTCGTCGTAACACGCCCGCGCCTGCGCCGGTTGCGCCCGCATCGCCCGGCAACGCCCGAGGCCGACCAAAGCCTGCGCCCGCCTCGCCACGGTCGCGCTCGCCCGTCTGCCCACCGCGTCGAACAGGCGCATCGCCCGGTCGGTCTCGCCCAGCGCCAGGTGCGCCCGCCCGCAACCGAGCGTCGCATCGTCGTCGTCCGGGATCAGGTCAAGCGCCTTGCGGAAGTGATCGCGGGCCTTGCCCGGCTCGTGCGCCTGTTCCGCCAGAAGGCCTGCGTGCATCTGCCGCTCCGCCAGACCTTCGTCGACGTGCGTCAGCAGCCACTCCTCCAGCTTCAATGCGCCGGCAAAGTCGCCTGACTGCTCCAGAAGCGGCATCAACGCCGTGTCGATGCGCAACTCGTCCCCGCCCAGCGCATGGGCCTGACGCAGGTTTTGCATGGCTTCGGCAGTCTGGCCCAGCACCAGCAGCACCTCGCCCAGTTCCGCATACAAACCGACGAGTTCACCGCCCAGCTGCATCCTCATCGTGCCGCGACCGTCGCCTTCGGCCAGTGCGCCGATCCACTGGCGCAAGCATTCCGCCTGTGCCTCGGGCGATTGCCGCGCGGCATACAGATCGCACAGCTTGCGGCGCGCCGGCCAACGCCGCCCATCGAGCGAAAGTAGCTTCTGATACTCGCGAACAGCCTTGGCCGGGTTCTGCAACGGGCCTGCGTACAGGTCGGCCAGCTGTTGGTGCAGGGAAATCTGCGTCGGCACGTCCTCGGCCTCGCGGATCATCTTCTCCAGACCCGTCGCCGCCTCCTGCGGATCGCCGCTGTGCGCCTGGGCCAGCGCCTGCAGGTGCCGCGTCACCGCCTCGCCGGGCGCCAACAGTTGCAGGGCCGCGACGTGGCGCAGGGCTGCTGGCGCATCAGGCAGTTCGGTCATGGCGATGCGCGCCAGATGGCCGTGCAGCGAGACCTGGGTTTCGCGCCGCACTGCCCCCGCCGCGTCCGCCAGTTTGAGTTCGGCCGCCTTGACGAAGCTCGGCCACACGCGGTGGTGTTCGCTCAGCCGCAGCAGATCGTCCAGTACCACCGTGTTGGCCTGATCGTCGTCCAGCGCCCGTTCGAGCGCCAGGCAAGCCCCTTCGCCGTCGCCGCGATCGGCACAGGCCTGGGAAAGCCGGCGCAACATGAGGGTCCGCGTCGGACCGGGAGGCAGCGCCGCCGCACGCTGTGCGTACAGCGGCTCGAGCCTGCGCGATTCGTGGCCGGCCTGGCGCTCCAGGAACACGAAGGCCTCGTCGTGCGTCGGATCGGCCCGGAACGCCTCGTCATAGGCATCCGCCGTCTTTTCAGCGGACTTCAGCACACGCTGGTACAAGCGCGCCGCCTCGCACAACGCCTCGGCGCGATCATGGGGCTTGCTCAACACCCGACCGAGGCCAACCAGGGCGTCCGCCAGTTGCGCCGGCTGGTCCAAGTCGCGCAGGATTTCCACCATCGCAACGTGCGGATCCGGGTCAGTCGGATCGAGCTTGGCCTGGTCCTGCAGCGCCTGCATCGCCACGTCCTGGCGGCCCACCGCACGCGCGATCCCGGCCAGTCGATGCAGACCGACGCGCCGGGCATCCACGTCGCGCGTCTGGTCAAGTCGGCGCCGCCACAGGGCAATCACGTCGTCCCAGCGCCCGCTCGCGTCCAGGCGACTTTCGAGTTGCTCGAAGGCCTCCGCGTCGTCGGGCATCAGGTCGACCAGGTCGCGCAGGTGCCGTTCGGCCATCGCTTCTTCGCCGCGCCCGTCCTCGAAGGCCGCCGCTTTGCGCAAAACTTCCGCCAGTTGCGCTGGAGGAAGGCTCGCCGCCAGCACGCGCTGCAGGGCCTCGGCTGCCACTGCCGCGTCCTCGGGCTTGGCCACCGCGAGCAGGGCCGTCAGCGTCGGCAGCGACGGTCGGGCCTGGACCGCGACCGCCAGGGACCGCACCGATTGCGTGTGGTCGCCGATGTGCTCGGACTGCACCCGCGCCAGTTCCGCAGCCAAGATCGCCCGTTCCGCCGGCAATTGGGTCCGATCCAAGCGCGCTTGCAGCACCGTCGCCACGCCTTGCCATTGGCGCGCACCACGAAACAGGGGCTCCAGTTCAGCCAGCGCCTCGTCCGCCACCGCTGGCGTGCGCATCAACTGGCCGGCCAGGGTCAGGGCATCGGCCGCATGCGGATCCGCTGCCAACACTTCGAGCACCAAACGCAGCGCTTCGCGCGGTCGGCCCAGCACGGTGCGCTTCAATTCAGCCAGTTCCAGACGCAGCGTCTGCGCCTCGCCGCCGCCCAGCATCAGGGCCCGCTCGAGATCACGCGCCAGCCTGGGCAGATCGCCCGCCTCGCGCCGCAAGGCCAGCACCATTTCCAACGCGTCCTGGTTGTCCGAATCCTGGTCCCACGCCGCCTGCCACAAGTCCGCCGCGCGTCCGGGATCGCCACTTTCGGCCAGCGCCGCCGCCGCCAGCGCCACCGCCGGCGCGACCGCCTCGACCGGCAGATCTTCGTTGCTCACGAGATCGGACACGCCGTCGACCCACAGGTCCAAGCGACCCGCCGCACGCGCAATATCTCCCGCCTGTTCAATGGCTTCCAGAGGGTCAGAGGCCTGGCGCGCCCACTTCAGCAGCAGATCGATCGCCTCATCCGCCTGGCCCAGTGCCGCCAGGGTGCCCGCCAACGCCCGAGTCGCCACGCCCCGTTCGGCAGCGGGCAGGAGGTGCAGCGTCGCGCCCTGCAGTTCGGCGCGCAACCGCAGGGCCGACTCGTCATCGGGGGTCTGCGCCAGGGCCGCCGTCAGCGCAGCCTGGGCCGCCTGTTCGCGACCGAGCGAGCGCAGGCCCTTCGCCATCGCGACACGCTCTTGAGTCGTCGCGTTTTCACCCAAGTCTTCCGCCAGTTGAACGAGGCGCGCGGCATCGTTCGCGGCGACCGCCGCCTGCAGGCTTTGTCGCAGCGCTCCAACGTGCTTGGGCTCGAGCGCCAGCACTCGCTGCAGCGCTTCTTGCCCTTGCGCGGTGCCCACCGTCTCGTCGGCCAGTCGCAGCCAGGCCTGAACCGCCGCCGCCGGATCGGTCGCTTCCAACCGTTGCGCCACGAGCCGCAGCAGGCGCTGGGCTTCGGTCAGGTCGCCCTGCAACCGCGCCGCGTCCTCCAGCCACTGCACGGCATCGAGCCGGTCGGCCGCCAAGGCCTGGGCGAACGCCGCCACGGCCGCGTCCAGACCGAGGAACTGTCGACCGATCTCGAAACCGAGCGTCGCCAACTGCCCGTGATCCGAACGTTCTTCGCCAAGCCTAAGCTCCAGCGCGGCCAGTACCGTGCGCGCGCCGTCTTCGTCCTGCACCAGATCCGGCAGTTCCGCCAAGGTGTCCGGCGCCGGAGCGGGATCGAGCGCCTGCAGCGTCCATTCCAAAGCTTGCGCCTGCTCTTGCATCCGCTGGCGCGCGTGTCGGGCGACGTCGAGCCAGGTCGCCTGCCGCACCGCCGCGTCTTCGATGGTGTCCAGCGCCTGCAACCGAGCCGCCAGCCAGGCCTCCGGCTCGCGCTCTGGGTCCAGGTCGAGCAAGCGCCACGCATTGACTTCCCGCGTCGCCAACTCATCGAGACCTTGGGTATCTTCCGCGAGCGCGGCCAGCGTCGCGCGCATTTCCTCGGTTTGTACGCCCAGGGTGCGCAATTCACCCAGGATGCCGTGGCGTTGCTTGGCCGTGGTCGCCAGCCGCAGGTGGGGCTCCAGAAGCCTGGCCAGACGCTGGGTTTCGCCCGCCTTGCGTGCCAGATCGACGGCATTGGCCAGCGCCTCGCCGTAGTACGGGTCGCCCGCCGCGTGCAGGGCAGTCAGGTACAGGTCGGCCAGCGCCGCGTCATCCGGGCGCAACGTCGCCAGCTGCTTGTAGACCGCCAGCCCGCGTTGCGTATCGCCGGTAGCTTCGCATTTGCGCGCCGCCCGCGTGAGCAACTCGTGACGCAACGCCAGATCCTCTGTCGCCTGGGCCGCTTGCAGCAGCGCCACGATCAACGTCTCGGACCGATCCTGCGCCGCCTTGTCGAGCACCTGCCAGTTCTCGGGTACTTCCGGCTCGGCCAAGGCAAGGTCGCGCGCCAGACCCAGGGCGTCCAGGTCCACCCCCGCTTGCCGCGCAGCCGGCGCCACCGTGGCCAGCTGACGGAGAATCGTCCTCAGTAGAGCCGGGTCCGAAGCCTGGTGCTGGGCCCGCAGCAAGAGTCGCGCCGCCTTCGCCGGTTCCTTCTGCCCGTGGTGTTCGGCCAGTTGCACGAGCAGTTCCGGCGGGGGGGTCTCCAAGCGATCCACGGCCTTGTCCAGCACCGCGAACGCCCGGGCGCTCGGCCCTGCTTCCTGCCAAGCTTGTTCAGCAAAAAGCCGTGCAGATTCAGCGTCCCCGCTCTGATCCAGACAGCGCTCTGCCAGCGCCAGCAACTGGTCGGCCCGCGCCTGACCCGACGGCGCCCGTTCGGCTTCGGCCCGCAGCAGCGCCAGGACGTCCCGGCCGCGACCCGCCGCGTCGCCGTACGTCCGTGCCAGCGCAATGAGTTCTGCCGCGTCGGCTGCGTCCGGATGCTCAGCCAGTTCGTCGCGCACCAGGTCAAAGGCCACTCCGCTTCCGCCCAGGTGATCGTGAAGCAATCTAGCCAGTTCCAGCCTGGCCGTGCGCTTCTCGACCGCGCTCGCGGCGTGCTCGATGCCGTGACGCCAGTGCGCCGCCAGCCGATCTGTGTGGTGCCACTCCGGCAGTTCCGTCAAGACCGCGCCACGCATGGAGAAAGCTTCGGGGTGGCCCGGCTCGTCGCGCAGCACCTCGTCCAGCACGTCCGCCATCCGCCCCATCTCGTCGCGGCCATAAGCTCGCTCGACCAGATGCATTCGCACGGCATTGCGCTCCGCCGCCGTCGGCAGTCTCAGCATCGCCGCGCGCACTTCCTCGTCGATCTCGGCGCCGCGCAAGAGACCGTCGGCCAACCGCTGGGCCTCTGCCACTACGTGTTCGTGCCATGGCGCGGTCGCCAACAGGACCTGCCACTGCGAGAGCGCCGACTCGGGGTCGCCCAGGTCGACCTCCAGCAGGTGTGCGACGACGCCCCGTTCAGTGCGCGCATCCGCCGATTCCGGCCAGCGATCCAACAGATCCAGGCGCACCGCCACTTCGCCCGCCGCGTCGCCCGCTTCCCGGTGCAGCGCGATGTGACGCCGGGTCGCCGCCAGCGAGACCTCAGCATCCTTGCAACCCTCGAGCGATTCCAGCACCGCATCGAGCTCGGGCCCGCGCAAACCGGCGTCCAGCACCGCCTGCACGTCCGGCCAGATCGCCGCCAGACCGACCAGGTGTTGCCGTACGTCCAGCCACTGCAGTGCCACCTGCAGGCGCGCAACCGCATCGCCTTCGCCGGTGAAGACCTGTGTCCAGCCGTGCTTCAGGTGATCGGCCAGCGCCGCCTGATCGCCGCTCGAACGCAGGAGGTCCTCCAGGGTGGCCTGGATTTCGCGATCGCGTGGATGCTCGATGCGTTCGCCGAGCAGCATCGTCCGCGCCCGCTCGCCGTCGCCGTAGTGGGCCAGCACCAGGGCCGCGCGCAGGGTCAACTGGCGCCGGGCGTCCGGATCATCCATGGTTCCGCACAGGACCATCAAGGCATCGGCCAGTTCCCGCTGTTCGCCGCGGCGCTCGTGCAACTCGCACAAAGTGGCCGCCGCTTCGTGGCGCATTTCCGCGTCGCCGCTGCCCAGGATGCCGCGCAGGCTCTTGATCGCAGGGACTTCGTCGCCGAGTTGCGCTTGCAGGCGGGCGTGTTCGAGCAGGAGACGGTGTTGAGCCTCCCTCGGCGCCACCTTGGCCCGCGCCGCCAGGACCGACAGCCGCGCCCGATCGTCGCCTGTCTGCAACGTCAGGCGTTCCAGGCCGTCCAGGGCATCGGAATCACCCGGATTGTCCTTGAGCATCGCATCGTAGGTGTCCCGGCGCAGGATCTGGCCTTCGCCTTCGGCCTCGCCCGTCAGCCAAGTCAGCGCCTGCAGACGCAATGCTCGGCGCGCGCTGGGATCCTTCAGTTCGTTGGCCGCTTGGGCCAGGACACGGCCCACCGCCAGGGCTGGCGGATGCGCCTCGGTGCCGCCCGCGCCCAACCTCAGTACGTCCGCCAATACCACGGGATCGCTCGGATCCAGCCGCAGCGCTGCACCCAGGGACTCGAAGGCCAGACCTGGCTCGGTCAGCCCGCGCTCGCGCAAGAATGCCTGGCGCAACAGGATCGCCTTCTTCGCCGCGTCTTGTAGGTGGCGCGCCCGGGCTGACAGCACCCGATCCAGCGCCTGGAAATCGCCGCGCGCGTCCAGCACTGTTTCCAGCCGTTCTGCCGCCTGCTCCAATTCCACGGGCAAGCCGCGCTCGGCCAGGCTCAGCCAGGTCTCAGTAGCTCGCACGGCCGCGTGATCGTCCGCCGGATCGACCTCCAACGCCTCGAGCCAGTGCTGCAGCGCCGACGTGTGGTCGTCGCCCTGTTCCAACAAGTCGGCCACTTCCAGCCGGGCCGCCTGGCGATCCTCGACATCCTCCGTCTGAGCGCGGGGTTGCGCGAGACGTCGCTGCAGCGCTTCCGCCAGCTTCTTGCGGTCGCCCAGGTCGCGCAAGGTCGCCAGCCACACGTTCCACAAGTCTTGATTGTCCGGCAGTTCTGCCACGGCGCGGGCCAGGACCTCCTCGGCCTCCGCCTCGACGCCGCGCTCGTCGCCGTGCAGGCTCGCCAAGCGCATCCACAAGGTCATGCGGTCGTCGCCGGGCACGCGGGCTTGCAGCCGCTCCTCCAGGGTCACCGCCACCGCGTCCAGATCGCCAGCCTCGCGGTACAAGGCCTCCAACGACTCCAGAGGTCCCAGATCTTGCGGCGAAAGCGCGTTCAGCAAAGTGTAGAGGTTTGCCGCCGTCGCCGCATCGCCACCGCGCAACGCTCGCTGCGCGCGCAAGGTCAGCAGCCTGGCCCGAACTTGCGGATCTTCCACGGGCCGCACGCCCGGCAGCTCCGCCTCGCCACCCAGCGCCAACAGCAGCACATCCAGGTCGGCGTCCATGCCGGTCTTGCCCGCCAACCGCACCGCGCGCTCGGCCAGATCCGTCACTTCGGGCGTGTTCGCCAGCGCCGCGCGGATCGCCGCGTAGGCCCGCTCCGGCGCTTCTCTTTCGACCAGATCCGCCACCTCGATGTACCGGTGGCTGCGATCCGTGGGCGTTGGCGCCGCATCTGCCAGCAACTCCAGGCAACGCAAGGCTTCGTCGTCCCGGCCGTGCTTGCGCAGGACCGGCAGCAGGGCGGTTGCCGTTTCAGCAGCTGCTTCGGCCACGTCGAGCTGGGCGACCGCCACCGCGAGCAGCGTCGTTTCGTCTTCGTCCAGGTGGGCGTGATCGGCCAGCTTGCCCACGATGGCGAGCACGGGCCGCAGCGGCTGCGGATCACCAGCGGCCGCGGCCAGTTCCATGCGCTCGAGCGCCGCGTGCGCCAGGCTTTCCCGACCCACGGCGGGCAACTTCAGGTAGGCGTCCAGCGCTGCCGCCATGGGTTGCGCCGCACCGAGCTGGCGCAGGGCGGCCAGCAGGCCGGCGTGGCCCTCCAGCGAATCGGGGCGCTCGGCCAGCACCGCGCGGTACATCCGCTCGGCCACAAGCGGATCGCCCATCGAGAGATCGTTCAGTCCGGCCGCGCGCAACAGCAGGTCGGCTCGTTGCTCGGGCGGAGCCACGCGGGCCAGACGTTCCAAGCTGTCGACCACGGCTGGCCAGTCTTCCTGTTCGGTGGCGATGCGCTCGCGCTGCAGCAGGATCGTCGCGTCTTCGGGGCGCAAGTGCAGGGCGCCGTCGACCGCGCGCCGCGCCATGGTCAGGTCGCCGTGGTTCAAGGCCAGGCGCGCCGACTCGTGCCACAACGCCGCGACCGCTTCCTGGGCAGCGGGTGAATCCCCGGCGATTTCAGCCCACGCGGCGATGCGTTCGGCGGCCTCGGAACCCGCCGCGGCTTCGGAGCCCGCTTCACTGGCGCGGGCGTTCAAGGACGCGTAACGACGGGCCATCTCCGGCAGTTCCGCCCAGCGCTCGCCGACCAGCAACTCCTCGGCCAGTTCAGCCGCCGCTGCCGCCGCTTCGGCATCCAACCCTGCGTCGTCGCACAGATCTACCCGCAGCCGTTGCCAACGCAGGGAGATTTCGCTGGAGGTGTGCTGGGTCAGCGCGTCCAGAGCTTCGCGTTGCAGGCCCACCAGACCCGCGGCCCGCGCCTGGTCCAGCAGGGCTTCGGCCGTCTCCGCCACCAAGGCATCGGGCGCAGGCCTAGCCACTTCCAGCGCGGCACGCAGCGCGTCGCCCAGCACCATCGCCGCCCGTTCGTGTTGACCTTCTTGCCCGGCCAGCGCCTTGCCCGCCGCAAGCAGCAAGGGGACTTGCGCCGCACCAGCCTGCTGCGGGGCCGCCGCCAGGGCAGACTCCGCGAACGCCGCATTGCCGGCCGGCGTGTCGGGATAGAGAGCCCGCAAGGCCCCGAGATCGCCGCGTTCCACCAACGATCGGGCGCGAATCGACTGCGCCACGGTCGAATCCGGTGCCAGAAGCGCCAACTGCGCCGCCGTCCTCTCTGCCGCGGCCGGGTCGCGCAAGGCGGAAACTTGAAGCGTCGCCAGCTGTTCGAGCACGAAGATGCGCCGATCGTCAGGGCATGGCTCGCGCGCCAGTTCGGCCTCGAGCAGTCTGGCCAACATCGCCGCCTGATCTGGCTTGACGCAGAGCCGCCCTAGGCCCAAGAGTGCTGCCATGTGGCCGGGTTGCGCGGCCGCCAACAGGCTGTACAGGTGCACCGCCAGCGTTTGCCGATCGAGCGCCTCGGCCAGAGCCGCCGCCTCTTCCAGAACGCTGACCGCATCTTGCGCTTCGTCCCGGGCCTGCACCGCCGCGACCTGCTCAGGCATCAGCGTTTCGGGCGCCGTCCGCCATAGTGCGCGCAACTGCCCGAGCAGCGCGTCGAGCAGGGCCGCGTCGTCGCCCCGTTGCCGGCTGGATTCCACAACGCGCGCGGCCAGATCCGGACGGTCCGGGCTCGCCTGCACCGCGCGATGCAGCCAGTCCGCCGCCGCCTCGTGTCGGCCCGCGCTCGTGTGCAGCATCGCCGCGCGCTCGGCCAGGTCGGCGACTTCCGCCGGTTCGGTCGCCGCGTTGGCCGCCTGTTCGATGGCGTGCAGGGCCGCGCCTGCCTCGCCGTGCGCCTGAGCATCGGCCACGATCGCCGCGAGCGCTTGCGGATGCCGGGGTTGCACCGACAGCACTTGTCGCCACGCTGCCAGCGCCATCTCGGGGTCGGGCAGCTTGCCCGCGCTTTCGTGCAGCGCCGCCAGCCGGGACAGCAGGGCCGCCGCTTGCTCCTGCGCCGTCGGATCCACAGACGCACGGGCCAGTTGCATCCGCGCCGCCCGATCCAGCAGGTCGCGCAGTGCATGCCAGCGGCCATGCTGGTGGTACAGGCGTTCCAGGGCGGTCGCCGCGTCCGGATGGTCCGGCTGCACGGCCAGCACGCGCTGCCAGGCTTCCACCGCGCGTTCGGGCGTAGCCAGCGGACCCTCGCACAACTGCGCGATCTCCGTAGCGATACGCACGGTCTCGCGACCTTCGCTGATCGCCAGCCGCTGGGTCAGCGCGACCAGCAAGCGCTTGTGATCGTTCTGGGCGCGATACCAGCCCTCGAAGAAGTCCAGCGCCTCGGCATTCTGGGGCGCCAACGTCCGCACGCGCCGGAACTGTCGCTCGGCCTTGTCCGCCTCGCCTTGCTCCTGGGCCACCCAAGCGAGCGCCAGACACACGACCGCCTCGCCGTCACGATTGCGCGATTGCAGGGCTTTTTGCCGCAGGTCCTCCAACAGCATCTCGCGCTGATCGCCGCCGGTCAGCGCCTGGGCTACCTCGCGCCGGGACTGCAGCGTCAGGTCGTCCGGCAGGGCTTCGGTCAGCGCGGTCAGGGCCTGCAGCGCCACCGCTGGCTCGGTGCGATCGATTCCAGCAATATTAGCCAGTTCATCCGCGTATTGCAGGCGCTGGGGCAGGGCATCGCCGGCCTGCAGCGCCGCCGTCAGCGACCGCACGATTTCCTGTCGATCGCCCATCGCCCGGGCCACTTCCACCCACAGCGGCGCCACTTCGTGCAGCGGCACGCCGGTATCGACCGCATCGGCCAGCACCGCGGCGGCGTCGGCAAGCGGTTCCTCCCCAGTCAGCAGCAGTTCGGCGTAGGCCAGCAGCGCCAGGGGGCGCTCGGCATCGTCCGCCTCGCCAATCGCCATGCGCTGGGCCGCCAGCATTTCGGCGCGGGCCGCCTGCTGTTGTTCGGCGATCTCAAATAGTTCTGGCAGGTCGGGATGCTCCGGCTGCAATTCCTGCAAACGCTGCGCAGCGACCTGGGCGGACCTGCCGCGGCCGAGCTGAATGTGCATGCGCGCCGCGTCCAGCCACGCCGTCGCACGTTGCGCTGGATCCTTGCTCAGTTCGGCCACTGCATCGACGAGGTGACCCATGCGGCCCAGGCGCGCCATCGTCGGATCGTCTTCGGCCAGGTGCCGCAGGCGGCGTCCGGCGGACGGGGTCGGGAACTGCCGGAAAGATTCGCGCAACAACCCCACGGCGCGATCGCGGTCGTGCGGGACGACGAGCCGGGCGGCGCGCTCGAGCAGGGCGGCCTGGACGGCAGGATGCGGTTCGGCAGCGACCAGTTGCAGCAGGCGATCGGCGACTTCGGTGCGCACGTCCTGGCTCAGATCGTCGCGCAACTGGGCGATCAGCTTCTGGACGTCAGCCGTGCTGGGCGGCAGCAAGGCTCCGGAGGCGTGCAGCATCGAGGCTCCGTGGTCGGCGTGCGTCCGAAGATCCGCGCGCTTGCAGATGGGGAGATCGAGTCTAGGAGCCTGTCGGAGTAATGTCCAACCTGGTGCGCCGTGCATGGCGCCTCGCGGCCCCTGCGCCGTTGGCCAGTGAGTTCGAAACTTTGGCCCCGTTTCTCAACCCTTGCGCGCGTACTTGTCTTCGAGCCGCACCACGTCGTCGAGTTCGGGGGTCGAGACCTCGACCAGGCGTACGTCGCTTTCCTCGGCGCAAAAACGGTGCACGGTGCCCGGCAGGACGTGGAACACCTCGCCCGGGCCCAGGCGCAGCTGCTCGGCCGGCGCGCGGCCCACCTCGAGCAGCAATGTGCCCTCCAGCACGCAAATCGTCTCTTCCTTGCGCTCGTGGTACTGCCGGGACAACATCTCGCCGCGCCGGATGATCAGGAACTTGCCGGCATAACGGCTGGTCTCGGCCCAGATCTCCTCGTGGCCCCAGGGCTTGTCGACGATTCTCATGCGCGTGTCCTGCGTGCGTGCTTGCGTGCATGCGAGCTGTAGGTGGCAAAGGCCGTGGCGAAACGGAGGCGCAGTGTGCCGGTCGCGAGGGCGGCGATGCAAGCCGTCGCCGTCGCGCTAGCTCTCGCGGCAGCGCACGCTCCGGTGCAGGCCAGTGAAAGGGCGAAGGAACTGATCGCCCGTTGTCGGCCGATCGATCTGCACGCCGACACGGCTTGGCAGGTGCGCAAGCGGCCGGTCGGCAAGCAAGCGTGGCGTTGCAGCGAACCGCTGCAGGCCGATCCCGCTGGTCTGCGCGATTCCCGTTATGGGGCGCAGGTCTATGCGGTCTGGACCCGGCCCGGGCGCGAAGACGGCGTGCGGGCGGCTCGCGAGGCACTGGTTGCCATCGCCCGGCTGGCGCAATGCGGCCTGGTGCGGGCCGAGGCCAAGCGGTTGGCGGCCTCAGCTGGCGAGCAACCCCTGGTCATCGTTTCGATCGAAGGCGGTGAGGCGCTGGGCGGGCGGGCCGAAGCGTTGCGCGGGTGGGGCCAGGAAGGCCTGCTGGCGGTGGCGCCCACCTGGAACAAAAGCAATGCCTTTGCTGATGCGGCGCGCGGTCGAAAGCTGCACAGCGGACTCTCGGCGCAAGGCCGCAAGCTCGTGCGCATCGCTGGCGAAATGGGCGTGCTCCTGGACGTCTCGCATGCCTCGGACGCGACCGCGCGGCAGATGCTGGCCTCGAGCAAACTGCCTGTGATAGCAACGCATTCCAACGCCCGCGCGGTCGTCCAGCACGCGCGCAACCTGCCCGACGATCTGATCTCTGCCATCGCGCGTTCCGGCGGCGTCGTCGGCCTGAACGCGCATTGTCCTTTCGCGGCGGGCAGATCGCGGTGCACGACCGCCGACCTCGTGCGCCAGGTCCAACACGTTCGTCAGGTGGGTGGTGACGCGGTGCTGGCGCTGGGCCTCGATTTCGACGGCGACATCCTGGCGCCCGACGATCTGCGCTCGGTGCGGCAATTGCCCAACCTGGTCGAGGCCTTGCTGGCGGCGGGGCTGCCTGAACCGGTGACGTGCGGGTTGCTGGGCGACAACGTGCGCGCGCTGTTCCGCAAGCTGGCCGTGAAACACAAATGATTAGCGCGGCTTGAGACGCACGGCCACATCGGTCTGCCAGGTTTCGGGCGGCGCGCCGGTGTGCGGACCGATCACGAAGGTTTCGGACGCGCCCTGTGCCAGCGACCGGCCATGCTCGTCGACCCACGTCGAGATCGCCTCGTAAGCCTTGCCGATTTCCGCGTGCGGGCCGACGTGCCGGGCCACGGCGACCTCGACGGCATCCATGGTCAACGTGCGCAGATCGTCCTGACCGTGGAATCCCGCCGGCACCGGCACGCAGATGCGCGCGACCACAGCCTGGGGATCCTGCGCGGCGCTCGGATAGACGACGACCGGGGGCCCGAGCGGTGTTTCGCCTGACGCCCGCACCGAATCGACCAAAGTGCGCACCGCCGCGACGATGTCGTCCACGGGCCCGGAAAAACTCCGGAACGCCATGTGAATGGCGGGATAGGTGCGCTGTTGGACGTCCACTGAATTTCCCCCGGCGTCCTTGTAGCGCGCACGACCCGGGGCGGCAACGAATTTTCGCTACGCCTGGGGGATCTTGGCCACAGCAAAGGTGTCCTGGCCCGGAGGTGCCGCCGGCATCGGAAGCGGTTGGGCCGCCTCCGGATCGAAGGTCGTGGCGGGCCGCGCCGCCTGAACCTCGGCGCGATGCTTGTGGTACACGGCCACGCGGTGCTTGAAACTGCGCAACAGTCCAGGCGTTTGCGCGTCCACGAAGTCATAGACCCGCGGAGCCGGCTTGCCAGGCTGAGGTCGCAAGACCCGCCCCAAGGCCTGCGTCGTGCGGGTGAGGTTGCCCGAAGGAACCACCAGATACAGCGTGTCGAGCGCCGGACAGTCGAAGCCTTCGCCCAGCAGCGATCCCGTCGCCACTAGCACGCCGTCTGGACCGGTCAGGAACGCCTCGAGCGCCGCCCGCCGCGCCTCCACTGTCATGTGCCCGACCAGCAGGTGCGCGGGAATCGAGCGTTTTTCCAGCATCCGCACCAATTCCTGGCAATGCTGCACGCGTTCGGACAGAACCAGCGCGCGCCGACCTCGCGTAGCCTGGATCGTCATGATCACCTGGAGGTTGCGCTCCGGATCGTCGCACAGCCGGCTGACCATCTCGACGTGGTTCATCACGCGCCCGCCGCGAAAAGCCGTCTCCACCGGCACTACGATGGGCGCCACCATCGAGCCGATGTCGACCATCGCGCCCGGCCGCACGCGGAACAGCTCCGGGCCCAAGGTCGCGTACATCAACGGATGCAACTGGTCCGCGCGCTCCGGCGTCGCCGTCAGCCCGACTCGATGCCGCGCGGAAAAGCCCTGCAGGACATCGGTGAACGTCGCCGCCGGACAGTGGTGCGCCTCGTCCAGCAACACCAGACCGAAGGCGTCGCGCAACGCCAGACTGTCCTGCCGCGCCAACGTTTGCACAGTCGCCACGGTCACATCGCGCACATCGTCCTGCCCGCCGCCCAGCCGTCCGGCCTGGATGCCCAGCGTTTGTTCGACGACCGCGCAGGTCTGGTCCAGCAGCGTGCGGGTGTGCACCACGATCAGCGACTTGAGCCCCAGGCGCGCGATGATCCCCATGGCCATCATGGTCTTGCCCGAACCTGTCGGCGCCACCACCACGCCGTCGCGCCGTGCCGCCATCTGGTCCACCGCCGCCTGCTGGTACGGCCGCAGGGCCACGCGCAACATCAGGGGATCGCTCAGCAACGGCGCGGCCCGTCGATCCACCACCACCACAGGCAGTTGCGGGCACAACACCGCGAGTTGCTTCTTCAGTTCGACGTTGGCCCCGCGCGGCAGCACCAACTGGAAGTCGTCCGCCGTGGCCATCGCGATTTGCTGGGGCAGGTGCTTGCAGGGCCGCCGGTGCAAACGCGCTTGCCAATACAAGGGGTTGTCGATGACGAATCGCTCGAGCGCCCAGGCTTTCAAGGCCGCGAACGTCTCGGGCGGGCACGGCGGTGACGCTATCGTCAGGTGGGTGTCGATCTCCAGTTGCAGCGAGCCCGATCCCGGCACCACCAGACCCGCGATCAACACACCTTTGTCGAGTCGCTCCATCTAGCTCGCGGTCTTGGCGGCCGGCGAAGGCTCGGCCTTGTTACCGCGAATCCGTGCGGCCAGGGACTTGGCGGGGATCGCTGCCACGCCCGCGACCGGCAACGGCGTCGAGTCCGCCTGACCGAAGCCACTGCGCACCAGATCCAGCGCTTCAGGCCCGCGCACGAACCGCTCCAGGCCGCGCCTGCGCACCAGCACCAGACCGCGCTCGCAGATCTCCACCGGATTCTCGACACCTATCTGCCGAAGCCGCACGCTGACCGGAATGGAGTACACCCGCGTCGCCGCCAAGGTCCGCACGCCCGTCGCCGTCGCCACCGGCACGCGCTTGACGTGATCGTCCAACTTGTCGAACAGCGGCGAAAGGTCATAGCGGAACACGTGTTTCATGCCGGTCAGGCCCTGATCGTGCAGCAGCTTGAGGCCGGTATGCCGAAGCAGTTCACGCACGTGGATCTGGTGCATGACCGTGGTGCGGCCCAGGCCCGGATTGAGCCGATCGGGTTCGAAGCGCCGGCGCACGTGAATCGTCTCGCGCGCCAGGGCCAGCTTGGTGCGGTTCGGATCCATGCGCTCTTGCAGGTGAAGATGCGCCACCCGGTCCGCGTAGCCATGCTTGAGCCGCCGGGCCACCCAGTCGCGCCCTACCTCCTTGATGCGATCCTTGGCGGCATACACCAGCGCGGCGATGAGTCCCGCCATGATGAGCGAAACCGTCGTCGATCCCGCGGTCATCGCCGCGTTCAGCACGTAGATCTGCCACACGAAGTAGAACGTCGACGCGATCATCGCCATCACGATCGCGATCCAGTTGCGCAGCCGGCTGTCGAGCATGTAGGCGCGGGCGTCGAGAAACAGGGCTTGCTGGAAGTGCTTCTTCAGTTGCGCGGCGCGGTTGATGAACAGCTCGACGTCGTGGCGGGTGCGCGCCATGCTCGAACCGATGCCCATTTCCGCGCGGTGCTCCTGCTCGGCCACCAGCGCGTCGTGCAGGGCGGCTTCCACCAGGGCGACATGGCCCTGGAGCGGTTGCGCCGGTGCTCGCCGGGTCGCCGTGCCTTGCAGCGCCGCGGTCAGTCGGGTCACCAGCAAGATGACGTGCGAGGAAACCCATTCGTCCACGAGCAGTTGCTCACGCTGCAGCGCCGGGTCGCGGGCATCGCGAAGGTAGTCGCAGGCATCGCGCGCCGCCTGCGCCTTGTCCAGGGCCGCGCGCAGTCGCTTCACCACTTCGGCAGATTCTTCCTCGCGCAGGATCCGATCACGCCGCAGCGCGGTTTCCAGCACGTGCAGCGGCCCGCGCGCGGCCAGCTTCAGTTCGTGGGTCGCGGCCAGCGCTCGCCGGCGCAACTGGTCGATCGGCAAACCACCCATGCGGCGGCCGGGCGCCAGCACCGGGCTGGTCAACCGCGTGCGCACCTGGAAGTGCTCCCAGGGTTGATGCGGCACCCACATCTGATCGGCGATCTCGGCCTCGAACTGGACTTCCCAGGTGTGCGTCTGACCTGCGGGCGCCACGGGCACGGTCGCGACCCACTCGACGCGGGAACGATCATGCACGTTCATGCGCAGGTACGGCTTCGGGGCGGGCTCGGGGCCAGGCATTCCGGTGCGCGCGCTGTCCAACTGGATGACGTCCGCCACGCCGATCTCCTCCCTACCCTGGTGTCCGTTGCGGTCGATGACTGCAGGTGGAATCGATGCCCGTGGATTCGAAATGCTTGCCGGGAAAACGGGGAAGCGCTCGCCTCCACCGGCCATCCTAACGGATTCCTGCCGGTCCGCCAGTTCAGACGTGCGAACTCTCAGCCGGATTCACGCAATCACCGCAAGTTTCCCGGCCGCTTGACACAGCCAGAGCGTCACGCACTACTAGCCGTCGTCTTTTGCCGTGGAGTTGACCGTGAGCCAGGCCCACCCGACACCGTCCGAGATCCTCGCCCTGGGCGGCAACCCGCCCACCTTGGCCGACCGCCTGACGCCCGCTTTCCGCCGCCGGCGCGCGCAGAATTGGGTCTTCCTCGGCCTCATGTACGGCTTCTTCTACATGGGCCGCTACAACTTCAGCGCGGTCTCGGCCTACCTCGCGCAGACATTCGGCTGGACCAACGCGCAGTTGGGCACCGTCATCTCCGCCGGTACCATCGTCTACGCCTTTTCGGTGTTCATGAACGGGCCTCTGGCGGACAAGATCGGCGGCAAGCGCGCGATCTTGATCGGCAGCCTCGGCTCGGCGGTCTTCAACCTGCTGTTCGGCTTCGGCTACCTGATGCTGTCCAAGTCCGCGGTGTGGACGCCCGACAACAAGACCCTGATCTCGCCGGCCGTGCTCGAATACGGCCTGTCCGCCGCCGCCGCGATCAACGTGTTCGCCATCATCTGGGGCTTGAATCACTACTTCCAGAGCTTCGGCGCCCTTTCCATCGTCAAGATCAACGCCCACTGGTTCCACGTCACCGAGCGCGGCTCGTTCGCCGGCATCTTCGGCATCATGATCCAGGGCGGCCGCACGCTCGCGTTCTCCATCGGCCCGATCCTGCTCGCTTTGTTGCCGTGGCAGTATGTCTTCTGGGTCCCGGCTACTGCGCTGGCCATCCTGTTCGTGCTGAACAAGGCGTTGGTCGAAAACAGCCCTGCCGACGCGGGCTTGGGCGAGTTCGACACCGGCGACCAGACCAAGGAGGAGGCTGCCGCGCCCGCCACGCTCCGCTTCGTGCTGCGCAAGGTGTTCGCCAGCCGGGCGGCGTGGACCATCGCGATGGCCTCGATGATGATCGGCTTCGTGCGCAACTCCGTCGATCACTGGTGGGCGAAATACTTCAGCAATGTCTATCACATCGACCCCAGGGAGCTGGGCAGCTTCTTGCCGTACCAGATCGCCTCGGTGGGCATGCCGATCGCCGCCATCTGCGGAGGCCTGATCGCCGGCAACTTGTCGGATCGCGTGTTCGGAGCCCGCCGCGCGCCGGTCATCGCGTTCGCCTTCATCGGCCAGGCGGTGTGCTTGGCGATCCTCGGCCTCGCGGACAACTACGCGCCTTCACCGTGGATCTCGATGACGATGTTGGTCCTGGTGTCGATGTGCATCCAAGGCGCGCACTCGATGGTCGGCGGCGCGGCGTCGATGGACTTCGGCGGGCGCAAGGCAGTCGCCACGGCCGCGGGCCTGTTCGACGGCGCGCAATACCTGGCGGGCAGCATCGTCGGCATCGGCATGGGCAAGCTGCTGGACGGCTACGGTTGGAAAGTGTGGGCCTTCGCGCCTATCCTCTTCGCGCTGATGGGTTGCGCGATCATCTCCCAGCTCTGGAACGTCAGGCCCGGTCGGGGCGGGCACTAAGTCGCGAGCATTGTTTCCGCGTGGCGCCACGCGACTTTGTTTCGCTGCGCTGCTTCGAGAGCTAAGTCGAGGTGCTTTTTTGGATTGCCGCAGATTCAATACCTTCTCGACCGTGCTGCTCGCCTTGGCGCTGTTCGCGTTGCCCGCGTTCGCCAACGATGACAACTGGGGCAAGACCGACGCCGACACCCCGGTCGAGCGGTCCAGGCCGTCCAAGCCGCATTGGCTGGCGATCGGCCTCGGCACGCGCTACGGCGACGACTACAAGAACCCGCTTTCCTTGAGTTACACGCTGCACGGCGAATGGGCGCAGGACCCGAAGTTGACCTTCAGCGGCTACGTTGGTTTGGGCTACGACGATCGCTACCTGCTCAGCCTGTACGGCAAGGGCGACGGCACCGATGCGACCCTGGCCAGCGTGCGCAGCATCACCATCGGTCTGGAGGGCGCGTATTATCTGCTGGGCACGTTCGACCATGGCGTCAAGGTCGGCGGCACGGTCTTCGCCATCGATACCCACCACGATCTCGGTACCACCCTGTATTCGGAAGGTAGCGGCAAGGCAGGCGGATTGTTCGTCGGCGCGCGCACCATCCTGCCGTTGGGCCTGACCGTGGAGGGCACCGCTGGCGCCGCCGTGGCCTTCCTCGACAAGTTCACGCGCAATCCCTCGACGCCCGCCGCGACCGCCCAGGAAATCAGCATCGTGCCCTACGTCCGCGCCTCGGTCGGCTGGGCTTTCTGACCCGACCTTACGGCTGCGTCGGGCTGGTGGGCTGCGGCAGGTCGATGTCTTCGGCGATGGCCTGCTTGTGCACCGGCCGCGCCGTGCCTTCGGGCGGATCTACGCGCAGCGACAGCAGGAACGACTCCAGCAAGGCCTGCCGTTCGCGCAGCGCGGTCAGCGGGCCCGCCGCGGTCACCGTGTACATGCCGTCCTCGGCTACTGTCACGACCATCCAGAGCCCTTTGGCGGGCTTGGCTCGCAGTTCCAGCGCCCGCACGAAGCGGCCGTCCAGATCGCCGAGCAGGATCTTCTCGTCGCGCTCGACATCGGCCTCGCCCTGCCTCTGCAGGTCCGCGATCATCTTGTCGAGGTGGCCCATCGCCCCCTCGGCTGGCTCCTGGACCCGCTGCACGTGCACGAGGATGCCCGAGCCAGGCGCCAACGGCAGCACCCACGTCGTCGCGTCGACCACGCGAAATGGCACGGGCGCCTGCAGACTTGCGCGACTATTGGCGAGCGAGTGGCGCTGCCCGTCGGCCTTGGGCAAGTCCTCGGGCACAGGAGTCAACACCTGGGCGCCGGAACAACCCAAGATGACAAGGCAAATCGCCAAAGAAATATTGACTCGAAGCATGGGTGGTCTAGCTCCGACTGGTTCTTACCTGAGCGCAGCGAAACAAAGTCGCGTGGCGCCACGCGGCTATGCTGCACATTCGCCCTCGCGTTCCTCGACCCTGAACGGCGTCGTCGCGCCGATATCCCAGAAATCCTTCTCGATCGCTGCGTCGTCGGCGATGTCGAGCAGGTCCGCGATCACCGGCTTGAGCAGGTCCTTGTCCACCCGCCGCAAATAGTCGCCCGCCGTCTCGCCGGCAGTTTTCTCGCCATCTGCATGATCCAGCAAGCGCGACACGGCCTGCGCGACCCGGTGCGCGGGCACCAGACCCACGTCGTCGCCGAACACCGCGCCGTGCGGATGGATTCCGCCACCGACCATCAGCCGGTAGTGTGGCGCTGGCCGACCCGCGACGCGGCGCAGCGCCCCGAACAGGCCGATCGTGCCGATGTGGTGCTGCCCACAGCTGTTGTGGCAGCCGCTTATCTTGATGGTCGTGTCCGTGTCGGGACGCTTCGCCACCAGTTCCTTCAGTTCTTCCGCGAGATTGCGCGAGTACGTCACACCCAGGTTGCAGGTCGACACGCCCGGGCAACTCGTGATGTCCGCCAGCGTGTCGGCGCCCGATTGCGCCAGGCCCATGGTCCGCAACGTCGCGTACAACTCGGGCAGCCGTTGCACCGGCACCGCGCGCAGCACCGCGTTCTGTGTCGGCGTGAAGTGCAGCTTGCCCTCGCCGAAGCTCTCGGTCAGCATCGCGAAATCACGCAGGTTCTGCGGACTCACTTCACCGCCGCGATCACAGCGCAGGGTCACGAACACTTTGCCCGGGATCCGCGTCTCCCGCACGCAAGTGTTGGCCCACGCAGCGAAACCATTCGCCACCGCGATCTCGTCGGTCGGCCGCGCGAAATGCCACGGCTCGACTTGCGGGTACACCACTTCGATCTCGGTCAGCACGCGCGGCGGATCCTTGAGGACGATCTCCAGGTATTCCTGGTACTTGGCCAGGAACGCCGCGTCGCCCATCTTGCGCAGCACGTGCTTGATCCGGGCCTTGGAACGCACCTTGCGATTGCCGTGCACCTGGAAGAAATCAATCACCGCCAGCATCGGCGTCAGGATGTCGCGCGCCGGCCACGCCTCGTGAACCACCAGCCCCGACCGCGGCATCGACGCCAGTCCGCCGCCGACCATCACCTTGAACGCCGGTTCGCCATGGGGGAATTCCGCCGACACCGCGCCGCGCACCGCCACGAGGCCGACGTCATGGATCGAGGCAAAACCGCGGTCCGCCGGCGAGGTCGAGACCGCGATCTTGAACTTGCGCGGCAGGCCCATCGCCCTGGGATTGCGCAGAAAAAACCGAACGATCGCCTGCATGTGCGGGGTCGTGTCGAACACCTCGTCCTGCGCCAGACCCGCGTAGGGATCCTGCGTGATGTTGCGCACGGCATTGCCACACGCGTCGGTCATGGTCAGGCCCGCGTGCGCCAGATGGGCCATCCACTTCGGCACGTCCGCGAGCTGCATGTAGTGGATCTGGATGTTTTCGCGCGTCGTGATGTGGCCCAGGCGTTCCGGCGCGTGATCCACCACTTCGGCCACGGCGCGCAACTGGTCGGGCAGGACGATCCCGCCAGGCATCTTGATGCGCATCATGTACACGTTGTCCTGACGTTGGCCGTACACGCCGCGGGTCAGTCGGTACTGGCGGTACACCTCGGTCGGGATCAGGCCGGCCGCGTAGTCCTGGGTCCGCTGCACGAACTCGTCCATATCGCTCAACTGCGAGTAACGATTGTCAAAATCCGCGGGAACCACGCTTTCGGGGCGGTCGTCGGTGTCGAAGTCCATGATCCACTCTCCTGCGCTGTGGCGATCTGCAAACTCGCGAAGGGCGGGAAATTGGCCTTTCCGCACGAGCGTGTCAAACCCCTGTGGAAAATGTCGCGGCGGCGTGCGTGCTTGGCGAGCCGTCCGGCCAGGCGCCAGTTTGCCGTGCACCGCCTGCCATTGCGACAGGCCGTTGGACAATCGTCGGACTCGCTCTTAGCATCGCGCGCTTCGGAGGGACCATGCAGCGACTCGTAGGCCAGAAGGTTTGGGTGATCCAGTTCGACGACGAGGACACGTCGGTCATCGGCATCGTGGACGCGGTCGATACGGGTTTCATCGCCCTGCGCAATGAGCGGGAGTCGGCGCCGTCGCTCTACGTGAACCTGACGAATGTCAAGGAAATCGAAGTGTTCAGGCCCGAGGGCGAGGGCGAACTGCGCCTGCTCCGGTTTCCCGACAACGAGCACTAGACCATGGCCCACCTTCGCACCGGTGCAGAAGTCGCGGCTGAGCAGGGCTTTGCACGGTTGCTCGGGCGCCGTGTCGCCGTGCTGTGCAACCCCAGTTCGCTGCTGAGGGATCCAAATCGTCCCGGCGTGCGCCACCATCTGGTCGACGTGCTGCGCGCGGCCGGCGTGCAGATCGTCCGGCTGTTCGGGCCCGAGCACGGCCTCTGGGCGACGGCGCAAGACTTGATCGCGGTGGACGAGGGCCAGGATCCCGTGTTCAATCTGGAGGTTCGCACGCTGTACGGCCGTTCGGTCGACTCACTGACCCCGGATCCGGACGCGCTGGCAGGCATCGACACGCTGGTGTTCGACGTGCAGGACGTCGGCAGCCGCTACTACACCTATGCCGCGACTTTGTGCATGGCTTTGCAGACTTGCGCCCGCGTCGGCGTCGAAGTCGTCGTCCTCGATCGGCCCAACCCACTGGGCGGCGAGGTGGTCGAGGGCAATCAGGTTGAGGAGAAGTACCGCAGTTTCGTTGGCTTCCTCGACATTCCGCAGCGCCACGGCCTGACGGTGGGCGAGATCGGTCGACTGTACGCCGCCGAGCAGGGCCTCGACGTGCGCCTGGATGTCGTCCGTTGCACCAGTTGGCAAGTGGGCAAGTACCTGGACGAACAGGCCTTCGGTCCCGGCGGCACGACCTGGTACGCCCCCTCGCCGAACATGCCGACGGTGGCGACCGCGGTCCTGTATCCGGGCACTTGCCTGGTCGAAGGCACGCGCCTCTCGGAAGGTCGCGGATCAACTCGACCTTTTGAACTAATCGGCGCGGACTGGCTCGACGCCCGTCGGTTTGCCGAGGCGGTGCTCGCGTTGCACATCCCGGGGTTGCACGCCCGGCCGATGCTGTTCGAGCCGACCTTCCAGAAGTACGCGGGCCAGGTCATCGGCGGCATCGCCCTGGAAGTCACCGATCGCCAGCAATTTCCGGCGGTACGCGCCGGGCTGGCAGTGCTGGCAGCGGCGCGGTCGCTCGGCCCGGACCGCTTCCAATGGCGCACGGAAACCTATGAATTCGTGAGTGATCGCCTGGCGATCGACCTGCTGATGGGCGGCACGCTGGCCCGCGAGGTCCTGGAGCAGGGTGGCACTCTCGACGAAATGACTGCGGATTTCGCGGGCGGCGAGCAGGCTTTTGCCACCCGCGCCAGGCCGCACCTGCTATACGCCCGGCAAGCGGGGCTGCTGGCTGACGTTTCGCGCCCATGACGACGATCGCGCTCTACGGAGGCAGTTTCGACCCGCCGCACGTGGCGCACGTGCTGGCCGTGGCCTACGTGCTTTCGGCGGCGGACGTCGAAGCCGTGTGGGTGCTGCCGGTCGGACACCATGTCCTGGGCAAGCAGGTCGCGAGCCTGTCCCGGCGCATGCACCTGTGCCGGCTGGCGTTTGCCCTTTTCGGCGCGCGGGTTCAGGTCCGCGACGACGACGCCTTGCCCGAGGCGACCGGCTACACGGTGGATCTGCTCGAACGACTGCGAACCCAGCACCCCGACACGACGTTTCGCCTCGTCATCGGCAGTGACGTCCTGGCCCAGCGCGACCGGTGGCGGGCCTTCGAGCGCGTGTGCGAACTGGCGCCGCCCCTCGTGCTCGGGCGCGCGGGCTTTCCGATCGACCCGGCGTTCGCGCGCTTTGCCGCCCCCGTGCAACTGCCCGACGTCAGTTCGACCCAGCTGCGCGCCGACCTGCAAGCGGGCCGTGACGTCCGCGGTCGCGTGCCGGTGGCCGTGGCCGACTGGCTGCGCGACCATCCGGTAGCCGACGGCAGGGCAGGGCAGCTGTGAACTCCTTGGAACCAGTCGCGATCTTCGGTGGCGGTCGGGCAGGATGCAGCTTGGCGTGCGGCCTGGCCCTGGCTGGCATCGCTGCGACGCTGGTCGTGCGTAGGCCGCAACGTCGTGAGGCGATTCAGCATTGGCTTGCTACGCTGGAACTGCCGAGGTCGGTGCGCGTCGTGGCCGATCTGGACCGCGTCGGCCCCGCGCGCACGCTGCTGCTGGCCGTTCCCGATCGCGAGATTGCCGCGCTGGCGCAGCAACTTGCCCACCTGCCCGCCCAGACCGTGCGCTTGCACCTGTCGGGCGCCTTGCCGGCCGCGATCCTGCGCGTGGAGGGAAACGACAATGTGGTAGGGACGTTGCACCCCTTGTGCGCGTTGCCGGACCCGGTGGCGGCGCACCTCGATGCCGAGCAGACGGTGCTGCCGTTGCGCGGGGCGCTGATGGCTCTCGACGGCGATCCGCAAGCCCTGGACATCGCTGGGCAACTGACCGAAGCGTTGGGCGGTGTCGCCCTGGTCGTGCCAGCCGAAGCGCGTTCGATCTACCACGCGGCCGCGGCGCTGGTCGCCAACGATCTCGTGGCCTTGATCGCTGCGGCTGGCCTTGCCTGTCAGGGCGCGGGGCTGCCCGAGGCGCCGATACGCCAGGGCCTGCTGCACCTCGCCGCGACGTCACTGCACGCGTTGGCACGGCTGGACCCGGCGACTCCCTTGGCTTTTGGCCTGACCGGTGCGGTGGCTCGCGGCGATGCGGAGACGCTGACCCGCCATCTGGCGGCGCTGGATCCCGAGACCCGGCAGGTCCATGCGCTGCTGTCCCGGCGCTTGCTGGCGCTGGTCGAGGCGACCGGGCAATTGCCCGCGGAACGGATCGCGGCGCTGCATGCGGTGCTAGGACCGCGCTAGGGCAGCTCAGGACACCGTCGAAGGTTCGTCGCCGGAAGGCGTCGGCGCGCGATGGATCTGCGCGGTGTCCAGGCGCCGATACAACGTCGCCCGGCTGATGTTCAAACGCCTGGCGGTCAGTTGCAGGTTGCCGCCTAGCCGATGCATCGCCAGCCGGATACCCGCCGCCTCCAGGTCGTCCACGCGCGGCAGGGTCTCGGTGTCCGGGAAGGCCAGCGCCAGCATATAATCCAAGCGTTCCGGGACCGTGCCTTGGCGCAGGCGCTCCAGCGCAGCTGGCAGCGGCGGGACGCCCGCGATCGCGTGCGGTTGGTTGGCGCGCTCCTCGTTGGCCCGCGCCGCCGCCGCCTGGGCTTCGCTCGACTGCAACTGCTGGAGTTCCGCCACGAAACTGTCCGGCAGGTCGCGCAGTGAAATGACCTCGGTGTTGCACACCACCGCCGAGCGCGCGACGACGTTTTGCAGTTGCCGGACGTTGCCGGGCCAAGGATGCAGTTCGAACAGGCGCATGACCTCAGGCGCAACACCTCGGATGTCCTTGCCTTCTTCGCGCGCGGCGGAGTGCACGAAGTGCTCGACCAGGATCGAGATGTCGCCCTTGCGTTCGATCAGCGGCGGCAGTTCCAGGGTGAACACCGCGATACGATAGAACAAGTCCTCCCGGAAGGTGCCCTGCTTGACCATCGCCGGCAGGTCGCGGTTGGTCGCGGTGATGACGCGCACGTCGGGCTGCACTTCAGTATTGCCGCCCAACCGCTCGAACTTGCCATCCTGCAGCACGCGCAACAGTTTGACCTGCAACGTCAGCGACATCTCGCCGATCTCGTCCAGAAGCAGCGTGCCGCCGCTCGCCGCCTCGAACTTGCCGATCTTGCGCGCGACAGCCCCGGTGAAGGCGCCGCGCTCGTAGCCGAACAGCTCGGATTCCAACAGGGCGTCGGGAATGCCCGCGCAGTTGACCGCCACGAACGGCTGCAAGTGGCGCGGCCCGGCATCGTGGATGGTGCGGGCGACGACTTCCTTGCCGGTGCCCGACTGCCCGGTGATGAGCACATTCACCTTGGAAGTCGAGAGCTTGTCGATCGCGTCGCGCACCACGTCCATTTGCGGCGATTGCGAGATCAGCCTGGCGAAGCGGTCGCGGCGCATCAGCGAGTTGGCCAGTTCGGCGACCTGCTGTTCCTGGGCGATGGAGTTGAACGCGTTGCGCACGGTGACGCGCACCCGCTCCATCAGGTCGTTGCCCTTGGTGATGAAGTCGAAAGCACCGGCAGCCGTCGCGCCGATGACGTTTTCGAGGTCACCGTAGGCGGTCATGATGATGATGCGGTTCTTTGGTGCGACGGTCTTCAGGCGCTCGAACAGATCCAGGCCCTCGCTGTCCGGCAAGCTGAGATCCAACAGGATGACGCCGTTCAGGCCGGCCTTGACCACGGCCTCGGCCCGGCGCGCGGTCGTAACGCTCTCCACCGCGTAACCATTGCTGCGCAGCAATTCTTCGATGACTTCGACGATGCCCGCGTCGTCTTCGACGATGAGCACGGTGCCGATAGGGGGCACGCCGGGCATGATGGCCTCCGCCATTCGCAAGGTTTGCCGGGCGACCAGGGGTCGCTGCGGGTTTTCTGTTTCAACTTGAGACATAGAGTAGCCCATGCTCCCCTGCGCCGCAAGCCGGACTGTCTCGATTCGATGCACTTGGGGCCCCGTCTGGTCCGCGCCCACACACTTCGACACACCGAGGTAGAATCGCGCCCCCAAGTTGCCGTGGCATGCACGCAGGTCCCGAGGTACGCTGGCGGATTCGCACTCCACGCACACGGATTCGTTCATGCCCGCAGCCCTGCCACCGACCGCGATTCAGACGCCAACGCCACAGACGGACTTGCCCTTTCGCGATCTGGACTTGCTTTCGCTGCCGCGCCCCAAGCTGGTGCAGGCGTTCGTGGCGGCGGGCGAGAAGGCGTTTCGGGCCGAGCAGGTGTTTCGCTGGCTGCACGCGCGGTTGGTGCGCGACTGGGCGCTGATGACCGACCTGCCCGCGGCCCTGCGCAGCCAGCTTGCCTTCAGTCGGCCGCTGCAAGTCTTGACGATGACAATGGATCGACAATCGCAGCTCGACGGTTCGCAGAAGCTGGTGCTCACGACCGGCGCAGGCCACGGCATCGAGACCGTCATCATGCCCATGGAGGCGAACACCGGCGAAACGGACGCAAGTACTGTGACTCAATGCCTTTCCTCGCAGGTCGGCTGCAAGATGGGCTGCGACTTCTGTGCGACGGCGCGGATTCCCGACCGGGCCGACCTGACCGCGGGTGAAATCGTCGAGCAGGTGGCTGTCGCGTGCCGCCTGCAGTTCGCGCAAGGGCAGGGGCGCGGCGGCGTGGCGGGCGGGCAGGATGGGCCGCTGTCGGCGCGGCCGCACAACCTGGTGTTCATGGGCATGGGCGAACCGCTGGACAACCTGGCGGCCCTGCTCGATGCCCTGGACATCCTTTGCGATCCGAAGGGCTACGACTTCTCGCCGCGGCGCATCACGGTCTCGACTTCAGGCCTGGCCAAGAACGTGCCGAAGCTGGCCGCCGCGCATCCGCACATCAATCTCGCCTGGTCGCTGACGGCGACGACCGACGAGGTGCGCGACCGCCTGATGCCGGTGAACAAGGGCGTACCGATCGAGCGGATGGTCCAGGTCCTGCGCGATCTGCCGCCGAGCCAGAGCCGTAAGATCACCTTCGAATACGCGTTGCTCAAGGGCGTGAACGACAGCCAGGACGACGCGCGACGGTTGGCGAAGATGGCGCTGGAACTGAACGCGCACGTCAACGTCATCCCGTTCAATGCTTGGCCGGGCTCGGACTACCAGCGGCCGGAACGCGCGGTGATTCGGGCGTTTGCGGAGACGGTGCGGCGTCACGGTGCGTCGGTGAGCCTGCGCGAGTCCAAAGGGCAAGACATCGGCGCGGCTTGTGGGCAGTTGGCGGGGGAGAAGGCCCTGGGTTGACGGGGACGGGGACGGGCACGGGTTCGGGTACGGGTTCGGGTTCGGGAACGGGTTCGGGCTCGGGAACGGGTTCGGGTTCGGGTTCGGGTTCGGGCGTAGGTCCGTTCCCGCCGTGGGCTCCCGGCTCCGGCCTCGGCTCCGGCCACGGCTCCGGCAGCTTAGCCTGGAGCCATGGTCAGATACCTTCGATTACACCACGTTGCGGCGCCGGAACACCATCCCGAGTCCCAGCAGGCTCAGCAGGGCGAGGCCCCACGGCGTGCCATTGGCGGTCGGTCCGGCCGTGCAGCCGCTGGTCGTGCTGTTGCCACTGCCGCTGGCCGCGCCGGTGTTGGCGACCGCATCGCCCCCGGTCTTGACGTCCGATCCCTGCGGTGTGGTCGTGCCCACCGCGTCGGCGCCCTTGGTCTCGCCGGTGCCGTTGGAGCCGCCAACCGCGACGCTACCCTGCAGGGCGATCATCCAGAAGTCGTTGGCCTTCGCGGCGTTGATGAACGCATCGCCGGCGTCCTTGCAGGCCAGTTCCATCTCGTTGCACACGCCACTCTTGCCGGCGACGCACATGGCCAGGGCGGTGAACTCGGGCTGGGCGACGCCTTCGAGCTTCCATACGCTGCACATCTGCACGCATTGGTCGATGTCGCCCTGCTTCGGACCGGCATCTGGAGCCACGAATCCGGCCGCGTCGCTGGGCATCTTCTTGGCGCCGGCGTCCGGCATCGGATCTTGGCCCGTCGAGCCGGCGTCGATCTCCTGGGGTGCGCCGCTGCTGCCGCCGTCCTTGGGCCCGGGCGGCGGAGGGCTCGGCTCGGTGCCGCCGGAGCCGCCGGAGCCGCCGCCGCTGTCGTCGCCGCCCAAGAAATCGCACGTGACCACGGACTTGCAGAACTCGGCGCAACCCGGCTGGGCTGTGACCTTCTTGAGGTCGGGCACGCAAATGCCCTGATCCTTGGGGCACGGGGGCGTCTGGCTGGCGTCGGGCGGCTGCACCAGGCCGCTGGCGTCCGGCTCGAAGGCCTGATCTTCGGAACTGCCACCGTCACTCTTGGGCTTTCGTGCGCCACCGCTGCTGCCGCCATCGGTCGAGGGCGCAGGACTGGTGCTGCACGCGTCCCCGTCCGAACTGGCGCAGCCGGTGCTACCGGGGGTGCTCGTGCCGCCGCCGCTGGTGGGGCTGCTGCTGACGCCCGGGCAGGTCATGTCGCACACTTGCCAGCCCTTGCAGCCGGCGTCGGTCTTGCACAGGCGATCCTTGGGCACGCACACGCCGCCATGGCACGTGTCGCTCGCCTTGGAGCAGACCTTGGTGTCGTTGCAGGATTCCAAGGCCATGGCCGAGCTTGCGCCCAGGACCGCAGTCAGGCTCACGACCAGCGTACAGCTCGCTTTCATCCAGTTCATCTCGTCCCTCCAGTTCTGCTTCCGTCCAAGTCCGCTGCCGCGTCCGCGCTTGCCGGAAAGGCGCCTGCCCGCCGACACGTTCTAGGTGTAGCAGGTTCCGTGCCAGTTCGCACTTTGACAGAGTGTTTGTTATAACCAGGCGTGTTCACGGCAGATTACACTGCTACCACACCGGCCCGCCAACAGGCTGCAGGCCGCTCGCAGTGTCGAAAATCCCCGCATGTGGAAAATTTCAACACTCGCGGCGCAACTCCTGTGCGAGCTACAGCGCCGATACCAGCGCGTGCAGCAGGCCCACGCCGTAGCCGGTGCCGCGGTTGTCGATGAACGCCGGTCCAGCCAGGTCGATGTGCAACCAGCGCAGGTTCAAGTCGTCGATGTGCAGGTAGACCCACAGCCCGGACGCGCTCGACGAGGCGTTGTTGCGATCGGCGACGCTGTTGCGCATGTCCGCGACCGTGCTCTTGTATTCCGAGGTGTGCAGTTCGGGGCTGAACAGCAGCGGCATGCAGTGATCGCCGCTCTGCAGGCCCGCTTCGAGGCAGCGCCGTTCCAAGTCGCCATCATTCGACACGATGCCGGCGTGCCATTTGCCCGTCGCCACCAGTTGCGCGCCAGTCAGAGTCGCCGCGTCGATCAGGACCTCGGGCTTGTACTTGCGCGCCACGTACGAAGCGCCGTCCGCCAGGGCGATGCGACCCTCGGCGTCGGTGTTGTTCACTTCCATGGTCTTGCCGCTGTGCATCTCGATCACGTCGTCGGGTCGGTACGCGTTGGGGCCGATGCTGTTCTCGGCGATGCACAACGCCGCGATGATCCGCCGCTTGATCCCGGACTTGGCCAGCGTCAGGAACGCGCCCAGCACCGCCGCGCCGCCGCCCATGTCGCACTTCATCGTCAGCATTCGCTCGCCGACGATCTTCAGCGACAACCCGCCGGTGTCGTACACGAGTCCTTTGCCGATCAGCGCGATGGGCTCGCCCGTGACTCCGGCCGGATCGTAATCGAGGATCACCAGTCGCGGCGGCACCATGGCGGTGCGACCGACCGCGTGCAGGCCGCGCAGCCCGTGGGTCAGCAGGTCGTCGCCGACGATGGACTCGACGTGCACGTCGGCGATACCGGCGGCGGCGTTGCGGGCCTCCTGCTCGAACACCTGCGCGTCCAGTTCGGCCGTGGGCATGTCGACCAGGCGCGCGGCCAGCCGGACCGAGTCGCGTGCGTGCATCAACTGCCCGAAACCCTGGGTGATCAGGCCGGCCCGCGTGCGCAGGCCGATGCGAACCTGACCTTCGGCGTTCTTGTTGCCGGACTTGCGCGAATACAACGGGTAGCTGCGCACGACGCCCAAGGTGGCGCCCAGGGCATGGGCTTCTTCGGCCAGCGCGATCAACACGCCGACCTTGCCGCCTTCTGTGCGCGCAATCCCACGCAAAGCCTGATAGATCTCATAGGATCGGGTATCCGACAGGTGCCGCGAGACCTTGTCGTACAGCGCCACCAGAACGAGCGCGCGCGGCAGGCCTTGTCCGGGCGGCAACAGCGAGGAAACGACAGCGCCCGCACCGGGTTTGGCATCCTGGGCGAGCATCGAGCCGACGTTGCGGATGGCCTCGGGCAAGTCGTGCAGCGGCCAGCCGTCCACGAGATCGGCCTTGCGGGCGACGACGACCAGGGTGTGCGCGTCGGTGGTCAGGTCGGCGAGGCTGGCGGTCAGTTCGATCGAGGCCATGCGGGCTCCGGTGTGGCAGGGTTCTGAAGCCACAGGGTTTTTCGTCGAGACGGCCACCACAAGGGGTTACGGCGGCCAAAAACCACAAAGGCCATTCGCGCGAACGAATGGCCTTTGCGCCGTCACATGCCCCGTTTCCTGTGCCCCATGGCATCCCGGACGGGCTATGTTGGTGGACCGGAGGGGGATCGAACCCCTGACCTCTGCATTGCGAACGCAGCGCTCTCCCAGCTGAGCTACCGGCCCGTCGCGAAAGTCGTTGTGCACGACCGGCGGCGGGTGGAGGTGGCCAAACGCCACCGTCCTGACTTCATCATGTCACTTCTGGCTTCCTATCCCTGACTTGACGTCACGGGCAGTGTGCTACCCAGTGCCCAGGGGCGGATTTGAACCGCCGACACGTGGATTTTCAGTCCACTGCTCTACCAACTGAGCTACCTGGGCCTCGACCGCCGACCAGCCCGCACAGGGCGCCGGAGCGGGTGCGGAGTCTGTGGCATCGCTGCAAGCGTGTCAAGAAGGCCGCGCGCCGCCACGACGACTTTTCCTTCCGGCCGCCGCGCGGGTCAAACCGGTTCGTCCTGTTGCGGTTGTTGGACGCCCGACCGCCACGCACCTACACTCGCGCCCGCGCCCCACTACCCAGCGCCGGAGGTTCCATGAGTTCATCGTATTCCGCCCGCATCCTCGCCCCCTTGTTCGCCCTTGCCGTCGCGGTGGGCCTGATGTTCCAGGCGCAGGACAGCTTGGCGAAGTCGGCTGCACCCGGCGCCTGCGTGCCCAAGGCCGAGTGCTGCAAGGTCTGCGACAAGGGCGAGCCGTGCGGCGACACCTGCCTGCCCGCCGGAAAGACCTGCACGATCAAGGCGAAGGACTGCAAGGACGGCAAGCCTTGCGGCGGGTCGTGCATCGCCAAGGACGCCAAGTGCACCAAGCGCGAGCATTGCGCGTGCAAGAAGGCCGACATCTGCGCCGCTGATGCCGCTGCGCCCGCGGCTCCGGCCAAGGACAAGCCGGCCAAGGAGCCCAAGCCGGCCAAGGAAGCCAAGCCCGCCGGCAAGTAGACGCCGTCAGAAGCGAAAACGGCCGCCGGGACCTCGACTGGGTACCGGCGGCCGTTTGCGTTGGTAGCGCTGGCTCAGGCTTGTGGTTGCGTAGCGTTGGCCGGTTCGGGGGCGGCCGCGGTAGGAGCCGCAGGCGCGGGCGACGGTGCAGTCTCGACGGCCGGCGTGGGCTCCTTGACCTCTTCGATCGCCGGGGCGGCAGCGGCCTTGGGCGCGCCGAACTTCCAGCGCATGTCCAGATACGCGCCGAACAGCTTGATATTGTAGCTTCCTTCTCTGCCGCACAGCGGGCAGTCCGTCGGGGCGTCGGCCTTGGTGACGGTGGCCGAACCGGTGCGGTAGGCGCCAGCCAGCGAAAAGTCCAACCTGTCGCTGATCTCGTAGCCCAGGCCTGCGGTGAACACTTGCGTGGAGCCGGGGGGCGTGCCGAATGCCGAAGGGTAATTGATTTGCGAGGCTTGGGAGTCGTGCGTGTAGCCAGCGCGCACCTCGGCACTGCCGATCTTGTAGCCGGCGCCGACGCGAGCCGTCATCGTGTTCTGCCAGTTCGCTACGTTGCTCACCGCCACCGACGACGGCTGGCCGAATAGCACCGCACTTCCCTTGAGGCTGGTCGTACGGTTCTGCTCCTGCCACGTGTACTCGAGGTCGAACGCGAGCCGGAGCATCTGTTCCCTGAATTGCACACCGAAGCCGAGCTTGGACGGCAGCACGAACTCATACTCGAGGTCGGTGCCGTTCTGGTTGTTGACCACGCCGGTCGCCGCCTTCACGACCGTTTGGGTCTTGTGCCGGTAGGTCAGGCCGAGATCGAGCGCTCCGTAGGTGTATTGCCCGCCGACCCGGAAGCCGGCGGCGTTGCTGCCCTTCATCGTCAAATCGATCGGGGACGGCGTGCCAGTGGCGTCCGGGTTGATGCGCTGGCGTTCGAAGTCGACCGTGGAGTACCGATACGCCGCGCCGATGCGCAGGTTAGGCAGCAATTGCGCGGAGATCGCCGGCGCGAAGTCGATGAACGCAAGCTTGGTGTGGTCCTTGATGTCGACCTTCTCGTTACCGTTTGCCTCCACCGCGTAAGTGTAGCTCGCCCCCGCGCTGGCCACCGGATACACAGCGAAACCGAGCGTCAGATACTTGTGCAGCGTGTAGGCGCCGCCCGCCATGAAGAACGGTGCGAAAGTCGTGTTCGAGGTGATGTCGAGGCCCGGGTGCGAGATCGACTTGTCTTTCTCCGAAACACCGTGGCCAGACGGGCTGCCGTGGATCGTGCCGATGAGCGGCGAGAAATCCAGGAGCAGCATACCGCCCTTGATGTGGGACATGCCCGCGGGATTGTGGAAGATCGAGCTCGGATCGTCGACCGCGCCGATAGCCGTGCCGCCCATGCCCATGTGGCGCGCGCTGTAGAGCATCGGGGTGTCGTAGCCGGCCGCCCATGCCATGGACGGGATGGAGGCGGTCAGGCAGCTCAGGACGGCGGTGCGACGAAGCAGGGTTTTCATCAGGATCCTCGCGGCTACAGTGGGTTCAACGGTCGGGCTGGCGTGCGTACCCTGCCAGATGCGACGCCATCCGCCAAGACCCCGGTCGGCGACGGGGCGCGGTCGTGGACGGCGGCGCACGGCGGGGCAAAAACGGCCGAGGGGCCCGCAGCTTGCGCCACGAACCCCCCGGTCAGGTCTCGATGTCCAGTTGCGCGGGGCAACCGGCTGGGGCTACTTGCCGGCCTTGCAGCTTTCGGAAGCCTCGATGCACTTGTACTTGGTCTGGCAGTCGATGCACGGAACGCCACCCGGCGCGTCCAGGCACTTGGCGGTCGGCGCCTCGGCGGGGTTGGCCACGCAGTTCTTGAACGCGCAGTAGGCGCGGATGCCGTAGCAGGTGGCGCAGGTCTCGGTGATGGGGTACTTCTTGTCGACGACTACGCAGGTGCCGATGGCCTCGGAGCCGCTCTTCTGGTCCGGCTTGGAAGCGCCCTTGCCGAGCAGGCAGCCCTTGATGTCGTCCTGGAACTTGTCGGCAGCCGCCTGATCCTTGGCGAGACCGCCGAGGTAGGCCATATCCGCGGCAGCGGTGCAGCCGGTCGCCGCGGCGGCCACATCGGCGGGCACATCGGCGGTGGTCGGAACATCGGCAGCAGCGATGTCGCCGCTGACGGTGTCAGTGGTGGGGGTCGGCGTACCGGAGGACTTCGCAGCGTCGTCGCAAGCTACGGCCAGGATGGCAACGGCCGCGAGCGCGAGCAGGCTTTGGAACTTCTTCATGTGTAGATTTCCTCGCGCCCAGGGTTGACCTGGGCAAGTGGTTGCGGCGATCCGCGCCCAATGCGCGTCGCCTGTGCACGGAACCGGTGGGGGTTCGTGCGGAAAGCGGCGGTAGTGTAAAGGTTACCGCCGAGGTGTCAAATCCTAGGGAGGAACAATAACTCCTGTCATTCAGAAGAGTTGGTCCAACGCTCGCGAACCAGTCGCTACAACATGCCCTTCAAGCGCCCCGGCCGCACGGGCAGAGGCGTTTGCTCTTCCCCCAGCAAGCCCGCGATCGTCTCTGGTTGCGGGCTGTTCTGAGACCTGGCGCGGGCGAGCACCTGCTCGTACACCGCGACGATTCGGGCGAAGGTGTCCTTCCAGCTATAGCGCTGGCCCGCCTCGGCATGACCGCGCGCCCCGAGCAGCGCCGCTCGACCGGGCTTCATCAGTTCCAACCACGCACCCGCTACGGTTTCGGCGGTCGTCTGCTCCAGCGCGATGCCGCACCGACAGGTCTGCAGCAGTTCGCCGATGCTCATGTGCGCCGAGCCCAGCAACGCCGCGCCGCTCGCCATCGCCTCGACCGCGGCCAGACCGAACGTCTCGTAAGGACACAGCACCGCCACCACGTCGGTCGACGCGAGCAGCCTGGCCATGTCACGCGGCTTGTCCAGGAAGCCAACGTAGTGCACTTCCGGGTACTTCGCCGCCAGCGCGCGCACTTCTTCGACGCCCGGACCGTGGCCCGCCACCACCAGGATCGGCTTGACGTCGGTCGTCGCGCGCAGCCGCTCGTAGGCTTCGAGCAGCGGGCGGAAGTTCTTCTCTTCGCTCAGCCGGTTCGGGTAGCACATCACCACGTCGTCGGGTCCCGCGCCCCAACTCTTGCGCAGTTCGGCGTCGCGGTGGCGCGGGTGGAACATCTGCGTGTCGACGCCCAGCGGCGTGTGCACGACGTTGTCGACGCCGTTCTTGCCGAGCAGATCGACCATCACGTGCGTCGCCGCCATCGTCGCGGAAAACGCTCCGAACGTGCGCCGTGCCCACCACCACGCGGCTTTCTCGCCCCACTGGCCCAGCTTGCGGCTGATCGTGCCCATCGAGCGGCCGACATCGGTGACCGGGTAGTTGGCGTGCCAGAAGCCGACCACCTGGCAGGACAGCCCGCGCAAGGCAAAGCGTACCCAATCCGGGGTGTTGTACGGGCTGCCGACTTCGACGACGTTGGGGCGGATCTGCCGGAGGATCTTGCGCAACCGCAAGGGATTCCACATCAACCGGTAGCCCGATCGACCCAGGGGCAGCGCCGGCACGTGGTGGATGCGCGCGTTGCCGTGGACTTCGATGCCGGCGTGATCGCTGGGCAACAGCAAGTGGTATTCGACGTCATCGCGCCGCGACATATACCGCAACTTCTCCAGGTGATAGCGCCGAACACCACCGCCCGTGAGGCAGAAGAAGTCGTTGATGTCGCACACGCGAATCTTCGGCATGGCGTCCAGGTGCGGCGGCGTCTTGGTACGCTGGCCGGGCAAGTCTCGTGGCAGGTGGCCACATGGGTGGAGTAGGGCTACTCCAGTGGAGCATGGCTGCTCCGGTCACGGCTCGTGTCGCTTTGCCGTGCGCGCTTGGCCACGGCTACGGTCGAGGCGAGCCAATCGCCCGCCTTGTAACAGGACTTGCGCAAAGGGCAAGAAATCTGCAGCAAATCGCGAGCGCTCAGCTCCGGCCCGTGCCGATGGCACGATTGCTGGAGGTGCACGAGCTGTGCCAACCTTGCGCTTGGCGGATTCGCGACCAGGGGAGATTCGATGACCGAGCCGAGCAACTACTTGCCGTACCAGCAGATTCAGGTCGACAGCAAACTCCTGCGCGGCAACCTGGCCGGCGCGTCCTGCCTGCGCATGCTGCCGGTGTACGTGCCACCCCAGTACGCCACCGATCGGCAACGTCGCTTTCCCGTGGCGTTTTATCTCGCCGGCTGGAGCGGTTGGGGCGGCATGAAGTTGGGCGCCGAAAAGGCGTGGGAGGAACCGCTGGCCGGGCAATTCGATCGGTTGATGACGTCGGGCGAGCTGGAACCGACGATCGTCGCCTTCCCGAATTGCTTCACGGCCATGGGAGGCACGCAGTACCGCAACTCGCCGGCGACGGGGCAGTGGGCGGATCACGTGTGCGATGAACTGGTTGCAGCGGTGGACGCCGCGTTTCGCACCCGGCCCGATCGCGAACACCGCGGGGTGATGGGCAAGAGTTCAGGAGGTTACGGCGCGCTGGTGCTCGGCATGACCCGCCCGGAAGTGTTCGGTCTGGTGTGCTCGACCGCGGGCGATTGCCACTTCGAGCTGACGATGGCCGCCGATCTCGGCAAGGCGTTCCAGGCGTTCCGCAAGGCGGGGGGGCCCGCGGCGTTCGTGCGTCAGTTCGAGGCCAAGCGCCAGAAGGCCTCCCAGGACCTGACCGCGCTGATGGTGCTGTGTTACGCGCAGTGCTACTCGCCCAACCTGGACATAGCGGAGATCCATGCGGATCTGCCCATCGATCTGGAGACCGGCGCGTTTCGGCACGAGGTCTGGCAACGCTGGCTCGCCTGTGATCCCCTGCACATGGCTGAACATCACGTCGAAGCGCTGCGGTCCCTGAAGCTGCTGTTCCTGGATGCCGGAACGAGCGACGAGTGGTGCCTCGACGTCGGCCACAGGCGTGTGGCGAGTCGGCTGCGTGAACTGGGGATAGCTTGTGAAGTCGAGGAGTTCGATGGCGGGCACCTGAACATCGACTGGCGCATCGAAGCGAGTCTGCGGCGGATGTCGGCGGTCTGGCGGCAGAGTTTATAGCGGCGGCAGGTCCTTGGGCACGCGCGCACCGGGCGGATTCGCCGGCGTCCACACGGTCATGAGGAAATGCAAGGTCTTGTCGGTGTGCGCCGATCGCCCCGGACCGACCTTCCACAGCCCCGCCACGCCCAAGGCTGTCAAAGCCAGCACGAACAGGACGCCAGACAGGCGCAACGGCCAGCGCTCGCGCCGCAATGGCTCCGGTTCGAGAAGCAGCACCACCCACACGATCGCGATCGCCAACGCCAGGAACCAGGGCAGGGCACTCCACGGCCCCGGAATCCCGATATGCATCAGGGGGTTGTTGACGACCCAGCCGTTGCGCAGAAGCGGGCCGACGACTTCGGGCAGCGGGTTGTAGATCTCGAACGGAAAGCCCTGGGAGACGACGCTCGCCAGGCCGGTCACCACCATCGCCACCGTGCCCGTGACCGCCAGGGTCAGGGACGCGAGCCGAAACGCGCGCGGCGACAGGGAATCCACGCCGTGGCCAACCGCGATCGCTGCGAACGGCACCATCGCGGTGATGTAGCGCGGCCCGACCACCCAGCCGCCGCGCCACAAGCTGTGCGAGCACTGGAAGTACAGGAAATACAAGCAAACCAGCGAGGCGACCAGGGCCTCGCCACGCCGATCCGGCTGCCCGGGTTGGCCAAGCGCCGGCTTGCGGATCGCCAGGAAGCCGAGCCATGCCAGGACCATCCACGGCGCCCAGAAGTACAGGCCCGTGTAGGGAGAAAGCAAGGATCCCGAGGTCTTCGCCAGGTTGGGAAACGAGATGCCGAACAGGCCGGGGGCGATGTCCTGCACGAAACCGGCGTTTTCCAAATGGCCGTAGGGCAGGTGCCAGGGCGCGCCGAACGCCACCGCGTCGAAATGCGCGAGAGCCGCGCTGGGCAGGGCGGCGCCCAGCGTCAACCAGCCCAGATCCTGCCAGCGTTTGCGCCGGAGCAGCAGCCAACCCAACAGGACCACGGCGGCAGGACCGGCGGGAAACTCGACGAGCGCCGCCAGCGCCGCGGCAAACCCGGCTTGAACGATCAGCCAGCCGCGCGGTTGCCGATCAGCCCGAACGATGGCGGCGAAACACCACAGCAGCGCCAGGCCCGACGTCTGGTGGCCGGCGAACATCTGCCCATAAGTCAGCGACAACGAACCGAAAGCCGCGACCAGCACGACAGCGATGCCCAGCCGCGGCCGGGTCAGCGTCCGCGTCAGGTGCCGGGCGAGCCACCACAACCCGAGAACGGTCGGCAGCACTACGCACCAGAAGCGCAACCACCAGACTATCAAGGCCTTGGACGGCGGCGCGTGCTTGACGACCTGGAACGCCTTGTTCAACGCCAGCAGCGGAGGCACGCCCAGCAACGAGAGGCCCGGCGCTTTGCCCGCGTACAATCGCCCCGTACAATCAGGGGCTTTGCCACCATCGTCGCACGTCAGCGCCTTGTCGTTGACGTAGCCCCAACTGTCGTACACCGGCCCGCGATCGACATAGCCGCCGGTCGGCAGACGCGTGCGCTGGCCAATCGCGTAGGTGCCCTGCTCGGCGATGGCCCGAGTCATGTAGAGGCGCACGTTTTCGTTGGGATTGTTGGTCGGCTCGGACCAGGGGAACAGGTACGCGTAGCCCACCGTCAGCAGCGTCAGGAGGCCAGCTTGCCACCGTCCTCCGACGAGCGACTGGCGGGGCGCGGCCAGCATCGGCGCCTAGTGCACCAGCGCGTACTGGGCGACCAGCGGCGCGATCAGCAGGGACACGACGCTCATCACCTTGATCAGGATGGCCACGCCGGGACCCGAGGTGTCCTTGAAGGGGTCGCCCACGGTGTCACCGGTCACGGCGGCCTTGTGCGTGTCCGAGCGCTTGGGGTGGCCGGGCAGACCGCCCTTCTCGATGTATTTCTTGGCGTTGTCCCACGCTCCGCCCGCGTTGGCCATGAACAGCGACATGGAAGCGCCGACTGCCAAGGCGCCCGCGAGCATGCCAGCCAGGGCCGACGGGCCGAGCAGGAAGCCGACCGCGACCGGGCCCAGGACCGCGACCATGCCGGGCAGGATCATCTGCGAAAGCGCGGCCTTGGTAGCGATACCGACGATGGCTGCCGGCTGCGGATCCGCCGTACCTTCGCGCAGACCCGGGATGGTGTCGAACTGCCGCTTGATTTCGACGACGATGGCGCCCGCGGCCTTGCCGACCGCGAGCATGGTCGAAGAACCGACGATGAAGGGCAGGACCGCGCCGATCAGCAAGCCGATCAGGATCGTCGGGTGATCGATGGCGAGGTTCATCGCGGGCAGGTGCAGCGCGGCCAGCCGGGCATTGACCGTCAGGCTGTAGGCGGAGAACAGGGCGACCACGGTCAACGTCGCGGAACCGATGGCGAAACCCTTGCCGATGGCGGCGGTGGTGTTGCCGATCGCGTCGAGTTCGTCCGTGATTTCGCGAACCTTGGGATCCAGGCAGGACATCTCCGCGATGCCGCCGGCGTTGTCGGCGACCGGACCGTAAGCGTCGACGGTCATGACGATCGCGGTGCCACCGAGCATGCCGACTGCCGCGAGGCCGATGCCGTACAGGCCCAGGCCCGAGGTCAAGCCGGTGGGATCGGTCATGGCCATGTTGGCGACGAAAGCGACGGCGGCGACGAGCAGCAGGCAAACGACCACGGACTCCATGCCGACGGCCATGCCCTGGATGACGTTGGTGCCGGCACCGGTCTTGGACGCCTCGGCGACGCCTTTCACCGGACCATAGTGGCCGGTGTAGTACTCGGTGATGAGGCCGATGATCGCGCCGCCCAAGGCTCCGCCCGCCAACGCGACCGTGACAGACTGGCTGACCTGGAACATCGGCAACACGAACGCGGTCACGCCGACCAACACGAGGGGCGGCAACACCATGGCGGCCCGAAGTACAGTCGCCGGCGCGCTTTTGTTCATCGCGCGGGCGAGGAAGATGCCGAGGATGGAAACGACCAGACCGATGCCGGCGAGGATGAGCGGCAAAGCGACCGCCAGTTCCTGCGTGGCGCGTGCGTCCAGCGTGGCACCGGGAGCGAGCAGTAGGTGCAGCGTCTTGGTATCCGCGGTCAAGGCGATGGCCATGGTGGCGACGATCGCGGCGACCAGCGATTCGTAGATGTCCGCGCCCATACCGGCCACGTCGCCCACGTTGTCGCCCACGTTGTCCGCGACCACGCCGGGGTTGCGCGGGTCGTCTTCGGGAATGTTCTCGAGGACCTTGCCGGCAATGTCAGCGCCTACGTCGGCCGCCTTGGTGTAGATGCCGCCGCCGATGCGGGCGAACAGCGCGATCGAACTGGCGCCGACCGCGAACGAGTGGAGCATCGTGCCCATCTTCTCGTTGGCTTCGGCGCCGCCGTCACCGTGGTAGAGCACGTACACCGCGACCAGGCCGATCAGGCTCAAGCCCGCGACACACAAGCCCATGACCGCGCCGCCATCCAGTGCGGTGAGCAGGGCGTTGGCCTTCGGGTTGTCATCGGACGCCGCGGCTTGGGCGGTGCGGACGTTGGCGTAAGTGGCCGCCTTCATGCCGATGAAGCCCGCGAGCAACGACAGGAAGCCGCCGGTCACGAACCACACGCCCGACAACACGCCGAGCGAAGCGGCCAAGGTAAGGAAGACCAGGACGGAATAACCCGCCAGCACCTTGTATTCCGCCATCAGGAAGGCCATCGAGCCTTCGCGGATGTAGCCGGCGATCCGGCGCATCGTCTCGTTGCCCTCGGGCAGGCCCTTGATCCGTACGTAGAAAAACGCCGCTGCGAGGAGGGCGACCACACCGGCGACGGCGGGGGCCTTGGTCCAGAGGTCCAACGCTTCGTGAGTCATCGCGCTCGGGCTCCGTGTCGAAGGGATCGTCTGGTCGACGAAACGTCTGTCAACTCAGGGGTTTGAACTGCAAGGTCGCGGACCGCAAAGGGGGTCCGGAACCGAGCGGGCGCGGAGCCTGCCATGGTTCGGCATGGCGCGCAACTTGCGGCGCACCGCTCGGATCCGTCCGTTTGGCCTCGAAGCGTCAATGGCTTGCCCGCGCGGCCGGGTGCGCCTACCATACTGCGCCGAGCCGGTCCCGCACCGCGCGTTCGAGGTCCTTGATGTCAGAGCGAATCCTCATCGTAGGCGCATCGTCGGGCATCGGCGCTGCCCTGGCCGTCGAAATGGCGCGCGCGGGTCGCACGATCGGCCTGGTCGCCCGCCGCCAGGACGCCTTGGAAGCTACAGCCGCAGCCGTGACCGCCAAGGGGGGCCGCGCCGTCGTGCAAGCCTGTGATGCGACACGCGATGCCGATGTCCTGGCCGCCTGGCGCAGTCTTTGGGAAGCGATGGGCGGGATCGACACGATCGTCTACGCTTCCGGAATCATGCCTACGATCGCCGCCGACGAGTTCGACATCGTCAAGGACCGCGCGATCATCGAAACCAATGTCATCGGCGCCATGGCCTGGCTCGATTGCGCCGCCACGGATTTCCTGCGCCAAGGTCACGGCACGATCTGCGGCATCGGCTCGGTCGCCGGTGATCGCGGCCGCCGGCTCGCGCCCGCCTACGGAGCGTCCAAAGCCGCGCTGCACACTTTCCTGGAATCATTGCGCAACCGCTTGTCCGTGCACGGCATCCGCGTCGTCACGGTCAAGCCCGGACCCACCGACACGCCGATGGCCAGGGCCGCGCCAGCCAAGCCCGGTGGTCTTTACCCGGTCGATCTCGCCGCCCGTCGCATCGCGCGCGCCATCGAATGCGGCTCTCACACCGTGTACGTGCCGGCGCGATGGCGCGTGATCATGACCATCGTCCAGTGGATACCCTCGTTCCTGTTCAGGAAGTTGTCGATATGAGCGCGGACCTCGCGGTGACGCAAGACGTCTCGGGCTGGGGCATGGCGGTCGGCGGTCCGGCGCTGGTGCTGCGGCCCACGACGATCGACGGCATCCGCGCCGCGCTCGTTGAAGCAAAAAAGCGTAACGTGCGCGTGGTCTTGCGCGGTTCAGGCTGTTCCTATGGCGACGCGTCCTGTGGCACCGGCAAGCTGGTCGTCGACCTCACGCAGTTCAACCAGATCCTCGACTTCGACGCGAACTCGGGTTTGGTGCGCTGCCAGTCGGGCGTCACGCTGCGCCAGGTCTGGCAAAGCGCGCTGCCGCAGGGCTGGTGGCCGCCAGTGGTGTCGGGAACGATGGAGCCGACCCTGGGCGGCGCGGTCTCGATGAACATCCACGGCAAGAATGCCTTTGCAGTCGGGACGATCGGCGATCACGTCGAGGCGTTGCAGGTCCTGACCCCGCCGACCGTCGAGCATCCCGAGGGCAGGCTGCTGGAACTTTCGCGGACTGCGGAGCCCGAGCTTTTCCACGCGATCATCGGCGGTTTCGGCGAGCTGGCGGTCATCACCCGGGTCGATCTGCACCTCAAGCGCGTGTATTCGGGGCAGATGCAGATCCATGCGATCTCGGCGGCCAACCTCCAGGAAATGCTGGCGATCTTCGAGCGGGAACTGCCCAAGAGCGATTACGCGGTCGGCTGGATCGACGGCTTCGCGACCGGCAAGTCCCTGGGCCGCGGTCTGGTGCACACCGGTCACCAGCTGGGCAAGTACATGGATCGCAACGCTTCGCACACGCTGCAGGTCGCCAGCCAGGAGTTGCCGTCGCGTCTGTTCGGCGTCATTCCCAAGTCGTGGATGTGGGCGCTGCTCAAGCCGTTCGCCAACGGTCCAGGCATGCGCCTGATCAACCTCGCCAAGTACATGTCCGGCAAGCTTCTGGAGCACGGCAAGCGTTACCGCCAGAGTCACGCGGGGTTCCACTTCCTGCTCGATTACGTGCCGAACTGGAAGTGGATCTATCGGCCGGGCGGGCTCATCCAGCACCAGAGCTTCGTGCCGCATGCCGAGGGGTTGCGCGTGTTCCGGGCGATCCTGGAACTGACCCAGGCGCGCGGCATGCCCTCCTGGCTGGCGGTGATGAAGCGCCATCGCCCGGATCCGTTCCTGATGACGCACGGGATGGACGGCTGGTCGCTCGCCCTGGACTTTCCGGTCACGCCGGGAAATCGCGCCAGGCTTTGGGATATGTGCCACGAAATCGAGCGGTTGGTGGTGCAGGCCGGCGGCAGGTTCTACTTCGCCAAGGACGCGACGCTGCAGCCCGAAACCGTGGCGGCGATGTTCCCGCCCGAAGCGTTGCAGCAGTTCGCGCGCCTGCGCCAGACGCTGGACCCGGACGGGCTGCTGGCGACCGACCTGTACGAACGTGCGGTGGCGCCAGCACTTGCGCACTTCACCGTTGCGCCGGGGCCAGGGCAACCATTACCTTGACGCCGTTCGCAGCCGGGAAGGACCATGCTCGACACTTCGCACCGCCAGCACAGCCCGGATTCGCCGCCTGACGACGTGCGCAGTGACGACGCGCGCAGTGACGACTGGCAGGGTCTGCGCGTGGCGCTGGTACACGACTGGCTCGTGACCTTGCGCGGCGGCGAACGCGTGCTCGACGCGCTGTGCGAGCTGTTTCCGCACGCGACGGTGCACACTTTGGTGCGCGAGCCCGGCGTGGCGACCCCGCGCATCGAAGCCATGCGTCACGTCAGCAGTTTTGCCGATCGACTGCCGCTGGCCCGCAGCCACCATCGCTGGCTGCTGCCGCTGTACCCGAGCGCAATTGAGTCCTTGGACCTGTCCGGCTACGATCTGGTCGTGTCGTCGAGCCATTGCGTCGCCAAGGCGGTGATCGTCGCGCCAGGCGCCGTACACGTCTGCTACTGCCACACGCCGGTTCGCTATGCCTGGGATCGCACTGACGATTACGTCCGCGGCAGCCATCCGGTCCTGCGCCTGGCGAAACCGGCGTTGCGGGCGGCGGCGGGCTGGTTGCGGCGCTGGGACCTGCAGACGGTCGGACGCGTCGACGCCTTCGTGGCCAACAGTCAGAACACCGCCAACAAGATCAAAGAGTTCTATGGCCGCGACGCGACCGTGGTGGCCCCGCCGGTGGAATACGATCGGATGCAGGGGGTTGTGCTCGAACAGGGGGTTGCGGCCGATCCGGAGAGCGATCTGGCTCGGCGCGACTACGATCTCGTGCTCGGCGGAATGGTGCCGTACAAGCGGGTCGACCTGGCCATCGAGGCGTACCGGCAACTACCTGAACGGCAACTGGTCATCGTGGGCGACGGGCCGGAGCGGTTGCGTTTGCAGCGCCATGCCCCAGGCAACGTCCGCTTCGTCGGGCGAGTCGCCGAAGAGGCTCTGAGCCTGTGGTACGCGGGCGCCCGCTGCCTCGTCTTTCCGGGCGAGGAGGACTTTGGTATCGTGCCGTTGGAGGCCCAAGCCGCCGGCGTGCCGGTGGTGGCATTCGGCCGAGGCGGCGCACTCGAAAGCGTCGTCGAGGGCCAAACTGGTGTGTTCTTCCATGAAATGACAGCGGATTCGCTCGCGACGGCGATCCGACGTCTGGCTGGTCTGGACCTGAAGGCCGAGGCCTGTCGCGCCAACGCCCTGCGCTTCGATCGGGCGGCCTTTCTCCTGCGCATGCGCGCCGCCGTCCAAGAAGCCCGCTCGCTGCACCCACGACTGCCGAACTGAACTTCCCGAGGCGATCCACCGATGGCCAATGCCCGTAGCAACAATTCTAGCGCCGCCCAGGCTGCCGAACCGGCCGTTCCCGCCGCGCCCACGGATTGGGACGACGGGGCGGCGCGCGTGGACGCTTCGGCCTGGGATGACAAAGCCGGTCCTTCCAAGCAGGTCGCCGCCAGCGAGGCCGCCGAGGGCATCGTCTACGAAACGCCCGCCGAGAGTCCGCCGCACAGGCCGGTGCAGATGTTCCTCAAGCGCGCGTTCGACATCGGCTTTTCCGCGGTCTGCCTGATGTTGGGACTGCCGTTCCTGCTGCTCATCGGCCTTGCGATCAAGCTGGACAGCGACGGCCCGGTGCTGTACCGCCAGGTTCGCGTCGGCAAGAACGGCAAGTTGTTCGAGATCTTCAAGTTCCGCTCGATGGTCACCGACGCCGAGCGCCATGGCCCGCGCTGGGCCCGCAGCCAGGACACCCGCGTCACCCGGGTCGGCGGCATCCTGCGCCGCACCAGCGTGGACGAACTGCCGCAGATCCTCAACGTCTTGAGCGGCGACATGAGCTGGATCGGCCCGCGCCCCGAAAGGCCCGTGTTCGTTTCGCGTTTCCGACTGCAGATCCCGAACTACGACATGCGCCACAGCATCCGCCCCGGCCTTTCGGGCTGGGCCCAGGTCAACGGCATGCGCGGCAACGTCTCGATCGAGACCCGCACCGAGTACGATGTCCACTACGTCCGCCGGTTTTCCCTGTGGCTGGACCTGGTCTGCTTCGTGCGCACCTTCTCGGCCGTGCTCGCCGGCGAATAGTGCCGTCGTTTGCTACGCTGTTGCGGCCCGCGCCGTGAGGAGTAGCATCCCGCGCCTGTCGAGCCTCCCTGCCGCGCGAGATCCCCCGTGTTCGCCCAACGCATCCGCAAGAATATCGGCTGGAAAGCCCTAGGCATCGGCGTCGAGAAGGGGCTGCGGCTCTTGCTCGTGGCGATGGTGGCGCGCGCGCTCGGCACCAGGATCTACGGCCAGTACACCTACGCGATGACCGTGGGCCTGTTGTGCGTGCAGATCACGGACATGGGCCTGGGCCTGTTCCTCGCGCGCGAGATCGCCCGGTCCGACGTGCCGCCACCGCGCCTGATCGGCCAGGTCCTGTCGATCAAGGCCGCGCTGGCCGGCGTCTACCTGGTGCTGATGGTGGCCCTGACCTGGTGGCATTTCGTCGATCCCTACGCCCGTTTCGAACTCGTGCCCCGTCACCACGCCTCGGCGGTCGCCTTCACCATTGCCCTGTGCGGCATTTCGAGTCTGGCGGCGTCGTCCATCGAGGCGATCTGCCAGGTGTTTCGCGGCATCCAGCGCCTGGAGCTCGAGGCCCGGTCGGGCAGTTTCTTCGCCGCGGCCCAACTCGTGCTGGTGTTCGGCGCGCTGCAGCTCATGCACGTGGCCGATCCGCACGGCGCCGAGAAGTCGATCGCTATGGTCGTCATCGCCTTGGCCATGACGATTGCCAGCGGCTTGGGCCTGTACCAAACGATTCGCCTGATGATGCAGGTGGTCACGCCGGAGTTCAGTTGGTCGCGCGACATGCTCAGCCGCTTCCGCCGCGAGGTGTTGCCGCTGGGCGTGGCCATCGTCGCTAGTCTCATCTACTTCAAGATCGACGTGCCGATGATCAAGGCCCTCACGCCCAAGGGCGGTGACGAGGAGGTCGGCATCTACAGCGCCGCGTACAAGATCCTCGAGAACATGAGCGTAGTTCCCTCGGTACTCCTGGCCGCGACCTTCCCGGCGTTGAGCCAGACCGTGCTTTCCGATCCGCGCGCCGCCGTTCGCCTGCATCGCAACACCTTGATCGTGCTCATAGTCGCCGGTCTGGCCGGTGGAGTCGTGCTGCTGACCTTGCCCCGGTTCATCATCAGCGTGCTTTACGGCAAGGAATTCGAGGCCTCGGCCGCGGTCATGCAGGCCTTGGCGCCGTCGGTCATCCTGACGTTCGTGAACTACCTCGAGACCCACATGCTGATCGCGCTCGGCCTGGTCAAGGCGCAGATGGCCTTTGCGATCGCGCTCATCGCCGTCAACGTCAGCGCCAACTGGATCCTGATCCCGCGCTATGGTGGCGTCGGCGCGGCGATCGGCACGGCGGTGACCGAAGTCGTGCTGCTGTTGTTCTGCTTTCCTCTGGTGCACCGGGCCCTGCGCGCTCGACTCGCCGCCGTGGGTGTCTGATGGCCCTGCCGCGCGCATCTGACGCGAGCGTGTCGGCCGCGGGGCTGGCGATGGCCGTCCTGCTGGCTTTGGCGCCGTTCGAATTCCGCGAAACTACGCCATTCCTGGGCCTGCAGCTGTCCCTGCCCGAACTGCTGGCGGCGGTAGCGTTGCTGGCGGGAGGGCTGGCGGTGCACCGGCTCGGCGGGCTGCGGGCCCAGCGACTCGAGCTGTTGCCCGTGTTCGTGTTGCTGGCCTGGGGTGGCGTGCACCTGGCGAGCGCGGCGTGGGCGCCCCCCGATCCGACGACCCATGTGGCCGCGCACGGTTACGTCGCCAAGGTGGCGCTGCGGGCGGTCGGCGGCGTGCTGCTGGCGCTGGTGGCCTGGCGACTGGCGCCCTTGCCAGGATTTCGTCGCCGCGTGGCCCTGGGGCTGCTCGCGGGCCTGGCGGCGGTCACCGTGCTAGGCGTGTGCGAGCGGCTGATCGGTCGCGATTTCGAGCCTGTCCTCCAGTACTTCCGCGATGAGCCGACCTGGATGCTGGGCGAACAGCGGCTGTCCACGGTCTTCTACCACGCCAACACGCAAGCGGCGTACTTCGAGCTGACGGCGCCGTTCCTCTTGGTGCTGGCGGCCTCGCCCCGGCGCCCGACCTGGCAGCGCGTCGGGCTGGCGGCCTGGCTGGTGCTCGATGCCATCCTGCTTTCCTTGACCTATTCGCGCGCGGGGCTGCTGGCGGCAGTGGCGGGCACCTGTGTGGTGTTGCTGGCGACCCGGCGGGCGGCGCGACCGGCCCTGGCCTGGATGGCGTCCCTGTACGCGGTGGCCGTCATCGCCGCCTACGTGGCCAATCCGGAGATGCGAGCCAGGGTTGGCCTCGACGATCGATCCTACCGCGCCACCTATGACTTCACCGCCGCGTGCGTGGGTCATGCAGGTCAAACCCTTGACATTCCAGTGGAAGTACGCAATCGCGGCGAGTGGCCGCTGTCCAATCGCCAAGCACCCGGCCTGCTGATCCACCGCTGGCTGACGCTCGACGGCACACCTGTGCATGACCGTTGGCAGCGCGAAGCCCTGCCGGAAATGCCGCCCGGTGCGCGCGTCCGGGTCCGGGTCCGGGCGCGCCTGCCCGCCAAGCCCGGGGCTTACGCGCTGGTGGTGGATGTCAAGCGCGACAGGGTGTTGCGAATCAGTGCGCTCGGCAATCCCCTCGGTCTGGTGCAATGCATCGCCGCGCCGCCGGACCGCAATCTGGCCGAGTACGCCGCGCCGGGGGCATTGCCACCGTTGGACACCAGCGCGATCGCCTCGGTGCGCCACCTGGAACTGCAGCGGCCGCAGTACTGGCGCGCGGCGATGCTGCTGTTCGAGCGTCGGCCGTGGCTGGGCTGGGGCGACGACCGTTTCCGCTTGCTTTACCATGAGTACGTGCCGCACGAGGCGGTCGATGAACGGGCGCGTGCCCACTCCTGGCTGATCGAAACCGCGGTCGACCTCGGCCTTCTGGGTGTCGCGGTCCTGCTGGCGTTGGCTTTCGTCTTGAGCCGTGCCGTGTTCCGCCTGGTCCGGCGCGGCGAACTGGCGGCGGACGGTCCTTCCTTGGCAGCGGCGGCGGCGATAGTCGGTCTTGCCGTGCACATGCAGGTCGACTACTTTTTGGCCTACACGCAGGTGGCGATGCTGTTCTGGCCGCTGGTCGGACTGCTGTGCGGGGCTGCCGCACGTCCCGTCGCTTCGCCAGTTGAATCACAGACTTCTACAACAGGGTCGCCATGACCGCCGAATCCACGCACATCGGCATCGTCGTCAACGGGGAAGCTCTCGAAGTGCCCGCCGGCCTCCATGTCGCTGCCTTGCTGGTGCACCTGGCGGTCCCTGTCCTGGGCGTCGCCGTCGAGCACAACCGCCGCATCGTGCGCCGCGCCGAGCACGAGGCCTGTGCCATCGAGGCGGGCGACACCATCGAAATCGTTCAGTTCGTCGGCGGTGGCTGAGGCTGCCACGCGACGAAACAAGAGGAATGTCATGACTTACGCCGCCCCCTCGACCGCGCCGCGCGAAGAGCCCGCCCACGACACCTGGACGCTGGCCGGGCGCACGTACACGTCGCGACTTCTGGTCGGCACCGGCAAGTACGCCTCGGTCGAGCAGACTCGCCAGGCGCTGCATCTTTCCGGAGCCGAGATCATCACCGTGGCGGTCCGGCGCATCGACTTCAAGACGCCCGGGCAGAACGTGCTCGACGCGATCGATCTCAAGCGCCATACATTGCTGCCCAATACCGCGGGCTGCTACACGGTGGAAGAGGCGGTGCGGACGGCCAGGCTGGGGCGCGAGGCCGGTCTGGGCGACCTGATCAAGCTCGAAGTCATCGGCGATCAGAAGACCCTGTTCCCGGACAACCAGGCCACGATCGAAGCCGCGAAAATCCTGGTGGCGGAGGGCTTTGCGGTCATGCCGTATTGCACCGACGATCCCGTGGCCTGCCAGAAGTTGCAGGCGCTCGGCTGTGTCGCGGTCATGCCGCTCGGGGCGCCCATCGGCTCGGGGTTGGGCATCCGCAATCCCTACAATCTCGCGATCATCCTGGAGCAGGCGACGGTGCCGGTGCTGGTCGACGCCGGCGTGGGCACGGCTTCGGACGCTTGCCTGGCGCTGGAACTCGGTTGCACCGCGGTGCTCATGAACACGGCGATTGCCGGCGCGCGCGATCCGCTGGTCATGGCCACCGCGATGCGTCTGGGTGTCGAGGCGGGGCGGTTGGCGCATCTGGCGGGGCGCATGGAACGGCGCCTGTATGCCACGGCGTCCAGTCCGATGACGGGGTTGCTGGGTTGACCGAGCGAAGGGCCATGGTGCCGCGCCTCCTGGCTGTCGCGCCACCGGGATGGCAGCATCGCCTGGCGCAGTTTCGTCGTGAACTCGAAGTGTTTGCCCGCCAAGCCGCGCCGCTGGGCGACCGCGCCGCCGTGTACCTGCGCGCCCACGACGCTTCGCCGCGGCAGTGGCAGGACTGGCTGGAGGCGCTCGACCTGGGCGCGATGGCTCTGCTGCGACTGGGGATTTCGCTCCCCCTCGCGGGCGTGACCGCGCAGCCGCTGGCAGGGTCGTTGGCCGCATTGGGCGTCCATTTCGTGCACTTACCAGCCGCGGCGCCGTTTGCGCCCTGGTTGCGAGAGCCTCGGCCGTTCGCCCTGGCGCGGGCCATCCACGCACCGCTCGCGTCCACCGATCGGCACCCCGACGAACCGGTGCTGGATTGGCACGTGCTTTCACCGATCTTGCCGACCGCGAGCAAGCCCGGCGTGGCGCCCCTGGGCCTCGAGGCGCTGCGTCGGCACGTCCGCGCCAGTTGCACGGCTACGGTCGCGCTCGGCGGCGTCGACGCGGAGTCCGCAGCTCGCGTCTTGGCCACAGGTGTCGCCGGAGTCGCCTGCCTGCGCGCCGCCTGGAACGAGGGCGATCGGCTCGTTGCGGCCTGTGTGCGCTGAACCTTTGACTTTCCAGTGCTTGCGGGCAGGCGTGGCAACTCGCACCGGCGCCATGGCTATTGACGGATGCAGCACGCTTGTCGAGACTACGGTGCCGCCTCCGCGCGTGGCCAGTGGGTCGGCCGCGGCGCGTTCCGGTGCGAGGATCGACTTTCCGGTGCGTGGATCGACAGGGAGCCTGCATGTTCAGCATCACGATCCGCGAGCGCAGCGGCCAGGTCTACACGTTTCATTTCGACAAGCCCGAAGTGTTGATCGGCCGGGTCAAGGGCAACGACGTCATCCTGCCCAAGCAGAACATCTCCAAGCGTCACGCACTGATCCGCGTGCACGGCCCGCGCTTCGTGGTGGAGGATCTGGGCTCGACCAACGGCACCTACGTCAACGGCCATCGCATCGCCAACGCGGTCGAGATCGGCGCCGAGGACAAGGTGTATTTGGGCGATTTCGTGATGAACTTCCTTGATTTGAGTCATGGTGGCGTGCCTGCGGACATGCCGCCCGTGCCGGAATTGCCGGAGCTGCCTGAGCTGGACGAAGACGCTCTCGGCCTGCCGCGACCATCAGCCTCTGCGCGGGAAACTGCACTTTCGGCGGTGGAGCCCTCGCTGCCGCCACTGGAAGTCATGTCCAGCCTGCGTCCATCCGGTGTCTCGGAACCAGAGCCGCTGTTCGACGATCAGTTCGATCTCGGTGATCTCGAAGCGCTTGCCCAGCCGCCCGCCACTGCGCCACAGGCCAGCGCCGGAAGCTTCGATGGCGACGATTTGGAACTGCCTTTGCTGGAAGCATTTTCGCCTGAAAAGCCGACCCGGCGCAGCGTTGGGGAAGAAATCAAGCACACGCCCAATGAGCCCACTCGGGCGTACGGCAGCGAAGATCGGCCGGATCGCACCACGGGCCCGGTCGATGGCCTGAGCGCGCTGGCGGACGAAATGTTCGGCGATCACGACAATGCGCGCCGTCCCGCACCGCCCCTGTCCGCGGTGCCCGGTCTGGCCGGGGCGCTCAAGATGCCGCCCCCCGCCTCTGCCGCGCCCGAGGCTCCCATAGCGCCCAAGAAGACGACCATGCAGAGCGCGGCGCCGCAAGAGCCTGCACCCGTTGGAAAATCGCCGCCAGCCGCCAAGCCCGTGAAGGCACCGGTTCAAACGAGCGCGCCACAACCGCTGAAGACCACGGCGCAATACCAGGCGCCGATTCCGCAGCCCGTCGCGCAGAACTTCGAGGCCGGCTTCCAACCTCCCGAGGATCCTCACTTCGACGCGCTGGCGGTGCTCTATCGCAATGCCCTGCGAGACTTGCGACCGGCCGTGCCCAGCGATGCGGCGCAGATGTCGGACAGCGATTGGGCGGAGATGGAAGACCGGGTGATGGCGTTCGTCGACGGGGCGTTGCAGGCAGGCGAAGTGCCCGCCGATGCCGACCTGGGCCGGCTGAAGCGCGACCTGATCTACGAACTGGCGGGGCTGGGGCCGCTGGAGCCGATGCTGGACGATCCGGGCGTCGAGAGCGTGGAAGTCAATGGACCGGCTCAGCTCTACGTGTTCCGGCAGGGTCGGCGCGAGGCCGTGCAAGAGCGGTTCTCGTGCCAGCAGGCTCTCGCCGCGGCGGTCGATCGGCTGGTGCGCGCGACCGGAAATCCTGTGCACAAGGGGGCCTTGCACGCCGACGGCACGCTGATCGACGGCACGACCGTGCGGGTGGTGTGGCCACCTCTGTGTCCGCAAGGACCGGCCGTGCTGTTGCGCAAGCCGCGTGGGGAAGCCCCGACGGTTGAGCAACTGATCGAGCGCGGTGCGATGACTGAAAAGGTCGCGATCGTGCTGCGTTATCTGGTCTCGGAAGGCAGGTCCATCGCGATCTGCGGCGCGCCGAACGTGGGGCGGCGGACCGTGGTGAACGCCTTGGCCCAACTGCTGGCCGCCGAGGAGCGCATCGTGGTGGTCGAGGACGGCCAGCGCCTGCGCCTGGATCACGCTCACGTCGTGCGCTTGGACAGCGCGGCGGTGCCCGAGGAAGGCCCGTCGGTGCTGCAGATTGCGCGGCGCCTGATGCCTGATCGGCTCCTGCTCGGCGAATGCGTGGGCGTGTCGACGGCGGAGTTGTTCACGGTCGCGGCCGACGGATTGCCGCCTTGGATCGGTAGCTTCCACGCGCGCAGCATCGACGACTTCGTGGAACGGGCGACGCACGCGATGGTCATCCATCACCCGGGCATTCCCGAATCGGTGGCGAAGTCGCGGGTCACGCGCGCGGTCGATGCCGTGGCGTGCTTCGAGTTCGACCACGAGAGCGGCAAGGAGATGCTGCGGGCGGTCGCGGTCCTGAACACGACGGGATTCGGACCTCCTTTCAAGTGGTTGTCGCCCGAGGACTTCGAAGGTGCGCGGGCGTAGCGCTCTGCGCTCAGAGGCACAGGGCGAATGTTCACTCTCATCATCGAAGACAAGCACGGATCGATCGTCGACGAATACTCGTTCGAAGACGGGGAGTTCATCGTCGGCCGCAGTCAGCAGGCTGACATCGTCCTGCCCGCGGACAACGTGTCGCGCCGTCACGCTCGCCTGTTCACCGTCGAAGGACGCTGCTACATCGAGGACTTGAAGGCCGCCAACGGCATCTGGCTGAACGGCAAGCGAATCTACAACGTGACAGAGTTGCCGCGCTCGGCCCAGGTGCGCATCGGCGACTTCTTCCTGCACATCGAAGGCGCGGCCTATGCCCGGCCCATGGGTTCGGCCATCTACGCGCGGCTCATTCCGATGCCTGGAAGTATTGGCGAACTGACGGAAATGTCGCAGCCGACGGTGTTGATCGGCCGCGGCAAGGACTGCGCCGTCGTTCTCTCGGACGTCTCGGTGTCGCGCATCCACGCCAAGATCACCCAGGATCAGAGCGGCCGGGTCGTCGTCGAGGATCTGCGCAGTTCCAACGGCACGTACGTCAACGACCGGCGCATCGACCAGCAGGAACTGCAGCACGCCGACCGGATTCGTTTCGGCACCGTGGCTTTCGCTTATCAGGTCGAGGGGATGCCCGAGATCGACATCGCCGAGCCGGTCTACTCGCCGCCGCCGCAGCCCCGCTCGCGCGACCACGATCGGCCGATGCCGCAGCGCGCGCAACCACAGCAACAACAACAGCAATACGGCAGCCAGTACAACGCCTACGTGCCGGCGGACCGATCGGTCTCCGTGTCCGAACAGCGCGCTCACGACGATGGCTATGCACCGCAGCCGCGCTCGATTCTGCCGCAAGTCGCAGCCGTGGCAGTGATTCTCGTCGCCGTGGTCGGCCTCATCATCCTGGTGCTGTTCGCCTACGACCGTTGGGTGGGTCCAGCCCTGCGTCCCGGCGCGGAAGAAGCGAACGCAGCGGCGGTCAAGGCGGCAGCCATGCAACCTGCGCTTCCGGCTCCGACGGCGGCTCCGGTTCAGGATAGCGCGGCCGTGGCCAAGGCCCAGCTGGATGAATTGATTGCCAAGGGTCAGGACGCCGTCGCCCGCAAGCAATGGGAGGAGGCCGAGCAGACCTTCAAGAAGGCACGCAAGCTCGACCCGATCAACCCGCGCCCGACCGAGGCGTTGAACATGATCGCGATGGAAAAGAAGGCCGGCGCGCGCTTCGCCCAGGCCGAAACCGCGTTCGCCAAGAAGGACTACGGCACGGCGATTCGTCAACACCGGATGATTCCACCGAATTCCGTGTACCGCGCCGATGCCGACGCCGCGCTCGACGCGATTGCCGGCGTGCTGGAGATGGACGGCGATCAGGCGTGCGGGGCCAAGGATTGGTCCAAGTGCCAGGAATCGTACAGTCTGGCCTTGTCGACCGGATTCGCGCCGGCCAGCGTCGAGCAGAAGTACGCTAAAGTGCTGAAGAAAGCGAACTAACCGAGATTGCTGCCAGGGTGCGCTGTCCGGGAGGCTTGCCGCATGTCCGAGTCGATCACGTCCGTCCTCACTGAACTGCGCAAGTACCCGCCGCCACGCGAGTTCTCGTCGCATGCAAACAGCGGCGATGCCGAGGCCGTCGAACGCCTGCGTGAGGCTGCCGCCGCCGATCCCGAAGGATTTTGGGCCAACGTGGCGCGCGCCGACCTGCGCTGGATGCGGCCGTTCACGCAAGTCCTGGACGAGAGCGACGCGCCGCACGTGCGCTGGTTTGCCGACGGCGTGCTGAACCTGACCGACAACTGCCTGGATCGCCACTGCGAGACCTGGCGCAGGCACAAGGCCGCGATCGTCTGGGAGGGCGAACCGGTAGGAGATCAAGGACCTGAGATCCGCACCCTGACGTACCAGCAGTTGCGCGCCGAGGTGATGCGCTTCGCCAACGTGCTGCAAAGCCTGGGCGTGCAATCGGGCGATCGCGTGGCGCTGTACCTGCCGATGATCCCGGAGACCGCGGTGGCCATGCTGGCGTGCGCGCGCATCGGTGCCGTGCATTCTGTGATTTTCGGAGGCTTTTCCGCCGAAGCCCTGCGCGATCGGGTCAACGATGCCGGCGCCAAGGTGATCGTGACCGCGGACGGCAGCTTTCGCCGCGGTCAAGTCCTCAAGCTGAAGGATACCGTGGACCTGGCGCTGGGCGATGCCAAGGGTGCGCCAACCGTGCAGAACGTGGTGGTCGTGCGCCGGTCACGTCAAGAAGTGGCTTGGCAGTACGGTCGCGATCACTGGTGGCACGAACTGATGGCCGTCGCACCCGCGCACTGTGCGCCCGCGCCGCTGCCTGCCGAGCATCCGCTGTTCATTCTCTATACCAGCGGAACGACGGGTAAACCCAAGGGGATCCTGCACACGACCGGCGGCTACCTCGCGCAGGTCACGTGGACCTCGCGGCAGGTGTTCGACTTGAAGGACGAGGACTTGTACTGGTGCACGGCAGACGTCGGCTGGGTCACCGGGCACAGCTACGTCGTGTACGGCATCCTCAGCAACGGCGCGACTTCGTTCATGTACGAGGGTGCGCCACAGTTTCCTGACAAGGACCGCTTCTGGGACATCATCGAACGCCACGGCATCTCGGTCTTCTACACCGCACCCACCGCCTTGCGCACGTTCATGTCCTGGGGTGAAGCGCCGATTCGCAAACATGATCTTCGCTCGCTGCGGCTGCTCGGCACCGTCGGCGAACCGATCAATCCCGCGGCCTGGGTCTGGTACCACGAGGTGGTGGGCGGCGGGCGCTGTCCGATCGTCGACACCTGGTGGCAGACCGAGACGGGCGGCATGATGATCGCGCCGTTGCCGGGCGTGCAGGTACTCGTGCCGGGCACCGCGACTCGCCCCTTGCCGGGGATCCTGGCCGAAGTAGTCGATGGTGAAGGCAATCCGCAACCTGCGAACTTGGGCGGTCTGCTGGTCGTCAGGCGGCCGTGGCCGGGCATGGCGCGCACGATCTGGGGCGATCCGCGGCGCTTCGTCGAGACGTACTTCAGCAAGATTCCAGGCATTTACTTCACCGGCGACGGGGCGCGCAAGGACGCGGAAGGCAACTTCTGGATCATGGGTCGCGTGGACGACGTCCTCAACGTCGCGGGGCATCGCATCGGCACCATGGAAGTCGAAAGCGCGCTGGTCAGCCACGAACTGGTGGCGGAAGCGGCCGTGGTCGGGCGGCCCGACCCGTTGACTGGACAGGCGATCGTGGCTTTCGTGACGCCGACCTTGGGCGTGGTGACGTCGCCCGAACTGGCGCAACTGCTCAAGGCTCACGTGACCCTGGAGATCGGCGCGCTGGCCCGGCCCGCGGAAATCCGTTTTGCCACGGCATTGCCCAAGACACGGTCTGGGAAGATCATGCGCAGGTTGTTGCGTGAACTGGCGTCAGAAAGCGGGGTCGTGACCGGCGACGTGACGACGCTCGAAGATCTCGGCGTGCTCGAGAGGTTGCGTGTACCAGATGAAGATTGAGGAATTCTGCAATTCACTGCCGATGCGATGGCTGCCGCTGGTCGCTTGCCTGGCGCTGCTTTGCGGCTGCCCACAGGTCGAACCCAGGCGCTGGTTCACGGGCGAATGCGGCGACAATGCGATGTGCGGCTCGGGCGGCCTGTGCATCGAGCAGAAATGCGCCAGGGCTTGCGTGACTACGTCGGACTGTGGTGACGGCCTGTGCTTCCACGAGCGCTGCATGCCGATTGCATACGCCTGCAACCAGGGCTTCTGCAACGACGGCAACGTCTGCACCGTGGACGAATGCAATGGCGTGACGGGCGCTTGCCGCTACACCCAGGGCACTGCCTGCGAGCTGGGCAAGTGCGTCGCCGGCGCTGAATGCTTGGCTTGCCTGGCCGGCAAGGACTGCGAGCATGGCTTTCAGTGCAAGGGCGCGGCGAAGTGCGACGACGGCGATCCGACGACGGTCGATTCGTGCGAGCCAGGCACCGGTTCCTGCTCGCACTGAACCCAGAGCGGGGCCTGCAAGTAGGGAAAGGAGATCTTCCAGTGCTGACGTTGGTCCTTCTCAGCCTGCCCGTCCTCCTTCTCGGCGCCGCGCTCGCCCTCGGGCTCCGCTCGAACCGTGCCGCGGCCTTGGCTGCGATTTCGACCCAGGGCGTCGCTTCGGTACTCGTGCTCGTCGGCGTGGCAGGGTTCCTCGCTGGCGGCCCCCCACTGGAGATCATCTGGTCTTGGTCCGCCCCGATCGACCAGATCTCGTTCCGCGTCGATGCGCTCGGCGCCTTCTTCCTGGCTTGGTCGCTGCCGATGACCCTGCTCGGCACCGTCTATGCGGTCGGCTATCTTCAGCCGTACTTCTCCAAAGGCCGCCACGGCGGGCCGCACTACGCCCTGCTCAACATGGTGTCCGCCTCCTTCGTTCTGATCTACACCACGCAAAACGCGCTGGTCTTCCTTCTCGGCTGGGAAATTGCCGCCGTCGCCGCCTGGCTTCTGGTCATCTGGGACTACCGCAACCAGCGGATCCGATTCGCGGGTTTCAACTACCTCGTGTCCACCCACGTGGGGCTCTTCGTCCTCGTCGCCGCGTTCATGCTCCTCAACAGCAAGACCGGATCGATGGATTTCATTGCCTTCGGCAAGTTCTTGTCGCTAGCCACTCCCGCTCGAGGCACCATCTTCTTGCTGCTCGGCACATCCTTCGCCTTGAAATCCGCATTCTTTCCGTTTCACACCTGGTTGCCGCGAGCCCACTCAGCGGCCCCGGCGCACGTCTCGGCGTTGATGTCCGGCGTGATCCACAAGGCAGGCCTGTTCGCGTTCCTGCGCTTCACCTTGCTCATGGGCCAACCCGAGGAATGGATGGGCTGGAGCGTGCTTGGATTCGGCGCGCTCTCCGCGTTCTTTGGCGTGCTCTACACCTCCACGCAGCGCGACTTGAAGCGGTTGCTCGGGTATTCATCCACCGAAAACGTCGGTATCGCGGCCATGGGCTTTGGCGTCGGCTATCTCGGTTGGTGTTGGGGCATCCCCACACTCGCGGTCTGCGGCTTTGCTGGGGGGCTCCTCCACATTCTCAACCACGCGCTTTTCAAGTGTCTGCTCTTCTACGCGGCTGGAGCCGTGTATCGGGCGACGCATACCATCGATCTCGAGCGGCTCGGCGGTCTGGCCAAGCGCATGCCTCTGACCGCAATGTTCTTTCTAGTTGGAGGTGTCGCGATCTCGGCGTTGCCCCCGCTCAATGGCTTCATCAGCGAGCTCATCATCTACTCCGCCCTCCTTTCCGGCGCGGCTCCATCTGCTTCGAGCAACGTTGCGCTGGTGGCGTCGGCTGCGGTTCTCGCCTTCGTCGGGGCGGTGAGCGCGTTGTCCATGACCCGAGCGTTCGGTGTCACCTTCTTGGGAAACGCGCGCGACCCCTATGTGCACGTCGGCGAGGAGGCGCCCGCCGCCATGTTGACGCCCATGGCACTGCACGCGGTCGGAACCGTCGCGGTCGGGCTTGTGCCAGAACTCGGCTTGGGCCTGGTTCGCTCGACAGTCGCGCTCTTTCCCTTCCATGCGAATCTCGACTCCATGCTGCAGCCCTTGACTTCAATCGTCTGGGCGAGCCGGGCGTTGGCGGTCTTGCTCTGCGCCGCGGGCATCGTCCGCTGGCTGCAAGGACGTCGCGCGCGACGCACCGCCACCTGGGGTTGTGGATACACTGCCCCGTCGCCACGCATGCAATACACGGGCAGTTCGTTCACTGAACAGTTCGCGCGGATCATGGAGTCCTTTCTGCCGGCGCTGCGGCGAGAGCAGGTTCCATCGGAGCTGTTTCCGCAGCGGCCTGGCCATGTCGCGACCCATCATCACGATGCGGTGGAGACGAGGATGTTCGAAGTCCTCGGTCAGGGCGAGAAATTCGTCGAGCAGGCTTCGGAACGAATCCCCGAACAGCCACGGTTCGCGTTCGCGGCCGTACTCATCGCGCTCTTCCTGATTGGAGCCTTGCTTCTCGGCGCGAGGCAGCCGTGGTGATCGCGCGATTCATGAACGTCCTCACCCTGCTGCTGATGCCGTTCTTGCTGACGGGCATCATCAACCGGGTCAAGTCGCTATGGTCTGGCCGCAAGGGACCACCGCTGCTCCAGCCCGCCTACGATGCCCTGCGCCTGCTGCGCAAGACCTCCATCTACAGCACGACCACGACACCGATGTTCCGAATTGCCCCCTGGGTGTTCCTCATCACGGCTGTGGGATCCGCCGTGGTCACGCCGTTGCTCGGCTCCGAGTCGATCGCATCATTTCCTTTCGATTTCATTTGGTTCGCCTACGTCTGGGCACTCGGGCGCGTCGCGGTGATGCTCGCGGCATTGGATACCGGAAGCGCGTTCGAAGGCATGGGCGCCGCGCGCGAAGCGACCTTCTCCGCTCTGCTGGAGCCCGCGTTCTTCTTGGTGATCGGTGCTCTGTGCCTCAGCACGGGTACTCACACGCTGCGCGATGCGCTGCTGCCACGGTTGAGCGCCGACGACGGATCCTTCGTCGTGTGGATGTTCAGCGTGATGACGCTGTTCATCGTTCTCCAGGTCGAGACGGCGCGAATGCCCGTCGACGACCCCTCGACGCACCTCGAACTCACCATGGTACATGAGGTGATGGTGCTGGATCACAGCGGACCGGACCTTGCGGCCATTCAATATGGCGCGGCTATCAAGCTCTATGTGGGGGCGGCCATGCTTGCGACGCTCCTCAACCCCTGGGCCGGATCGGTGGGGCCCCTCGCCGCAGCTGCGAATCTTGGCTTGTGCGCGGCCGTCGCGGTGGCGGTCGGTACGGTCGAGTCGCTGATCGCCCGCCTGAGACTCCGCACAGTGCCGAAATACATCGCCTTGGCTCTCGCATCGGCAGCCGTCGCGCTTCTGGCAACGGCCTGGCGGGCGGGAGGCACGCCATGAGCCCGCTGCTCATCGCACTGCTCGGCGTGCTGGTCATTCCTCTGTTCGTCGCGACCTGGCGAACGAGCCTGTTCGGCCTCGGCTGCCAAGGTCTGCTGATGGCCTTGATCGCGTACCGGCTGGACCCGAACCCGGACACGCTGGAACAGTGGCTCACGTTTGCGGATCTTGCCCTGGTACGCGGCATCGCAATACCCTTCGCGCTCTATGCTGTGGTCCGTGCGCAGAATGCTCCGGCGCGCAACGACCTGATTCCGCCCAACCTGCTGTCTTGGACCATAGCACTCGGGATGGTCTTGGTTTCGTTCAGTTTTGCTGAGCACTTGGTGGGCGCGGCCGGAGAGCAAAGGACTCTCGTCGCCGTGGCGGCATCGGGCGTGATGCTCGGTTTCCTCGTTCTGGCGACTCAAACCAGTCCCTTCAGTCAGATGATTGGCGCGCTCCGGATTGAAAACACCATAGCTCTCTTGGAGTTGGGCGGGGATCACCATGAGTCGCCCGTTGGGGTACGCCTGGGGCTGCTAGGCATTCTCATCGCGACTGTCGTGCTGTTCCGATGGTATCTGGCCACCCTTGGTTCAGACGACACCACCGACAGTGCGAACGCTATCGGCTCGCCGGGGCCGACGCTATGAGATCGCTTGCCCTGGTCGTCGGCCCGGTTCTGGCCCTTCTCGCGCTGGGCTTTCGCAGCGTGCGCGCCCGTCCCACGATTCTTCTGGTCGCCACCGCCTTGCTTGCCACGGTGCTCGCCTACGTCGAAGTCATCCTGCCGTCGGCCTCGACGTTCCTGGACGGTTACCTGCGTGTGGACGCCACGTCCCGACTCTTCTTGGCCTTCATCAACCCGATCTTCCTCGGTGTCTCGGTCTACGTCTGGAATCGCGTGGAAACGACGCCGGTCCTGCAAGCCGGCATGGACCGGTTCGTCGCATTCGCTTTGGTGTTTCTCGCCGCCTCGAATGCGGTGCTGATAGCGAATCACCTTTTCGTGCATTGGATTGCGCTCGAGGTGACGGCTCTCGCGGCCGCCCCGCTGATCGTCAGGCAGGGAGTGGCGGCCTCGCGTCTGGCTTCCTGGCGATACTTGCTCTTTTCTTCGGTGGGGCTCGGACTTGTCCTGCTCGGCTTCGTTTGCCTGACGCGAGGCATCGAAGTCGGCGGGGAAGTCCCCTCGTTCTTCCTAGATCGCCTCGAAGTGATCAGCGCATCAACGGAGAATCCCTGGGGAAGGTTGGGCCTCGCGCTCATCATCCTGGGACTCGGCAGCAAGCTGGGACTCGCGCCGATGTACTCGTGGCTGCCCGAGGCGTACGACGAAGCTCCACCGGCGGTGACTGCATTGCTGGGTGCGGTCCAGTTCAACGTGGCCTTGGTCGTGCTGCTGCGTGTCGTGCACGTGTTTCGTCCGATCCATCCAGGGCTCATCACCTATGAACTCGTGACGATGGGCCTCGTCTCGATGGCGATCTCGGCGTTCAGCATCATCGCCACCCGCAACATGAAGCGGCTCATCGCCTATGCCTCCATCAATCACGCTGGCGTGATCGCGATCGGTCTCGGCATCGGTAAATCCGCGTCGTACGGCTTGCTGCTCTACGTCGTCAGCAACGCGTTCATCAAGGCGATCCTGTTTCTGACCGCCGGCAAGATCAAGGCGCACTACGGCACCAAGGACACCCGCGAGATCGCTGGGCTTCTGAAGGACTTGCCCTACAGCGGCGTGTTCCTCATGGTCGGCACCTTCGCTTTGCTCGGGTTTCCGCCGTTCGGCAGCTTCTTTGGCGAACTGCTGATCCTGTCCGCGCTGGTCGGATCAGGCCACATGTTCGTTTTCGCGGCATTTTGTGTGCTCATCACCATGGCGTTCATCGCGACCGGAAGAACCATCTTCCCGATGATCTGGGGCGAACCCAAGCAAAGCGGCACCTGGCCTCGGCAGACGTTTCTTTCGGTCGTGCCGAAGTTGTTCTTTCTGGTCGCGCTGGTCGTGCTCGGCATCTACATTCCTCCAGTCGTCAACAGACTGCTGCAGCAGGTGGCAGCCTCCGTGGAGGGACCGTGAGCTCATCGATTTTGCTTCACCGAGTCGCCCTGGACGCGATTCCGCTGCTCGAGACCAAGGCCTGGCGTGAGGACGCGTTGGCCCGCCACCGCGCAGGCTCGCGGATTCTCACCCTCTACGGCATGCGGCTGGACGATCGAGTGCTGATGACCGCGGTGTTTCGCGATCCAGCCGGCGTCATCGAGCTGACCAGGACGCACACCACGGTCGAGTCCGGCTACCACGAGCTGACTTCCGAATGGCCCGCCCTGCATTGCTTCGAGCGGGAACTCCATGAGCAGACGGGTGTTCACATCGCCGCGCATCCGTGGCTCAAGCCGATTCGCTACGAGGGGCAGGCGCAGGCCGCGATGGACTCCTACCCCTTCTACAAGATCGAAGGTAAGGAAGTTCACGAGGTTGCGGTGGGGCCGATTCACGCCGGCGTCATCGAGCCGGGCTCGTTTCGCTTCATGTGCCTGGGTGAACAGGTGCATCACCTCGAAATCCACCTGGGCTACCAGCATCGGGGCGTCGAGCAACGCCTGCTCCAAGGCGATCCGAAGCTTCTGGCACCGCTGGTCGAAACGGTGGCCGGCGACACGAGCATCGCGCACACGTGGGCCTATTGCGCGGCGATCGAAAGCCTCGCAGGTTGTGATCTCGAGATCGAAACCGAGGTAGCCCGCGCGGTTGCACTCGAGCTCGAACGCGTGGCCATGCACTTGAGTGGACTGTCCGGGCTGGCGGCGGATCTCGGCTTCCTGCAAGGCGCGACGACGTACGGCCGACTGCGAACCACGGCGATCAACACGACGATGCGCTTGTGTGGCAGCAGGTTCGGCAGGGGAGCGCTGCGTCCGGGCGGCATCGGTATGCATCTGCCCGCGGATCTGCATCGCGATTTCGAGGCCAATCTGGCTCTCCTGCGCAAGGATCTGGCGATCATCAACGACTGTTTCCTCGATTCACAGACGGTGCAGCGTCGTTTGCGCGGCACTGGCAGGCTCACGCAGGCCCAGGCCATCGAGCTCGGCATGGTGGGCATGACCGCGCGCGCATCGGGCGTGATGATCGACACGCGCCATGACATGGCGCAGGGTGCCTACGAGGTCTTGGCGATTGCGTCGCAGGTACTCCAGGACGGTGACTCTTGGGCGCGGGCGCAAATCCGCATTGCCGAGATGGACGCCTCGCTGGCGTGGCGTCAGCGCAGTCTCGTTCACTACGGCAACTGGGACCACCCGCGCAAGGCGATTGGACCGCTCGCGCCCAAGCACCTGGCCATCGCGGTCGCGGAGGGTTGGCGCGGGGAGGTCGTGCACTGCCTCGAGACCAATGAAGACGGGCGGTTGGCCCACTACAAAGTGCAGGATCCTTCGATGCGCAACTGGATGGGCCTCGCGATTGCCGTACGCCGCAACGAGATCTCCGATTTTCCCATTTGCAACAAGAGCTTCGACCTTTCGTACTGCGGGAACGACCTATGACCGTGTTCAAGTCACTGCGCGTGAGGGTTTCGCAGGGCAGCCAGTTCATCCCCGACCTGCGCCGCGCGGTGCCCAATGGGTTTCGCGGCCTGCCCGTCCTCGGCTCGGCTCCCTGCGCTGTGGAGTGCACCGCGTGCCGTGACGCCTGTCCGACCAGCGCCATCAGCCTCGATCCGCTTCGACTCGATCTCGGCCGTTGCGTGTTTTGCCAGGCCTGCGTCGAAGTCTGCCCCGAGGGCAAGATTCACTTCACGCCCGAGCCCAAGATGGCTGCGACACGGCGTGAAGACCTGGTGCTGCGCGAAGGTGCTGAAATGACGCGTGTACGGGCGTCGGTGACCTTCTCGAAGGTGTTCGGCCGCTCCCTGAAGATGCGCCAAGTGTCGGCCGGCGGCTGCAACGCCTGCGAACTCGAGTTGAACGCCATCAGCAACGTGAACTTCGACGCTCAGCGCTACGGTATCGAGTGGGTGGCGTCGCCGCGGCATGCCGACGCGCTGGTCCTGACCGGGCCGCTCACCCAACACATGAAGGAGGCCGTGCGGATCGCCTGGGACGCCATGCCGGAGCCTCGTTTCTTGGTCGCGGTCGGCGCGTGCGCGATTTCCGGTGGACTTTACCAGGGCGCCGCGGGCGTGGATCGTGCGTTCCTGGACAGCGTCGGCCCCGCGCTTTTCGTCCCGGGGTGCCCTCCGCACCCACTCACGTTCATCAATGCGATCCTGGACTTTCTCGGGATCGACTGACTTGCCTGCGCTGCGCCAGGTGAAACGAGAGCGCCTGCACCGCCGCCGCCGTCACCCCCGGCAATCGCGCCGCCTGGGCCAAGCTCGCCGGTCGCACGGCCTGCAACTGCTCCACCGCCTCGCGCGAAAGCCCGCCGATTGCCGCGAAGTCCAGATCCTGGGGCAACGGCACCGCTTCGTGACGCCGGGTCCGCGCCTGCCGCACCGCCTCGCGGGCCACGTAGCCGGCATAGCGCAATTCCGTCGTCAGTTCGACTACATCGTCGGTATCCAGCGCCAGGTTCACCGGCAACCAGGGCTGCAGCCCCGCCCAATCCAGCTCCTTGCGGCACAGCAGTTGCGCCAGTGTCGCCTGGGTCGTCAGCGTCCCCGCGCCCAGCGCCTCGAGCCGCGCCAGGGTCTCGCGCGAAGGACTCACCACCGTGGTTTGCAGCACTTCGCGAGCGCCATCCAGCCGCGCCACCCGGGCCTGAAAGCGCTGCCAGTGTGGCTCGTCGATGAGCCCGAGTTCGTGACCCAGCGGAGTCAGGCGCAAATCCGCGTTGCTCGCGCGCAGGGTCAGGCGGTGCTCGGCCCGCGAGGTGAACATCCGGTACGGCTCACTCGCGCCCAACGTCACGAGATCGTCCACCATCACGCCCAGATAGCTTTCAGTCCGGCTGAAGTTCAGACCAGGCAGCCCGCGCAACCTCTGCACAGCGTTCAGGCCCGCGACCAGGCCTTGACCGGCCGCCTCCTCGTACCCGCTCGTGCCATTGACCTGGCCGGCGAGAAATAGCCCAGGCAGCGCGCGCAGTTGCAGGTCCGGTCCCAGCTCGCGGGCATCGATCGCGTCGTACTCCACCGCATAGCCGAAGCGCACGATTTCCGCGTGTTCCATGCCCTCGATACTGCGCACGACCGCGATCTGCACGTCCGCGGGCAGGCTGGTCGACAAGCCGTTCAGGTAGATCTCGTCAGTTTGCCAGCCCTCGCGCTCCAGGAAGATCTGGTGGCGTGCATGGTGGCTGAACCGCACGACTTTATCTTCCACGCTCGGGCAGTAGCGCGGCCCCGTGCCCTCGATGACGCCCGTGTAGAGCGGCGATCGATCGAGCCCTGCGCGGATCAGTTCGTGCGTCAGATCGTGGGTCCAAGCGACATGGCAGGGCATCTGCTGGAGCGGCGGCGGCGGACCTCCCCGCGCAATCGGCGGCGGCGTGTCCAGACCCGGATCGACCACGAGGCGCGCCCAATCGATGCTCCGGCCATCGACGCGAGGACAGGTTCCCGTCTTGTGTCGGATGGTTCGCACGCCAAGGTCGCGCAACTGCTCGCCCAGCCCGTGACTCGCCTGATCGCCCGCGCGCCCGCCGACCTGCTGCACCAGGCCCGTGTGGCACACCGCGGCGAGAAAGGTTCCCGCTGTAAGGACCACCACTTCCGCGGTGAAACACAGTCCCGTCGCCGTCTCCACGCCGCGCAACACGCCGGCCTCGAGCCATAGCGCGCGCACATCGCCCTGCTTCACCTGCAGATGGTCTTGCCGCTCGACCACGCGGCGCATTTCGGTCGCGTAGGCCAGCTTGTCGCACTGGACCCGAACCGCGCGCACCGCCGGGCCCTTGCTGCCGTTCAGGATCTTGTAGTGCACGCCCGCACGGTCCGTGTTGCGTGCCATCTCGCCGCCCAGCGCATCGATCTCGGCCACCAGATGCGATTTGCCCACGCCGCCTATCGCCGGGTTGCACGACATCCAGCCGATGCGATCGACGTTTTGCGTCAGCAGAAGCGTGGAAAGTCCGCAGCGCGCCAGGGCCAACGCCGCTTCGCAGCCGGCATGGCCGCCACCGACGACGATCGCGCGATACGTGGTGGGATAGGCCAACGTCACGGGGTCTGCGGGCCGGCGTCCTTGGCAGGCTTCTCCGCACCCGGCTTCTCAGGGGAAGTCTTGTCCAGGGCGGGCTTTTCAGTCGGCGCGGGCGTCGGCTTGTCACCGGGCCCCGGCTTGTCGCCCGTGGCCGGCGCGGTCTTGTCCGGCGCCGGCTGGGACTTGTCCGCGCCGGGCTGGGGCTTGCCCTGGGTATTGACCCCTTCCTTGCAGCGCGTCGGCACCGAAGCCGCGAGATCCTTGGCATTCTTCGCAGCGGGCAGCTTGCCCATCTCCGAGCGCAGGTACTTGTACACTTCCGTGGCCCGCGCGCACTTGCCTTCCATTTCCAGCAGGTGGGCAATCTGCAGGAGCGCTTGTCCCACCACCGGCACCGGCTTGCCGCCCAGGCCGTCGTGCACGCCTTGCAGCAGCTTCATCGCGTCGGCATAGCGCTGTTCCTGCTCGGCAATGCGCCCCAGGACCAGACCGCAGGCACCGGCCGTCTCCGTGCCCGCGTAGCGCTTGATGCATTCGTTGGCCACCGCCGCCGCCACTCGCGGTTCGTTCGCCGCTAGCTCCTTTTCCGCCAGCGCCACGAAACCGGGACCGTCCGTGGGCAGGTCGATTGGCAGCGCCAGGATCGCGATGCCCGCCCGATCGCGCAGATCGGCGATGAGTTGCAAGAGCCGGACCTTGATTTCGCTGGCCGTGGCCTGCCCGGAAGCCGCAATGCGCTCGACCGACTCGAGGCGATGCAGCGCCACTTCGACATCGCCGCGGACCTGCTTCATCGATCGGTCGAAATCGGCCTGCCTGGCGTTGGCCCGCGCGGTGGCTTCCCGCAGTTCGGTCAAGGCGTTGTCGTAATCCTTGGCGAGATTTTCCAGGCGGGTCGTGGCCTGGCGCGCTTCTGCGATCACGGTGGAAGTCGACCGTTCGACGCCGACGACGCGGGCCTCGACCCGATCGAACTGAGCCGTGGTCGCAAAGCAGGCCGGCAGGAACATCACGCCCGCCAGCGCCAGGCTGCGAAAACCGAACGCCGCTTCGCCAACGCCGTGCATCACTTCGCCTTGAACTCGGCGCGGCGGTTCTGCGACTGGCACGAATCAGACTCTTCGCTGCACATCGGCTTGGTCTTGCCGTACGACACCGTCTTGGCCTTCAGCTTCGGAAACAGGTGCTGCAAGTGCTCCTTGACGGCCTTGGCCCGGCGATTGCCCAGTTCCATGTTGTAGGCGTCGGTGCCCTTCTCGTCGGTGTGGCCTTCGATGACGAGATTGCCAATCTTCTTTTCCTTCATGCACTTGGCATTGGCGGAGAGCGTGTCCTGCGCCTGGCTGGTCAAGGCCGCCTCGTTGAAGTCGAAGCGGACGTCGGCCAGGGAACACTCGCCCTTCTCGTCGAGGCACTTGCCGCCGCTGCACTTCAGGCCCTTGCCGCAGTCGCTGTCGCTCTTGCACCCGCCACCTTCCGTGGTGCTGCCGGCGGCCGACGTGCAGGCGCCATTCGTGCACTTGCCGCCGTTCGGGCAGTCGGTGTCGGCCGCGCACTCAGCCACGCACTTGTTCGCTTCGCATTTCTTGCCGTTGCCGCAGTCCAGCTTGGTCGAACAGCAGTCCGGCTTGCGCCCGCAGCCACCCTTGACGCAGGCCACGCAGACGTCGGTGCCGGCGCCGGGGCAGTTCGCGTCCACCCGGCACTGTGCACACTTGCTGTCGACGCAGAACTCGCCTTTGCTTTTGCAGTGATCGTCGGTGCCGCAGTTCGGGTACGAGGGGCCGCAGCCGGTCAGGACCATGCTGGCTACGAACAGAAGGCTCGCGAACACGCCGCGCGACGCGAACAGCATACAAAAAAGGCGCATGCTCTTGAATGGACTGGACAGTGTGGAGCGGCTGGCTGGCATGGGAGTTTCCTTGCTCGTGTAGATTCCGGGCACCT
>CAYHHL010000001.1:130009-132422 GCA_964356325.1 uncultured Enterobacteriaceae bacterium | reverse complement strand
CGCTGACGGCGCCGAAGGATTGCACGGCGACCGCGGTCGAGCAGTTGCCTTGACCGCGGTCACACCGAAGCCTAATGCGCCGCCGCCTGCGCCATCACGTCGGCAATGCGCCGGGCAAACTTCGCGGGATTCTTGAGCGGCGCGCCTTCCGCCAGCAACGCCTGGTCCAGCAGCATCTCCGCGTACTCCTTCAGCCTCTCGTCTCCGGCATCGCGCCCGGCCAGGTCGCGCAGGGCCACGATGGCCGGATGCCCGGCGTTGAGTTCGAGCACGCGCTTCTGCGGCGGCATGACCTGGCCCATCTGCGCCATCATCCGCTCCAGTTGGCTCGACATGCCGTGCTCGTCGGCGACCAGGCACACCGCCGAATCGGTCAAACGGTGCGAGATCTTCACGTCCTGCACGTCCTCAGCCAGCAGCTTCTTGACGCGCTCCAGCAAGCCGCCGAAGTCCTGCTCCTCCTGCTCGTGCTTCTGCTTCTCCTCGACATCTTCAGGCAAGCCTTCGATTTCTCCCTTCGCCGCCGACTTCAGCTTCTTGCCCGCGTACTCGTCCAGCACGCCGGTCATGATCTCGTCCACCGGCTCGCCCAGTAGGATGACTTCGACGCCGCGCTTGCGAAACACCTCGAGTTGCGGGGCGTTCTGCAAGATGTCGATCTTGTCGCCGGTCAGGTGGTAAAGCGCCGTCTGGCCTTCCTTGCACCGACCCGCCACTTCGGCCAGCGTCGCCCAGCCTTCTTGCGCGGTGGTGTGCACCAGCAGCAATTCCGCGAGCTTGTCCTTGCCCATCGGGTCGTAGTGGAAGCCTTCCTTGATGCACTGGCCGAACTCCTGCCACAGCGCCTCGTAGCGCGGCCGGTCTTTCTCCAGCATTTCCTTCAGGTGCGACACGAGCTTGCCGGTGATGCGCTTGCGGATGATCGGAATCAGCCGGTCCAACTGCACCGTCTCGCGCGACACGTTCAGCGGCAGATCGCTCGAATCCACCAGGCCTTTGACGAAGCGGAAGTGCTCGGGCAACAGTTCCTTCACGTCGTCGCTGATGAACACCCGCTTGATGTACAACTGCAGGCCACGGCGGGGCTCGCGCGAAAACAGGTCTTGCGGCGCCTTGCTCGGCAGGTACAGCAGCGCGGTGTACTCCTGCGTGCCCTCGACGCGAAAGTGCACGACATCGCTCGGCTCGTTCCAATCGTGCGTCAGGTGCTTGTAGAACTCGTGGTACTCCTCGGCCGTGATCGAAGCTGCCGGTCGCGTCCACAGCGCTTTCATCGAGTTGAGCGTCTCTTCGACGACCTTGGTCTCGGACTTGCCGCCCTCCACCGGCTTGCCGTCGGCGTCCTTCTCGATCTCGTACTTCTCGGTGTCCATCACGATCGGGAACGAGATGAAGTCACTGTACTTCTTCACCAGTTTGCGCAGTTCCCACGGGTCGGTGAAGTCCTGCTCGTTGGCCGGCGCGCTGTCATCGTCCTCGTCTTCGTGCGGAGCGTCTTTGTCGCGCAGGAACAGCGTCACCGAAGTGCCCCGCTCCCCACGTGGAATCCGCTCGATGGTGTACTCGCCGTTGCCGGTCGATTCCCAGCGCACCGCGTGGTCCTCGTCTTGCTTCTGCGTTTCGAGGATGACCTTCTTGGCGACCATGAACGCGCTGTAGAAGCCGACGCCGAACTGGCCGATGAGGTCGGGCGCGCCGGCCTGAGCCGCGGTCGCTTCCTTCAGCTTCTCTGCATAGGCCTCGGAGCCCGAGCGCGCGATGGTGCCGATGTGCTCGACCACCTCGTCAAAGGTCATGCCGATGCCGTTGTCGGCAATCGTCAGCGTATGGTTGGACTTGTCCGGCACCAGGCGGATCTTCCACTCGCTCGACAGCTCGGGCCGCGTCAGGGCCTCGAAGCGCGCCTTGTCGATGGCATCCGAGGCGTTGCTGATCAACTCGCGCAAGAAGATCTCCTTGTGCGTGTAGATGCTGTGGATCATCAGGTCCAGAAGCTTTCGCGTATGGGCTTGGAATGCGCGCGTCTCGGCCATGGGTGCTCTCCGAAGTGGGGTCTCGTTGCAAGTGCCGGTAGGAAAGGACGGCGGGGCTGGCTGTCAAGGCGAGCGCCACGATAGGTCAGGGCTACCGCCAGGCCCGCCCCGGACTGAAGTCCGGGGCTACAGGTCGAGATGTCCGCGAGGCGCGGACTCATGCACATGCGTGTATCCCGGAGGGATTTCTTGACATGTAGCGGGTGGACTTCAGTCCCCCGCGGCCAGTCGTGCATGTTGATATCGCCCTGAACGCCAACTACCGCGCCACCACACCACCCTGCCCACGCGGATCGCTCGCCGCCGTCAGCACGCCATCGCGCACCTCGACCGCCTGCGCGTTGCACCACGGCGCCTTGCGCACCACCTTGTGGCCGCGC
>CAYHHL010000001.1:128457-129909 GCA_964356325.1 uncultured Enterobacteriaceae bacterium | reverse complement strand
CTCGACCGCCTGCGCGTTGCACCACGGCGCCTTGCGCACCACCTTGTGGCCGCGCTTCAGCAATTCCTGGGCCACGGCGTCACCCGCCGCGCCCGCTTCGACTTCGGCTTCGTCCGGAAAGGCCTGGTGATGCACGCGCAACCGCGCCACCGCTTCGGCCAGGGTCAGGCCGCCGCGCAACCGCCACGCCAGCACCTGCAGCACCGTCGTCGGAATGTGCGTGCCGCCCGGCGTCCCGACGATCAGCACCGGTTGGCCGTCGCGCACCAGGACCATCGGGCTCATCGACGACACCGGCCGCGCGCCCGGACGCACGAGGTTGGCCGCACTGCCCTGCAAGCCAAAGGCATTCTGGTCCGTGGTGGTGAAGCTGAAGTCGTCCATCTCGTCGTTCAGCAGCACGCCCGACTTCGCCGCGATGAGACCCGAGCCCAGCAGCAGGTTCACCGTGTGCGTCGAGGCCACCGCCAGGCCTCGGCCGTCCAGGATCGCGACATGACTGGTGTTGTGGCCAGATTCGAGCCTCCCCGTCACCTTGGGCAATTGCGCGGTCGGCGTGGCGTGGGCGAGATCCAGACTGGCGTTCAAGGCCTGGCGCGCGGCGGGGACGAACGCTTCGTCCAGGGTCGTCGCCGGTTGCGCCACGTCGCCGGTAAAGGCCAACCGCAGCACGAAGGATCGCCGCATCGTCTCGATCAGCACGTGCGCGGTCGTACCCTGGTCGGTGTTGAACAAGAGCCCGGGTTTGAACGTGTCCAGCGCCTCGGCCATCGCCAGCACCTGCGCGCCGCCGGCCGAGGGCTGCGGCATGGTGAAGGCCTGCAGCCCGAACGCCAGGCCTTGCAAGGGCGCCAGTTCCTTCACCTGGTATGCCGCGAGATCCGCCAGGGTCAGCCTGCCGCCGCTCGCCTGCACCGTCTGCACGAGGTCCTCGGCGATCGCACCGCGGTAGAAGGCCGATGGGCCCTCGTTGGCCAGTCGCCGCAACGTGGCCGCCAGCGCCGGTTGGCGCAGAACTTCACCTTCACCGAGTGGCTTGCCTCCCGGTGCCAGGATCGACAAGGCCACGGGATCCAGGATCTTCTGCGTGAGCACGATCGCCCGGGCCAGGTCGCGACCGACCGGAAAGCCGCGCTCCGCCACGTCCGCCGCCGGCTGCGCGAGTTGCTTCCACGGCAGGCGCCCGTACTGCCGGTGCAGCGCCCACAGCCCTGCGATGTAACCCGGCACGCCGACTGACAGTCCGCCCCACCGGCTCTTCGCCGCGATCGCCTTGCCGTCCGGACCGATGTAGTCGCTCAACAGGGTCGCTGCCGGCGCGGTCTCGCGAAAGTCGAACGCCTTCGCCGGCTTCTTGCCCGATCCGTCGACCACCACGGCGAAGCCACCGCCGCCCAGCCCGGTCGATTGCGGCACCACCACGGTCAGCATCAGGCTCGAAGCCACCAGCGC
>CAYHHL010000001.1:48756-128357 GCA_964356325.1 uncultured Enterobacteriaceae bacterium | reverse complement strand
ACAACGCAGCGCTCGACGTTGCACGACGCCCGCAGCCACGCGTACCATCACGCCCCATCCCCCGGCCGCCGGCACAGCATGGAGACCGGCCACACGCAACGGAGACCTCCTATGGCAGATTCCGGCATGATCGACCAGACCCTCGCTCCGGCGGGCGGTAGCTTCCTGCTCGACCCCACAGGCCAGACGCACATCTTCACGGTCGACGACCTGAGCGAGGAACAGCGCAGCATGGCCGCGGAAGCACAGCGCTTCATGGAGAAGGAAGTCTACCCGAAGGAACGCTGGCTGGAGTCCAAGGAAGGCAAGGCGTCGCGCGACATGCTCAAGGTCTTGAAGAAGGCCTGCGATCTCGGCTTTGGCCAGGTCGAAGTGCCCGAGAACCTGGGCGGCCTGGGCAGCGACAAGGTCACCGCGCTGCTCATCACCGACAAGCTCGGCACTTCCGGCGACTTCTGCGTCACCTGGGGCGCGCACTCCGGCATCGGCCTCGCGCCCATCCTGTACTTCGGCACCGACGCGCAAAAGGCCAAGTACGTGCCCAAGATCGCCGACGCCAAGTGGGTCTCCTGCTATGCGTTGTCCGAGCCCGGCAGTGGCAGCGACGCCCTGGCCGCGCGCACGGTCGCCAAGCTCAACGCCGAGGGCACGCACTACATCCTCAACGGCACCAAGCAGTGGATCACCAACGCTTCTTGGATGGACGTCGGCATCGTGTTCGCCAAGGTCGACGGCGACAAGTTCACCGCTTTCATCGTCGACAAGGCCACGCCCGGCTTCACCATCGGCGTGGAAGAACACAAGCTCGGCCTGCGCGGCTCGTCGACCTGTCAACTGATCTTCCAGGACGCGCCGGTCCCGGTCGAGAACGTGCTCGGCGAAATCGGCAAGGGCCACAAGATCGCCTTCAACACCTTGAATCTCGGTCGCTACAAGCTCGGCGCCGGCGTCATCGCGTTGGCCAAGCGGGCACTGGCGGAAGCGATGCAGTACGCGGCGGACCGCAAGCAGTTCGGCACGCGGGTGGCCGACTTCGGCGCGGTTCGCGACCAGCTGGCGGACTCGATCATCCAGATTTTCCTCGGCGAATCGCTGGTCTACCGCATCGCCGGGCACATCGACGCGCGCCTGCAGGCCGTGGATTCCAAGGACCCCGACTACGTCGACAAGCAGATGGCCGCCATCGAGGAGTACGCGATCGAGGCTGCCGCGGCCAAGGTCTACTGTTCCGAGGCGGTGGACCGCGTGCTGGATCGCTGCCTGCAGTGGCACGGCGGCTACGGCTTCGTGGAGGACTACAACATCGAGAAGTTCGTGCGCGACGCCCGGGTGAATCGTATCTTCGAAGGCACCAACGAGATCAACCGCTTGCTCATCCCAGGCACGTTGATCAAGCGCGCGACCCAACGGCGGCTCAACCTGTACGCGGCGATCGGCGGTCTGGAGCAGCGCATGGCCGGCGAATTGGACCCGGCGCCGCAGCAGGACGGCACCACCGCGCTGGCCGAGCACGCGCTGCAACGTCTGAAATGGCTGACGTTGACGGTACTGCAAGCCGCGTCGGGCAAGCACGGCGTCGCCCTGGAGGGTCAGCAGGAGACGCTGGTGCGCCTGTCCGACCTGGTCATCGACTGCTACGCGCTGGATTCCGGCATCGCGCGCGCCAGGCAGCAGGCGGCCGCGGGCACGGTGGATCCCGTCGTGATTGCCTGCTGTACGGTCGCTGCGTGTGAAGCGCTGGATCGCGCCGGCAACATCGCCCGCCGGGTGATCGAAGGCTGCTTCGAAGGCGCCGAACTGACGCCGTGGCTCGCGCGCGTCGATAGCCTGGCCGAACACGTGCCCGCCAACCTGATGGCGTTGCGCAAGGTCATCTCGGCGGACGCCACCAGCAAGGGCGGCTACAGGCTCTCGACCTACTGAGCCCACATGCGCAGGTCGCTCGAAAATCAGGGCATCGTGCTGGCCGCCCGGCGCGTCGCCCTCATCCTGGTCGGCGTGGTCACGTTAGGCACGATTGGCTATAGCGTCATCGAGGGTTGGTCGTTCTTCGACAGCTTCTACATGACGATGATCACGCTTTCGACGGTCGGCTACGGCGAAACCCATCCGTTGTCGACCGCCGGGCGCGCGTTCACGCTGATGCTCATCCTCGTGGGCGTGGGCAACATCGCGTACTCCCTTGCGGCCATGACGGAATTCTTCGCGGCGGGCGGCTGGAAATCCTACCGCCGGAGGGCGCGCATGCAAGAGATCCTCGAGACCATCAGCGGGCACACCATCGTTTGCGGCTACGGCCGTCTCGGCAGCGCCATCGTCCACAGCCTGCAGCAGAACCACTCCAAGGTCGTCATCGTCGAGCACAGTCAGGAGGTCTGTGAACACGCACGCGATTTCGACGCGCTGGCGTTCGTGCAAGGCGATGCCGAGGACGACGACGTGTTGCGCCAGGCGGGGATCGAGCGCGCCCATGCCCTGGTGGCCGCCTTGGACAATGACGCGAGCAACGTGTTTTTGTGCCTGACCGCGCGGGTGCTCAATCCCAACCTGATCATCTACGGCAAGGCCGACGATCCGGCGACGCTAGTGAAACTGGAACGTGCTGGGGCCAATCACCAATTCAGTCCGTCGCAGGTCGCCGGGCACCGCGTCGCCTGGCAGATCGTGCGTCCGGCGGTCACGGACCTCATTGGCATCGCGACCGATCGGGGCCGCACGGAACTGGCCATCGAGGAGGTGCGGGCAGGCGATCTGAAGGGGCTGCCCGGCGTTGCCCTGCAGCGGTCGCCGCTGTGGGGCGTGGCGGGCGTCATGGTGCTGGCGGTGAAGACCCAGAGCGAGGGCCTGCTGTTCCCGCCGCGCGGCGACTACGTGATGGATCCCGAAGACCGCCTAGTGGTGATGGGCAAAGTGGAATCGCTGGCCAAGGTGGGCATCGGCGCCGGAATGCTGTAGTTGCAGGGGCGCTTGCCTACCCGGACCGCCCCGATGCTGCACGACCTCCGCCGCCAACTTCGCCAGCAACGGCAATCGCCCGAGGGCGCCGCGCCGCCCCCGCTGGTCTCCCAGACGGTTGAAGCGTCCGAAGCGCCCACGTCGCTGGCCATGGAAGTGCCGCCCGAGCTCGCCGGGGAATTGCACGCCGTGGCCGAACTGCACCCGCGCCTGCACGCCAGCCTCGCCCAGCTCAACGCCTTTCAACTGCGCGCGGTATTTTCCACGGATGTTTCGCTGCTGGTGCGCGCCCAAGTAGGCAGCGGCAAGACAGCGGTCCTGGTGCATCGCGTGCTGGTGCTGCATCTCGTGCGCGGCGTGCCTCTGCGGCAACTGGCGGTGCTGACCTTCACGCGCAAGGCGGCGGGCGAAATCCGCTCGCGTATCGAGGCTTTGGCTGGGGACGACGCGCCAATGCGGGCGGCGGACTTCTGGCTGTTCGGCACCTTCCACGGCGTCGCGCGGTCGCTGTTGCAGCGGGTGTTGCTGTCCAACGGCCAGACCGACGGCATGCGCCGGGACTTCGCCATCCTGGACCCCTCGGCGCGCGAAGCCCTGTGGCGGGGCCTGATTGCCGCGCACGATCTCGACGTGAAGTACCCTGCCCAACTCGCCAAACGCATGGACGCCCTGCGCCAGGGCAAGACGCGGCACGGCGCCATGAAGCAGGACGACGACCTGACGCGACTGCAGGTGCTGGCGACGGCCGAAAAGTTGCGCCGCGGTGTGCTCGATTTCGACGACCTGCTCGATTTCGCCACGAAGCTGCTAACGGACAAGCGCTCGGATTCGCCCGCTTTCACGCCGCCGCAGCACGTGCTGGTCGACGAGTTCCAGGACTGCGAACCGCGCGAGCTCGAGTTCCTGCGGCGCCTGCGCGGCACCGATTCGCCCGAGACGAAAGGCGGTTTCTTCGCGGTGGGCGATCCGTACCAGTCGATCTATGCGTGGCGCGGCGGATCGCCCCAGCTGTTCGACGCGGTGGAGCGCGAGTTCGCCTGCGAGGCCCTGTCCCTGCCGGTCAACTACCGGTCCACGAGCGCGATTCTCGAGTGCGCCCGCTCGGTTCTAGGGGCCCAGCACGGCGTGACCTCGGCGCAAGGGCGTCTGCAAGGCCTGCGCGGGGCTGGACAGCCGGTGGTCATTCGCCGCCACCACGACGCATTCCAGGAAGCGGTCTACGTGCGTGATCGGGTTCAGCAACTTCAAGCCGAGGGCGTGCCGTTGCGCGAGATCGCGGTGCTGGCTCGGACGCGCCGGCAATTGCAGCCGTTCTCAGCGGTATTGGCCGACGCGGGCATTGCTTGCGAGGAGGCGGCGCGCGGAGCGTTGGCGGATCGGCCGGCGGCGGCTTGGCTGCTGCAACTCCTGCGCACGGCGCTGTGGCCAGAGGACGTCGACGCGGCGCGAGAGGCCTTGCTGCATGAGCACTTCGGTTGCCTGACCGGGCGGCAGTGGCCGAAGAAGGCGCTGGCGAAGTTCCCCGATCTCAAGGGGTTGCCGGCCCTGGCGCGGCTGCTGGACAAGCCTGCCCGAGGCTTGGACAAGCCGAGCCTGGCACTGGATTTCGCCCGCGAAGTAGTGGAACTTCTGCTGCAAACGCCGACCGTCCTCGCGGCACCGGTACCAGGCTGCGCGGACCTGCTGTGGCGACACCTGGAAGTCGTGCTGTTGCTGCGGCCGACCGCGGCGCGGCACGAACAGGACGCCCAGGACGCGCGGCGGTTGCTCGACGCCCTGGAGACGTTTGCCGCGAGGACGGCGGAAGGCGAAACAGCGCTGGCCGGGCTACGGCACGCGCTGGACGAAGTGGCGATGCACGGCGCGGGCGTGCTGGGCGAAACGCTCGAGGTGCACGCCGACTCGGTGAAGCTGCTGACTTTGCACGCGAGCAAGGGCTTGGAGTTTCGCCACGTGTTCCTCAGCGGCATCAACCAGGGCGTGGTACCGCTGGCCCGGACGTGGGGCGATCTGGCGGCGGATGCGGAGGAAAGGCGCCTCCTGTTCGTAGGTTTGACCCGAGCGCGCGACACGGTGGAACTGGGTTGGCACGGCCGACCCCCGCATCCTCAGGCGTTGGGCCTGGCGAGCCCGTACCTGCTGCAGATGCCAGCGGCGCTGACAGAGTGGTTGGACGGCAGTCAACCGCTGCAGGCGGTGCAAACCGAGGCAACGACTGCGCAAGTTCAGGTGCCGCAGCAGCCGGCGAGTCCGTACCAGCCGGGCGTGGCGGTGCGGCATGCGCGGTACGGCGCGGGCGAGGTCACGGCGCTGGCGGACGGCACGGTGACTTGCCGGTTCGAGAAGTTCGGCGACAAGGCGTTCCCGGTGCTGCTGTGTCCTCTGGTGGTAGCCTAGGCCGTCCTCAATTCACATAGAACCGCGCCACCATCAGCGTCGAAGTACCGAACTGCGTGGACTTCTCCTGCAGCGGCACGTCGCGCTTGTTCGCCATGTCGTAGCTCAGGTTCAACTGCACGCCGATGCTGAACTGCTCTTGCAGGAAGGCCTCCGCGCCCAGCACCGCACCCACCAGCAAGAACGTCCGAGCGTCCGGGACCTTCTCGAACAGCCCGGATTCCTTGGCGCTGCGGTACAGCACCTGGCCGCCCACGTACGGCGACACGCGATCGAACTTCAGGTGGTACACGGCGCCGGCGCCGATGCGCAGGTCCGAACCGTCGACCTTGTTCATCCCGGTCGGCACGTCTCCCTCGCGCGATTCCGAGTTGTACCCGGCGACGACCTGGACCGCGAGCGCGTCGGACACGAAGTACTTCAGCATGTAGTTGGGGGATCCGTTGAAGCCGTCCAAGCCCATGCCGACCTTGCCTTTGTGCAAGCTGTTGGCGGCGCCCTGGGCGAACGCGGGTGCGACAGTGAACAGCAGCGCACAGGCCGCCAGGAAAACGCGTGCAAGCATGAGCAATCCCCCTTACGAAGTGGTTGCTCGCAGTGTAGCACCGACGCGCCGTTGCCCGAAGCAGGGGCTAGGCCGGCAATGCAGGCCAGGCGGCGAGCTGGTGCGGGTCGATCAGGCCATGCCCGCGGGCCAGCACGTCATTCACGAGGTCGTCGGGCAGTCGGCCGGTGCGCTGGAACTCGCGCATGTACAGGATGGGAATCGCGCCCAGCTCGGCGACGGTCTTGCCGCCGATGCGCTGTGCATCCATGCGCGGCCGGTACGGTTGGAGGGACTGACCGGGCCGGCCCACCGCGTCGAGCACGTCGAGCAGCGCGTCCAGGTGGTTCTTCTTCATGTACGGACAGGTCGCGCAACCACCCGCGGTCGAACAGCCTTCGCCCGCCGCCACGCCCGGCACGATGGCCAGTTCAGATCCCGGAGCTTGGGTGATGGCTTCGGCCGCGACAGGAAAGATGATTTCCACGGCGATGTCAGAGCGGTCCGCCTGCCGCAACGCCGCTTGCACCGCGTTGACGATCGCCGTGATCATGCCAGCTTCGGTGCCCAGGACCACTTGCAGCGTCGCGGCTCCGGAAGCATCCGCGGCCTGGCGCACCTGATCGAGGATGAAGCCCAAGATGTTGGACGTGGATCCGACCACGCCTCGGCCTTCCCGCGCCGCTTCCGCCGCCAGCGCGAACATCTCGCCCGGAACTTCCAAGTGTGCGGTATACAGGGCATTCGGATGGTCGCGACGCACTCGCTCGGTCACCTCGGCGCCGAACAGGTGGTGGACGATGCACACGCCCTGCTGGAACGGGTGGAAACGCTGCAAAAGCGAGGCGATCGACGCGGGCGTGTGGGCCGGATGCAGCGCCGTGACCTCGCCCGGCGTCAGGTGGGCGTAGGCGTTCAGCAGCGTGCACAAGTTCTCGCCCATGTAGGTGTCGGGACCGTACCAGACGTGGAGATCTTCAACCTGCGCAGCGGCTTGCAGAATCGTCTGGACCACGTTGGAGGACGTGCAGGTGATCGTTGGCACCAGGCGATGCGCGTGCGCCTTCACCCGTAGGCTGGTGTTGATGTAGACGACGTGCAGCGACCGGGGCGTGCGCGCGGCCTGCTGGAGAAACGCAGCATAGGCCATGGCTTCGGCCGATTCCGCCAACGAGCAGCCGATAGGCTCGGGCGCCAAACGAAAGACGTCTACCGGTTGGGGCCCGCCGAGCTGGAAGCCCGCGCCATCGAGCACCGCGCGCACGTTCTCGGTCATGAAGTCCACGCCGGCGACCAGGATTGTGCGCACGCCGAGCTTGGCCATGTCGACCGCGCGATCGGCCATCTGCAGCGAGTCCGAGATGTGGATGTGTGGCCAGTGGCAGGCGGCGAGCACGCCCTGGAGTTCGGCGTCCATATAGAAGTGCGCGACGATGCCAGCGTTCTTCTCGCGCACCAGGGCGTCCAGGCGGGCGACGGCCTGCGCGTCGGGATGCAGGAACGTGGCTTGGGCCTCGGCGAACGAACCGCGCGGCACCAAAGCGTCGCGTTCGATGCGCAGGGACGGAAAGGCAGACACCACTAGTTACATTGCCCCAGCTTCACGCACAGTTGCCCGTCCGGCTTGGCGCAGCAGACCTCGTCGGCAGCGCAATCGCTCTTGGTAGCGCACTTCGCGGGCGGCGGCGGTCCGCAATCCGTCGGGCAGGTCTTGGGCTCGCCCGCCGCGACATCGCACTTGCCGTCGCCGCATTTGGCCGGGGTCGTGCCGCAGTAAGTGGCGTAGTCGCCGCAGCAATTGCCCATCTGCTTGCACACGGTGTCGCACTGGCACGCGGCGTTCGGGTCGTACACGCCGCACTTGCCCTGGCACGACGACACTGGCGGGGCAACGTTCAAGCACTTGTTCTGGTTGCCACACGTCACCACGCTGTTGAGCATCTGGCCGGTCTGCCAGCTCTTGACGCACTGCAGGAGCGAACCACCCTTGTACAAGCACTGCGCCGCGGCATAGCACTCGGCGTTCGCCGCGCAGGGCGTCCAGACCTTGCCGCACTTTTCCTTGAGGCATTGTTCAATCGGATTGCTGGTCTTGCAGTCCTGGGGGCAGGAAGCGCCGGTCTCGCCGGACTCACAGAGGCCGTTTCCGCATTTCGTCGGCGGGTTGGTGTCGAAGCAGCCCGCGTTCTGTCCACACTGACCGAGCGGCAACACGAACTTCTGTTGCGTGGCGATGTCCGTCACCTGCGCGCAGTTCGCCATGCAGCTGAAGTCCGCGCACTGGGAGGCGCACTCGATCACCTTCTGACAGCCAGCGTTGTTGGCGCAGGCCTTGTAGTAGTCGCCGCACTTGCCGGCCAGGCATTGGACGATCACGCCCGGAGGCGGAATGACCGTGCCGCAGTCCTTGGCGCACGTGGCCGAAGTCTCGCCGCCGTTGCACAGTCCGTCGCCGCAGAAAGCCATCGGCGGCGGGCCCTTGCAATCCTGCGGGCAGGAGTTGTCGGTCTCGGGCGGCTCGCACTGGCCATCGCCGCAGACGGACTGGTTTCCTCCCTGGACGCAGCCGACCTTCTCGCCGCATTCGCCGAGCGGTTGCAGGTACTTCTGCGCGACCTGCATGTCCATGCCCTTTGTGCAGTCGTCGGCGCAGTCCTCGTCCTTGCACTCCGCGACGCAGCCGATGACCTGGGCGCACGTCTTGTTCGACAGGCACATCTCCATTTCGTACGTGCACTTCTGCTTGAGGCAGGCAACGACATCGCCCAAGTCGGGTTTGCAGTCCTGGGCACAGTTGGCCGATGTCTCGCCTGGGTCGCACTGGCCGTTGCCGCACTTGGTCGGCTTGGGTCCAACGCACAAGTCATTGTAATCACCACAGCAATCACCGTACTGCGCGCATTGGTTGTCGCAGTGGCACGGCGCGCCCTTCACGTACTTGCCGCAGATGCCTGCACACGAACCGCCGGGGAACGGGCCGCCGTCGGGCATTGGCGTGGCGGTGTCGGGATCGGGCGTGATGGCGTCGGGTTTCGGGCCGATATCGAAACTGGCGTGCGCGTCGCCATGCTTGGCGTCGGGGCCGGAAACGATCGTCACGTCGCCGTCAGTGCCGGAGTTGCCGTCATCGAGGTTGCCGCCGTCGCCGGAGGTGCCGTCCGCGCCGGTGCCTACGAAGAACGGACCGCTGGCGGCGTTGTCGCTGCTGCATCCGCTCACACTGGCTCCGGCCAGGGCGAGGAAGGTGAATACACCCGCAATCTGCATTCGGAACATGGCAAGCTCCATGGGTCGCGCGTCCAACCTCGAGCTGGATCGGTCGCGAAAGGATGCCATGCCCCGCCGGGCACGCGCTAGGGTCTTCACAGTTCTCTTCACGACTCTCTTCACATTTCTGTTCCCGGTTCCTCTGTATTTGACCCAGGCCCGGCGAGCGGCTATGTCGCTTGGCCGGGAATCGCTACCTTGGCGGTCCACCGTCAGACCGGAGACGCGATGCGCCCGCCGTTCACCCTTGGTCTTCTGCAGTTGCGCGCCAACGCCAGCGGAGCCGATCAACTCGGCAGCGCGATTGCGGAAGTGCGCGCAGCGGCCGCTCGGGGTGCGCAGATCGTGGTCTTGCCCGAATTGTTCCGCAGTGCGTACTTCTGCCAGGACATGGAGCCCGCGCACTTCGATCTTGCCGAAGCCGTACCGGGGCCGACGACACAAAGGCTGGGCGATCTGGCGGGCGAACTGGGCGTGGTCATCGTGGCCTCGCTGTTCGAAGAGGCGGCACCCGGGCTGTACTACAATACTACCGCGGTGTTGGACGCCGATGGCAGCTATCTCGGCCGCTACCGCAAGTCGCACATTCCCAACGACCCTTTGTACGCCGAGAAGTTCTACTTCACCCCCGGCGACGAGGGTTTCCGCATTTTCGAGACGAAATTCGCCAAGGTCGGCGTGCTGATCTGCTGGGACCAGTGGTTTCCAGAAGCGGCCCGCGAGACTGCCCTGCGCGGCGCCGAAGTGCTCGTCTACCCGACCGCGATTGGCAGCATCGACAGCGAACCGCTCGAGGAGCACGCCAGGCAACTCGACGCCTGGCGCACGATCCAACGCAGCCACGCGATCGCCAACGGTTTGTACGTCGCCGCGGTCAACCGGGTCGGCCGCGAGGGCGGAATAAACTTCTGGGGGCACACGTTTTGTGCCGGTCCCCAGGGCGAAATGTTGGCCGAAGCGGGGCGCGACGAAGCCGAAACCTTGATCGTCCGCTGCGATCGCGACCGGTCCCGTGACGTGCGCAACTGGTGGCCGTTCTTTCGCGATCGGCGCCCGGATCTGTACGGTGGGCTGCGTCACCGCTTCCTCGCCGATCAAGCCACGCCGCACCAAACCGCTTCTGTCCCCGCCACTTCTGCTTCAGATCACGATCCTTTACCACACGAAAGGGAGCCCTCGCGATGAAGCGTTTGCACGATGCCATGCCGCGCCGCTACCCCATCACGCTCGCCGTCGACATCCGACGCGCACGCTTCCGGATCCGCCCATGGTCCAGCACGCCGTTCTCGACATTCGCCACTTCCGTATGCCTGCCGAGTGGTTTGCGCATTCAGGTACGATTCTCACCTGGCCACGTCGGCCCGAAATCTGGCGGGGCGTCCACGGCGCCGTCGAGGACACCTTTGCCCGGCTCGCCGCAGAACTGAGCGAAGTCGAACAAGTCCACGTCAACGTGCCCGATCTGGAGTGGCGGCACCGCGCCGAGGCGTCGATCCGCGCGGCAGGTGGCGATCTGCGCCAGATCGTTTGGCATGCGATCGACAGCGACGATGTCTGGGCCCGCGACCATGGGCCGATCTTCGTGACCGCGCGCCCGGATGCGCCCGCGGGGACGCCGCCGGTCGCGATGCTGGACTGGGAGTTCAACGCCTGGGGCGGCAAGTTCGCCTCGGGGCTGGACAACCTGATTCCGCGGCAGATGAACGAGTCCTTCGGCCTGCCGCGCGTGCAACCGGGCCTGGTGATGGAAGGCGGATCGCTGGAAGTGAACGGTTGCGGGGACTTGCTGACGACCGAGGCCGTCCTGCTCCATACCAACCGCAATCCGCACCTGACCCGGCAAGAGGTCGAAGCGAGCCTGCGTCTGCACCTGGGCGTGGAGCGATTGCATTGGCTGGGCGCGGGGTTGGAAGGCGACGACACCGACGGGCACATCGACGACATCGCGCGGTTCGTGACGGCGGATACCATCGTGGCGGTGCGGCCGGTGCCAGGGCATCCGGACTGCGCGGCGATGGCGGACAACCTGGCGCGACTGCAGGCGATGCGCGGCGTCGCTGGGCAGCCCTTCCGGATCGAGACGTTGCCGGTGCCTGAGCCGATTTCCTTTGCCGGGGAGCATCTTCCGGCGAGCTATGCGAACTTCTACATCGCGAATGGCAAGGTGCTGGTGCCGGTGTTCGAGCAACCGACCGACGCCGAGGCGCTGGCGATCCTGCGCGACCTGATGCCGGATCGGCAGGTCATCGGCATCGATGGCCGTGCCCTGGTGACTCAGTACGGAAATATCCATTGTGTTACGCAGCAAGTTCCCGCGTCAGCCTAAACCTGATATATCGCAAGGCCTTCTTCGGCGAGGACACCTGTGGACCCGTTCATCCGATCGCAGCATCTCTCCTGGTTCCAGCGTGGCGAGGCCGTGTTCCTCTACCACGACCTGTTCGGCTACCTGCTCGAGATGTCCGCGGACCTCAAGGCATTCCTCGACTTCTTCGCCGAGCCGCACACCGCCGAGGAGGCGGTCACGCACTTCACCGGGACGTTTGCCCGCGAGCAGATCGGCCAGTTCGTCGGCGTGTTCGTGCAACAGCGCGTGCTCGTGCCGCCCGGCGACCAGGAACTCGATGCGCTGGTCGAGGCGGTGCCGGTCAAGGGCCCGTGGATCCTCGCTTATCGTGCGGATGACGGCAACGTGACCGCAGTGACCAGCCGCGGTTTCGGTCCCGAGCCCTACGCGCAACCGCAGATGCTGGCCTTGGATCCGTGGCAGTCCGAGTTGTGGCGCAGCATCGATGGCGAGAGGACCACGCGGCAAATCGCGGCATCGCTGACGGAACTGTTCGACGGCGAAACCAACTCGGACCTGGGGCGCGCGGTGGTTTCGATCGCCGCCTGGACGCACGCCTCCCGGCAGTTGACGCGCGTGCTGACCCAGCCGCGCAGCAAGTACACGCGCCTACCGCCTTATGTCACCAGTACGATGCCTTACCCACCGTTCGGTGAGGAGGTGCACGACGATGCCAAGCAGCGCGATCTGACTGGCTACCACGCGGAGACGATCGCCGATTCGGAAGCGCAGTTCGAGGAGTTGGAGACGACGCTTTCCCACCTGTTCAGCGATCCGCACCCCGCGCTGGAAGGTCACACCTTTGCTCAGGCTTTCGCGCACAAGCTGCTGCTGCGCGACTGGATCGGGCCGGGGCGCGGTCGCATCGTCGAAGTAGGTGGAGGTACAGGCCGTTTCGCCGCGGGCGTGGTCGAGGCGCTGCTGCCGCACATCCCCGACCTGCACTACACCGTGGTCGACGTTTCGCCGGCGTTGCATGCCGCCCAGGTCGCGCGCCTGGCTCCGTTCGCGGCTCACGCGCAGGCGGTCACGGGTCACGCAGAACACCTGGAACTGCCTGATGCGTCAGTAGATCTGCTCGTCAGCAACGAAGTGATCGCGGACTTCCGCATCGGCTTCGTGACCCGGCCCGCGCTCGCGTCGGGAACACCGGACGAGCAAACCGACGCCGAGGCGCTGGAACTGGTGCGCAAGTACGCGCTGGACACGCACAAGGCTCCGGAACCCGTGCCGATCCAGGTGGGCGCGACTCGGCTGATCGAGCGGCTGGCCCTGGCGCTGAAGCCCGGCGGCCGCGCGGTGCTGACGGAGTTCGGCGGCGAAAACCAGTTCCCGATCGAGTCCACCCACCTGGATCATGCTGAATGGTCCGTGCATTTCGGCCACCTCATGCAAGTCGCCCGCGCTTTGGGGCTGGAGGCGACGCTCGAACCGTTGCCGCTCCTGCTCGGTCTGCAACCCGACGTGTGGGTCTTATCGTCGACGCGCACACAGTTTCGCAACCTCAGGTATCTGCTGCGTTCCGTCGGTGCCGATCTGCAAAAGCGCGCCTTGACGCCCGACCAGTTGGCCCTGGCCTGCGCCGGCAAGCTGCGGCCGGATCGCATCGAAGGCCTGCAGTTCCGGCCGGTCGGCGAGCGCGTCATGGGGCTGGTGCCTTCTGAATTCCAGGCCTTGGTCGTGCGCCGGCCCTGAAGCCCTGTGCCGCCGGCCGTGAAGCCTTGTGCTGATCGCATGACGTCCTAACCTGTGCAGGCCGTGGCGCCCATCGATCCCGGCGCCCGCCTATTGCCCGTTCTTGCTGCAGTTCCCGGAGTCCGTCATGGCCAAGCACGTGTTCGCGAAAACAGGGGCCGAAGCGCCGCCGTCCAAGAGTCTCGGCCCGCTCATGCAGCTCCTGCAGATGATGACGCCGTACAAGTCACGATTCTGGCTGGCGACCCTTTCGCTGCTGGTGTCGGCCGGACTCGGGCTCGTGTACCCGCAGGCGGCGCGCGAGGCGGTGGACCGGGCGCTGGCTGACAAGACCGGGCACCAGTTGAATCTCATTGCGGAAATACTCATCGTCGTGGCGCTCGTCCAGGCCTTGTTCATCTGGATCCGCCACTACCTGATGAGTTGGCTGGGCGAGAAGATCGTCGCGGATCTGCGGGTTCGCGTCTTCGACAAGCTGCTGACCCTGCCGCCGACCTGGTACCACCAGCGCCACACCGGCGAGATCATGTCGCGGCTGTCGAGCGACGTCACGGTCATCGATGGCCTGGTAGGTACGGAACTTTCCATGGCTTTGCGCCACACCCTGACCCTGGTCGGCGGCGTGGTGATGCTGTTCATCGAAAACCCGAAGCTGACCTTCATCATGCTCAGCATCGTGCCACCGCTGGTGCTGTTCATGGTGTGGTTCGGCCGTAAAGTCCGGGTGTTGTCGCGCGCGGTTCAGGATCGCCACGCCCTGACTTCGACACGGGTGGAGGAAGTGGTTTCGGCGATGCAAACCGTGCAGTCCTTCGTGCGCGAGAAGCGTGAAGGCGAGACCTACCGGGGCAACATCGGCGCGGCATTCACCCAGTCGGTGCATCTCATCCGTTGGCGGGCGTCGCTGTTTTCCATCGTGACGCTGGCAGTTTCCGTGGCGATGTCGGCGATCCTGTGGATAGGCGGCAAGGAGGTCGTCGCAGGCCACATCACCGGCGGCAAGTTGCTGTCCTTCCTGCTGTATACCGTCATGGTCGCAGCTTCGGTGGGCGCGCTGGCCAGTCTGGGCGGTGCGCTGCAGCGGGCGTCGGGCGCGACCGACCGGATCTTCGAAATCCTCAGGACGGAACCGGCGATCCGCGATCCGGAGCACCCCGTGGCCCTGGCCGATGCCCGGCAGTTGCATCCCGGTCAGCCGGCGGTGCGCTTCGAAGACGTGCGGTTTGACTACCCGACCCGGCCGGATCAGCCCGTGCTGCAAGGCATTACTCTGGACGTGCAACCGGGCCAATCCGTGGCGCTGGTCGGCCAGTCTGGCGCGGGCAAGACCACGTTGACGGCACTTCTGCAGCGTTTCCAGGATGTCACGGGTGGTCGTGTCCTGTTCGACGGCGTAGACGTGCGCACGGTCAAGCTGTCGGACTTGCGCAAACGCATCGCCATCGTGGCGCAGGAGCCGGTGCTGTTCTCGGGAACGATCCGGGACAACATCGCATTCGGACAGCACGATGCCACCCAGGAGCAGGTCGAATCGGCCGCGCGTGACGCCCACGCCCACGAGTTCATCACCGGCTTCTCCAGCGGTTACGACACCTTGGTCGGTGAACGCGGCGTGCAGCTTTCGGGCGGACAGCGCCAGCGCATCGCGATTGCCCGGGCAGTGTTGGCGGATCCGCGCGTGCTGATCCTGGACGAGGCGACTTCGAACCTGGACGCCGAGAGCGAGTCCCTGGTCCAGAAGGCCTTGCAACGCCTCATGAAGAACCGCACGACGCTGATCATCGCCCACCGGCTTTCGACCGTGCGGGATGCCGACATGATCGCGGTCATGGAGCACGGCAAGCTGGTCGAGCAAGGTCGCCACGAGGAACTGATGGCCAAGGGCGGCGTGTACCGGCGACTGGTCGAGCATCAGGTCGTGGCCGAGGCCGACGAGCGGTCGGCGGCGTGACCTGGCCGCTTCGCCTGGATTTCTTCTCTTCTCCCGTGGAATTACCCATGCGTATCATGTCATTAGCTTTCCTCACACTCGCCGCCTGCACGCCGACCCGCGAGGTTCCGGACGTCGCAGCCGCGCCCTCAGCGGACGCCAGCGGTGATGGGCAACTCGCTGAAACAGCAGGTGATGCCGTGGTGCCCGGGGCGGACTCGGCTGGCCTGGATTCGTCAGCGGATGGCGACACCGGCGACGCGGCGACCCTGCCAGACGTAGCCTCGGTCAGCGATGTTTCGGAAGTCCCTGATGTCGTTCTGGACATCAGCGCAGTCCCGGATGTCGTGCAGGACGTGGGCGCGGTGGCTGACGTCAGCGACGTGGCCGAAGTGGCACCCGATGCCGGCAGCGGCACGGACAGCTCGGGTTCGGTGGACGCAGTCGGCGACGCGGACGTTTCAGCGCTGGACGTACCCGGCGGAGCGACCAACGTGGACCTGATCGGCGTCGATTGGTCGTGCACGGATCCAGGGTGGATACCAAGCAGTTGCGTAGATGGCGTGACGACGGCGCCGGTCCAGCTGCCGGGTCAGCACATCGACCTGCCGACGGCGATCACCTACGCGGATCTGCCGCCGTCGTCGGGACCGCACCGGCCGATGTGGGGGAAATTCGGCGAGTTCAGCTTCCTGCCGCAACAGCGTTGGTTGCACAACCTCGAGCACGGCGCTGAAGCCTTCCTGTACAACCCTTGCGCGCCGAAAACCACGGTGGATGCGCTGCGGGCATTGGCCAAGTCCATTGCCCCCGACGACAGCGGTCCGTTTCGCTATGTCCTGACGCCCTACCCCAAGTTGCCGTCGGCCATCGCGATCGTCACTTGGGGGCACGTCTACACCGCACAGTGCGTGATGCCCGTGCAAGCCAAGGCCTTCATCCTCGCCAACTACCGCAAGGCACCTGAAGACGAGGATGCGCCTGGCTGGTACGACATCCTCTGGCTCGGACCCTGGCCGTAGCCCTGCCGCGCCGGAGGATCTGGGGACGTCAGCGCGCGAACAAGTAGCCGACGCTGTTGATGTTCAGGTCGCCGTTGTCCGCGGTGCAACTCGCCATGTTGCCGGTGTAGCCCGCGCCGACGCCGCCGCAACCGCCCTGGCCGGTGTGACCGAAGCCCAGGTAGGAATCACAGGAATTGCAGTCGCCCTCCTGGTTGGTGACGATGCCGATGCGCACCTTGCGGCCGCCGCAGTCCGGATTGAAGCCTTCGAGGTTGCAGTTCGCCTGCAAGGAAGAGCCTCCGATCAAGGACTTCCATGCGTTGCGACCCACTCCTGTGGCCACGTAGGCGCCCTGCATCAGCGCCCGCAGCGAATCCGCCTTCTGGTTGATCACCACGTACTTGGTCGTCGGCCCCACAGCCATGCCGACGCGCATCTGCGTGAACGGCAAGGTAAAGAAGCTTGCGTACTTGGCCTCGGCCGTATCCATCGCGACCTTGTCGGCATTGAGCAGGTTGGTGTCGGTCCACAGCCCCGCGTCGAACGCAAACGTGTTCTTGGCGCCGTCGACCTTGGCCAGCAAGGTCCAGCCGCCGCCGTCCGTGGTCATGTCGCACCAAGTCTGGAACGCGCCGGATCCCGTGGGATTGAGCCAGTACGCGCCGTCCTTGGAGCCTGGCACCTTGGCGAGAATGTCCTTGCACGAGAGCCCAGGGCTGTTCTGGCTGCCGACCACCGCCAACGCGAGCGGGTAGAAGTCCGTACCATTGCAGATGTACAGGGACTTGTCGGTCGTGCTGATGTAGGTGAAACCCAACTGGCTGGCGTTGCAGACCACGGGGTGCTTGGCGTAGCTCTTGAACTGGAACCCCGCGTTGGCAGCGACCTTTTGCGAAGAAACCGTGCGGATGGTGATCGACCACGCGTTCAACTGGCCGTCGACGCCGTTGTTCAGGAAGCCGGTGTCGGTGACGTTCAGTTTCCATTTGCCAGCGAGGCTTTTGCCGATCCAAATGCCCAGGTCGCCGCTCAACGTAGCGTTGGGCGCGGGCCAAGAGCCCTTGAGCGCGATGCCTTTCTGGCCCTTGTCGAACAGAACGTAGGTGCCGCCATTCGGGTCGGTCAGCATCACCTTGATGGATGACAAGTCGCTATTTGTCAAGTCGACGCTGACCGTGACCGCCTGCGCCAGGCCGACGTCCGGGAAGTCCAGGGTGTCGCTGAAGCCGTTGGGCGCGTTGTCCGGAATCGGGAAGGCCTTGCCCGCCGCGGTCTCGTCGAAGTGTACGGTCAGGAGATTGTTCGAGATCGTGTCCAGGCCGTCGATCGGCAAGACCGAACCGTTGGCCACGCACTGCAGGCTGCCGTCCGCCGCGATGCCCGCCACGACCAAACCGCTGCCGCACGCCGAGCCGACCTTGACCGACGAGGGTTTGCCGGAGAGATCCGCCCAGTTGCCGGTGAAGGCGACATTGGCGAGGCTGCTGACCTTGGCGAATTGCGACAAGTCGGGTGTGTTCTTCAAGTCGCTGTAACTACCGGTGACCGCGGCCTTGGACAAGTCCGCGGTCTTGGCGAACGCGGCCAGCACATCTGGGGCCAACTGCGCCAACTGCACGCAACCCGAGCAGTCCAGGCCCTCGGCGAGACCGGCGCGCAGGGTGAATGGCACGGACTGCAGGACTTTGCGCTGCATTTCCGGCTCGCTGGCAATCTGGACGCCCAGCCAGACCTGCGGCAGGCCAGCCAACGTCGTCGGCGCGATCGGCGTCTTGGTGCCCAGTGCATAGCTGAACAGACCGTTCTTCACGGTGATTTGCACCGGGCCTTCGGTCCAAAGCGGATCGCCGAATTGCTCGGCCTTGAAAAAGCGAAAGGTGACGTCGTACTGACCGTCCGACGCCGGGCCACCGCTTTGCGCCTGGAACGCGCCCTGCACGGCCAGGCTGTTCGGCACCGCGGCTTGGCCGGGCACGGCGGCGAGCAGGGACGCGGAGGCGACCAGAATTCCGAGGCATTTGCTGGGCCAACTCCGGAGCAGTAGTCGTAGGGTGAGCACGCGGACCTCCTTGAGATTTTGCCGAGCTTGCAGCGTAGTCGCGCTCGCCCGGAGCGGCAAGCCCTGTGCGGACAGCGGTTTTGCGTCGCGGATTGCCAATACCGCCAAGGCTTGTGTCGTCCGCAACCTTCTGCAAAGCTTCGCCGTGCCCGCCTGTCGCGGCGACCAGAAAAGGCCATGACCCGAACCGAACCTTCCCGTCGTCAGTTCCTGTGCAGCCTTGGTGCCGCGGGCTGTGCCGTCGCGCTCGCTCCCGCATTGCAGGGCTGCGAAACCGCCGAAGTCCACCAAGGCCCGGTATTCGCCGCGCTGTTCGAATTCGACCTCGCCCAAGCCAGATTCGCGCCGCTGAAGGTGGCTGGCGGCATGGTCGGCGCCGAAGCGGGTGGCTCCAAGTTCGTGATCATCCGCGTTTCCGACAAACAGATCGTGGCGTTGAGCAGTACGTGTAGCCACGATCCGGCTTGCGGCAACCTCGCGCCCGAGCTGGACGGCGGCGTAGGCTCGTGGGACCTGACCGCGAACGTGCTCGTGTGTGGTTGCCACTTCTCGGAATACGGCGCGGACGGTTCGGTCAAGCACGGCCCCGCGCCCAAAAACAAACCTCTCAAGGCCTACGCCGTCACGTTCGACGCGGCGACGGGCAAGGGGTCGGTGCAGACATGAGGCGCCAAACCATCGCGGCGCTTACACTTCTGGCGTCGTGCATCCTGGCGTTGCCGGCGAGCGCGCTGCCCCGGTTCAGCTTGTCCGCGGGCTCGCGCTGCTCCAATTGCCACGTCAATCCACAAGGTTCCGGGCTGCGCACCGATCTCGGCTGGTACTCGATGAACACGGTGGGCGCCGTGACGTGGGACCAACTGGGGCTCAAGGCCGTGCACGAGTTGGAGAGCAACACCTTCTGGGACGGCAAGATCACGGTCGGTTCGGACACCCGCCTGCAACTCGCCCGCAAGTCGCCCGACCTCACCCAACCGGACGGCAAGGTCGCCCTGCCCGACCATGTGCTGATTCCGATGCAGCTTTCGCCCGGCATCGCGATCACGCCGGTACCGAGCGTGACGGCCCAGGCCCAGCTCAACGTCGCCGGCTTGTATGGCGAACACCTGACGGAGCAGCGCTTCCACTACCAGGGCCAGACCCACTGGGATGCGTGGCTGCGTTGGGCGCCGGACATTCGTTGGCCCTATGTTCGCGCGGGAATTTTGCAGCCCTCGGTGGGACTGCGCCACGACGATCATACGATCCTGAGTCGCAGCAATGCGATGGCGCCCAAGCAGCCGTTGCTCGCGCCCTACTGGAACGAGCTGGGCGCGGAGATCGGCTTCGAAGGCACGCACTGGCTCAGCGCCGAGATTTCGGCATTTCGTCCACGTAATCTTGCGGATTCAGTAGGTAACGCCTTCATCAAGGACGACGCGCTCGGCTGGTCCGGTCGCCTGACTCTGTCGCATCAACTCGAGGACTTCCAGGTCAACGGCTTGCTCGGCGGCTCGGTGCTCGGTGCCGGCGACTTCCGCATGGAGGACGTATTCCTGGGCATCGGCAAGAGCTACTGGGGCTCGGTGATTGGCGAATTCAGCCATTCGAGCGCCGGCACCGACCTGGCAAGGCGACGCACCTTCACCGGCACGCTGATCGCGGCCTACCCATTCCGCGAGTGGTTGACGCTGGAAGGCCGGATCGAACGGAGCATCGCCCGCCAGCTCGACAAACGCGCTCAGACTGACGCGTTGGTGGCCGGCGTTCAGTTCATGCCGATTCCGTTCGTGGAATTACGCCCGGAATACCGCTACGTACGCACAATCGACTACACCGCGGCCCAGTACACGGTACAGTTGCACCTGTTCTTCTAGACAGGATTGGCCCACATTAGCCTCAGGAGTTTCGCCATGTTCACGACCCGTACCTACCTGCGCAGCCTCGCCTTCGTCGCCGGCCTGACCTCGATTGCCGCGCCCGCCTGGGCCGACACGCCGTTCGTCGGCAAGACCGGCAAGCTGACGTTCGCGGTCAATGCCGAGAAGAGCGAGTTCAAGTTCGCGTCGGATGCCCCCGCCGAGCGCATCCGCGGCACAGCCAAGGGCATCTCCGGCGGTTTCACGGTCGCAGACGCCACCAAGCCAGAAACCACGTCCGGGCAGATCACCGTGCCCGTGGCCAAGATGCAGACCGGCAACCCGATCCGCGACGGCCACCTGCAGGGCCCGGATTGGCTGAACACCAAGGTCAACCCCAACGTCTCGTTCGACATCGACAAGGTCGACATCCGCAGCGCCAAGGCCGAGGGCGACAAGGGCACGGCGGAGGGCACGGCGCACGGCAGCTTCACGTTGAACGGCGTGGCCAAGAAGCTGAGCTTTCCCGTACAGATCAGCTACCTCACGGCGTCGGGCGCGCTCAAGGTGACGACCAAGTTCAAGGTCTCGCTCAAGGACTACAACATCAAGGGCAAGGCGGGCCTCGTCGGCAGCAAGGTGGGCGAGGTCATCGATGTCGACGCCACGCTGTATGCCACCGCTCGCTAGGACGCGCAGAGATCACCACCTGTCCGGTTCGGAGAACACCATGAAAAAACTTGCGATCGTGTGCTTCGTTCTCGCGCTCGGCGTGGTGGGGTGGTGGGCGACGACCAGCCGGCCGTACTGGATGCTGACCAAAGTCATGAAGGTCGAGACCGTGAAGGACGATTTCGGCGACATGGTCGAAAAGACCAGTTGGGAACCGGGGTTCGTGCCCGGCCTGCTGGACGTGGTGCTGCCGGCGGTCGGCGGTCTTGCGGCGGTGGGCGTCGGCTTGCTGTGGCTGCAGCGGCGCCGGTCGCGTACCCTGGCCTGATGCGCAGGGTTGTTGCCAGTCTGGGGATCGCGTGGCTGGGCGCCTGCTCGCCGTTGCCGCCCGTACACGTCAAGCAGTCGCACGCCTGCACGCAGCCGCTCGACGCCGCCCCAGCCCACGATGGCGCGAACGCGGCCGACAGCGCCGACGTCGTGCCACAACCCACGGATGCGACACAGGATATTGCCCCCAGCAAGGCGGACGCCGTCGCCGCGGACTCGGTTGCGCCCGCGCCGCTGACCGCGACGGGACAGTTCAAGACACTGGCCAACGTGCTGCCCCTGCTCGAAACCGACGCCGGGGTGAAGAACAAGTCGACGCCGCGCGACAGTGCCGGATTGTTTGCGGATCTCGATGGCGACGGGTTGTTGGACATCGTGCTGGCGGACGGAGTCAGTCGCGTCTACGTCGGTCTCGCCACCGGGCCTTGGCAGTGGGCGTTCACGACGGTGCTGCAACAGGGCGAACAGCGCGGGATCACGACACTCGCCGCGATCGACATCGATGGAAACGGCAAGCTGGCCATCGCGGTCTCGGGCGCGCTCCTGCACCTGCTGGTGCGCCAGACCGATGGCTCGTGGCAGGACGAAGCCGTGGCGCGTGGGTTGGTCGATCCGGTCAAGCAGATGCTGCAGGGCCTGGTGGTTGCCGACATCGACGCCGATGGGCTGCAAGACCTGCTGGTGACGCGGTTTTCCTGTGGTCCGCAGAGCCGGCTCCTGGCGTTCGTGAACCAGGGCGACGGTCACTTCGCTTCGCAGGGGCCCAGCCTGGGCGTGGACCAGAACGCGACGCTTTGGAACGTGTTGCCCGTCGACGTCGATGGCGACCGCCGGCCCGACCTGCTGACGATGGTCGAGGGCTGCGATCCGCAAAGTGGCAACGCCTACCTGCACGCGACCGCGGCCGGCAAGTACGAGCGCCTGACGCTGGCCCCTGCGTTCCTGCCCGAAGGTATGGCGGAAAGTTCACCGATGGGCGGCGCGCAGGCGGACTTCGATGGCGACGGGCGGCTGGACCTGGTGCTGTCCGGCATCGGTTTTCGCGATCTGCGCATGGGCGGCGTGGACATCGGCAAGGCGAACGAGGCGCAACTGTTGAACAACGCGAGTTCGGCGACGCAACTGCTGCTGCAGAATCCGGACGGCACCTACCGCAGCGAGGGCGTGCAGGCCGGCATCGCGCGGCCCCTGAGCGAAACGGGGCAGACCATGGTCAGTTGGACGGTGCGCCCGCTGGACTTCGACTTCGACGGGCGCCTGGACATGCTGGTGACGCACGGCTACGACTGGGGCGCGTTCCTGCTGGCCGACGATGGCGGCATGCGCCCGGTCTTGTTCAGGAATCAGGGTAATGGCACGTTCGCCGACCTGAGCGCGCAGTTTGGCATCCCAGCCAAGCAACTGGGGCGGGCGGTGGCGACGGCGGATCTGGACGGCGACGGCGATCAGGACCTGTTGCTGGGCGGCGAGAGCGTGCAACCGCTGCTGATGCGCAACGAAATCAAGCACGGCGGCCACTGGCTGAAGGTGCGGTTGCGCGGCAGGCTGAGCAATCGACAGGGGTTGGGCGCGGTGCTGGCGCTGCAAACCAACCTGGGCACGCGGCTGCAGCCGATGACGGGGATTGCGCCTGCACATACGGGAGAACTGCCGGAAATCGTGTTCGCCCTGCCCGACGGCGAGGTACCGCAGGCCCTGACGGTGCGCTGGCCGAGCGGCTACGATCGCATAGTCAAGGTCGAGGCCGACACTTCCGTGCTGGTCGAAGAACCGCCCCTGGTCGAGCTGTCGGCGCGCCACGTGAAGGCGGGCGGGCAGGTAACGGTGACGGCGCGCAGCTTCGGCACCGACGGTCAGCCCGACGGCAAGGCGGTGACCATCGAACTGTCGGCGGCTGCGCAAGGGCTGTGGGCAGGCCCGCAAACCTGTGCAGAGGACGGCGCTTGTACGCGCACCTGGCTCGCGAAAGGGCCGCTGTCCGGCCAGGCGCCGGTCGTGGTGGCCGTGGCGGGCAAGGCGTGGCTGGTGCGGCCGGTCCTGCGCTGGTAGATGCCTGAACTTGGAGCGAAACGACCGCCCCGGCGCGCGATTCGTAGGCGTGCGCCGGGGGCGGTCGTTTTTGCATTCACTCGTCTCTTCAGGCCCTTGTCTCGCTCTCTTTCCCTCTCTCTCGCGCTCATCTATCTATTTCGCCTCGGCAAACTCTTGTCTGTTGCCGCAGCCTTGTGGGCATCGCCAACAGGCGCTCCGTTTGTCGCTGAAAGCGTTGGCATTCATGTAATCCTCCAGACATCGTTCTATGCTCAGTCGGCGCCTGCGTGGGCGGCAGTAGAATTCATCTTCAAGAACAATGCGTTCAGCCCGCTCGCGGCGGATACGCTGGAGCTCCGTCAATGTCATAGGGGCACCTCACCCGGCCGCAGGTACTCCACATCGAGCACCGCGAGCCGGACAGCCTTGGTCCTGTTCAATCTATACGGATCACAGGAACCTGGGTCAAGCCGTTGCAATCGGCCAGGGGATTTTGAACTGCCTCGGAACTTCAGAGGTTCTTGGTGGAAGGTTGCCCACGCCTTGCCAGCGGGTTCGGCCGGCACTACGGTGGCGGCAATCTGCTCCAAACGCCGCGCCTCACCCGAAGCGTCGGCCCAGGACGGAGGTGCACGCCAGTCGACACCCGGAGCTGCCGCATGTTCAAGTTGAACCGGAAATCCGAATACGCGTTGCTGGCGGTGCAAGAACTGGCCCGCAGACCGCCAGCCGCACTCGCTTCGGTGGCCGACCTGGCTGTCGCGGCGTCGATTCCGCCTGAGGTGTTGGCCAAGGTGCTGCAAGGCCTCAAGCGCGCAGGCGTGCTCGAGGCCGCGAAGGGTTCGGGCGGAGGTTACAAGCTCGCGCGGCCACTGGAGAAACTTCGCTTCCTGGACGTGATTCGGCCTTTCGAGGAACAATTGGCGGTGGTCGCCTGCCAGGAGCACGACACCAATTGCGACCGGGAACCGCAGTGCCATTTGCGCGACCCGATGGCCGTTCTGAACGGTTTCGTCATGCGCCAGATCGAAGGCCTGACGATGGACAAGTTCCTGGCGCCGGGTCTCGCTCCGCTGAGCTCGGCGCACGTGGCCCCGGCGCGAGGCCAGGCGCATGCCCTGATTTCGCTGGGTTCGCGCCCAGGGCCGGGGGCAATCGGTCAACCGGTGCAGAGCCAGGCGCATCTCAGCCTCACGGGCAGTCAGAAAGCTGCGGCCGACGTGCAGTCGTAAGCACAGCACCAGGCGCTAATTTCGCTGCCGGCCACTCATCACCACGTCCGCTGCTTGTCAGAGCCGCGTTGTTGTGGCACGATTTTGCCCCTTCGCCGCCAGTTCGGACCCGTCCGGCTGCGCGCACCTCCTGCACCGGAAACGAAATCCGGCCAGGCGGTCGGTGTAGCAACCGCGGAGGAGGCGAATTCATTCCGGGCCTTGCGGCGACGCTTCGGGCGAACGCAATGCCACGACCCAGCATGCCGGGCGATTCACATCGACCGACTTTGGAACGACACAGGCAATACGGAGCCAGCAGGCCCGAAATCGACCAGGAGCAGCAAGCGCGATGACCGACATGATGAACGACCAGAACACAGATGCCGCCAAGCGTATCGACAGGCCGCATCGCGCCTCCGCCCGCTCGGTGGAATTCCGCCCGATCGAGGTCGTGGTACAGGACGGCAACGTCAACCGCGCGCTTTCCATGCTCAAGCGCAAGATGGCCGCCGAAGGGATCTACAAGGAGTTGCGCAAGCGTCGCTTCTTCGAGAAGCCTTCGGAAGAGAAGAAGCGCCGTGAGCGCGAGGCTGAGCGTCGCCGCAAGAAGGCTGTGCGCGTTGCCCGTGAGCGCGCGTAACGTTTACTAGCAGATCGCTGCGTTAGTTAGCAGATCGCTAGGCGATAATTCGTTGCTGCCGCTCCCGTAAACCATGGCGGCGATCGGGGTTACGATGCGAACTAAGCTCGCCATGGCGCTGCTCGCCCTCGCGGTGGCCTCGGTCAGTCCAGGTGTGGCCCAGGCGGCCAAGAAGAAGAAGCCTGCGCCGCAGCCGGTTCCCGCGCCCGTCACGGCACCGGAAGACACGCCCGCGGCCCGTCCTCCTGCCGCGAAGCCGCCAAAGCCCGAACCCGCGCCAGCGATTCAACCTGCGCCCGCGCCGCCCGCGCCGCCGAGGGAGGAATTGCCTGTTCCAAGCCCGAAGTTGGACGCGCCCGGCCCGAAGCCTGAAGCGCCCGGCGGTCCGGCGATCGAGGAGCCCAAGCCGGTCAAGCCCAAGCGCAAGCACGCGCTGTGGGAAGGGTTCTTCATGAACCTGAACCTCGGCTATGCGACGGCGGGCGGCAAGGACGGCCCGGTCATCCCCGAGCCGGAAAACGCCGGCGGCCTGGCGGCATTGCACCAGAGTGCGCCGGCTGAATACGACAAGGCGATCACGACCAACCGCGGCAAGGGCCCGGCAGCCGCCATCCAGATCGGCTACAACATCAAGGGCTTCGTGTCGCTCGCCGCCGACTTCAGCTGGCACGGCAGTTTCGGCGCCAAGGCCGACAACGCGGGCGCCGGCACCGCCGCGGTCCTGCTCGGCCTGCACCCGCTCCGGTTCGCCCGCGACGATTTGCCTGTGGATGTGAAGCTTTACGGCGGCTACGGCTTCTTCGACCTGTTGTACTACTACGAGACCGTGTTCCAGTCCGAAGCGACGGGCAAGGCCTGGACCGGCACCGCGATTCCGTTCGGCCTTTCGACCGAGTACCGCTTCGACGACGAGGGCGTGTTCGCGATGGGCGTCGACCTCCGCTTCGTTCAGGCCAGCTACGACAAGTGGATCTACAACAACGACAAGGACATCGCCTCCAAGCTGACTACGCCCGAAACGACGTTCCGGTTCGAGCCCCGCCTGATGTTCGGCTGGCATTTCTGACCGCCGGATGAGTGTGGCCATGCAAGGCAAGGCGCGGCGGGTGCTGGTGATCCACACCGGTGGCACCCTGGGCATGGCGGTTCCCGATCACCGCCGGCTGGATCTCGCCCCGGAAGCGCACCTGCAGCGCCTGCTCGCCCGCGTGCCTGAACTCAATGAAATTGCGGATATCGAGTTGGTGGCGCCCTGGAACCTGGATTCCTCGGACGTCACGCCCGAGCACTGGCAGGCCCTGGCCCAGATGGTCGTCGATCGCGCCGGAATCGGTCGTGCCGGCGAGGGCTTCCACGGCGTGGTCATCATCCACGGCACCGACACGCTGGCGTACGCGGCCTCTGCGCTCGCCTTCATGCTGCGCAACCTCGATCGCCCAGTGGTGTTCACGGGTTCCCAACGGCCCCTGGAGGCGTGGCGGACCGATGCGCGCGCCAACCTGACCTCGGCGGTGGAAACGGCGACCGGCGACGTGCCCGAAGTGCTGATCGTGTTCGGCGACGCGATCCTGCGCGGTTGCCGGTCGACCAAGGCGGATGCCAACGACTACCAGGCCTTCGAGTCGCCCGCAGAGCCTCCGCTCGGCCGCATCGGGGTGGACCTGCAACTCGACCGGCCGCGCATCCGTCAACCGAAGGGACCGTTCCGACTGGAGACTGCGCTGGATCGGCGCGTGCTGGCCCTGACGATGTTCCCGGGATTCGATCCGAGGGCGATGCGCGACCTGCTGACCGCCGAGGTACGAGATCGGCTTCGCGCTGTGATCATCCGCGGTTTCGGCGTGGGCAACGTGCCGGTGCGCGGTGAGGGCAGCCTGTTGCCGCTGGTCCAGGATCTGGCGGCGGCGAACATCGGGGTGGTCGTCACGAGCCAATGCCACCGCGGGCGCACGGATCTGGCGATGTACGCGGGCGGACGGGCGCTGCTGGAGGCAGGGGCGGTCGAGGCGCGCGACATGACCTTCGAGGCGACCGTGGTCAAGACCATGTGGGCGCTGGCTCGGCCGGAGCGCTCGCTGGCGGGCTGGATGGCAGAGGATCTGGCAGGGGAAGCCACGGGTTGATGGCGAGCCGTGGCGAAACCGCGCCGTTCGACTATGATGCTGGCGCTGCCCCGCCCACCGGAGAGCCGATGTTTCCAGGTCTTGTCCAACCACACGCCTTGCTCGCTGCCGCCCTGGTGGCGCTGTCGGCGCTGGCCTGCGGTCCGGCCAGCGAGGCTGTGGGTGGCCTGGACGCCGGGCTGGCTCGGGCTGCCGACGCCGCGACCGACGCCAAGCTGGACGCCCAGACCGGTGCCAAGACCGATGCCGCGACGGACACCAAGACCGACACCGGCGCCAAGACGGACGTCAAGAACGCGGACACGGGCCCCATCCTGCCGGAATCGTGCGGCAACCAGACTGACGATAATGGCGACAGCCGCATCGACGAAGGCTGCCATCCCGGGCCCAACCTGCGCGCGGACCAGCAGTGGCTCGATCTCGGCCTGGTGCAGGTGGGTTCCAACGGTGCGCCGACCAAGGTCTTCAACATCCCGAACAAGAACACCGGCGTGCTGCTGGTCGCGCGCGACATCGGTCCCACGCCGTTCGATCACTACGTCTGGGCCGACACGCTGATCTCGCCGAACAAGCTGCAGATCCTCAGTTCATTGGATTGGGAGCACTCGTACAACCGTGCGTATCCGGGCATCGGCGGGGCGACGGCGCTCATCGGCATGTCGCCATTGGTCAGCGTGGTCGCGGGGCCGTGGACTTTCGGCTTTCTGCGCACGGATCAGCAACCTTCGCTCTACGCCGGCAAGACGTCGCCCTCCTGGCTGCACTTCGGCGTGCTCGCGCGCGGTGAGGTGCCGGGCCAGCAACCGGTCACGCTCGACCTGGACGTCTACCTGGCCGACGGCGTGCCCGCGACCGCCGCGACGTTTGCCGTGTCGCCGCAATGGTTGCAGATGCGCGCCCGTGTCGAGCAGATCTGGAAGCCGGCGAACCTCAAGCTGGGCACAGTGCACGTCTATGACATCACGGGCGACGACGGCAAGAAATTCCACTTCATCGACAATGTGTTGGCGGGCGACGCCAGCAACGAGCTGGCCCAGGTGTATCAGGCGACCGGCAAGCTGAACCCGAAGTCGACGGCGGCCACGCTGGTCATCACTGCGGCGCTGACGGACAACAAAGCGCCTATTGCCGCGGGGTTGTCACAGCTCGGCGGCGTGCCCGGGTTGGCGGGGTCGCGCATGACCGGCATGGCCATCGTCATCGATCCGGAGCAATGGCAGCAGGTGGTCAAGCTAGGGCCGACCTCGACGACCGCAGGCGACGTCTGGGGTGTGGTATTGGCCCATGAACTCGGGCACTTCCTGGGCCTATGGCACACCGACGAGGCCGACGGCAAGCTGCATGACCTCGTGGACGACACGACCCCGTGCGCGAAGTCCGGCAAGCTGACCCCCGAGGCGTGCCAGAGCCAGTCGAAGTTCCTGATGTTCTGGAGCCCCAAGGGCTCGATCGTCAGCCCCGACCAGGCGCTGGTGGTCCGGCGCAGTCCCAGCCTGCGCCTGAATTGACGCCGGACGACGCGCGGCCGTACCCTGCCGGCCCAGTTGATGCTGGAGGCCCGATGACCCGCCGATTGCCCGTTTTCCTGGTGCGCTGCCTGGCCCTGCTTGTGTGGTTGTCCGCCCTGCCCGCTTGGGCATATCCCCGCCAGGTCGCGGACATCCTGCGGCAAAAGGGCCAGGCCGGCGCGGTGCAGCCCAGCTCGTTCGACGCCAACGTCAAGGCTCAGCTCGACACGCTGGCCAAGGAGACGGCCCAGCGCACAGGCGCCAAGGTCTATCTCGTGGTCATGAAGGAGTCTGACGATCCGAACGATTTCGCGGCGATGTACGGTGACCTGGGCATGTCGGGCAAGGACGTGCTCATCTCGACCAACGGGCCGAAGTGGGACCTGCGCAGCAATGCCCTGACCTCGGCGGACAAGCAGGCGGTGCTGAATCGCGTGATGTCGCAAGGGGGCCAGCCGCTCGATCGCATGCGCTCCTTGACCAATGAAGTGGCAACCGCGCTGACTCGTACGAAAAACGTCGTCGGCCAGAACGTGGTTGGCAAGATGTCATGGAACGAATTCCAGCACGCCAACGCCAACAAGGGCGTCCGGCCAGATGTCCGCAGCCTACGCGCGCTACAAGTCCGGGCAACCGTACGAGAACACTGCCCCGGCTCGCGGCAACGACGGCGCGCTGGCCACGACGACTTCGGTGCAAGTACCCCAGGCCCTGCCGCCCGCACAGTCCTCCGGTGGCAATGGCTTGCTCTACTTCATGATCATCGCGGCCTTGGGCGTCGCCGGCTGGGTATTCTGGCGGCGCAAGCAGCGCGACACCGGGCTGGGCGAGGAACTGAAGAAGGTGCTGGCCGGCCCGGAAGCGACGATGGCCGACGTCTGGATGGGTCTGGACGAAAGCCATCCGAATTACACGACTCTGGTCGATCAGGCCAGCGCCGTGGACACCAGCCTCAAGGAAATCAAGAGCCAGGCACCGACGCGCGAGAGCATCGCCCGGGTGCGGTCCCTGACCGAACGAGCCCAGCAACTGCGCATCGCCGTCGATCGCAAATAAGCCAACGGTCAAGGAGTCCTGCCGATGCGCCTCACAGCACAGGTCCGTCTCTACATCCAAGGCGAGGAAGTGTTTCGCCAGCCGAGCTTCTGGGACAAGGTCAAGACCGCGTTCGGCTCGGACGTCGACTTGCGCACGGGTGAATTGCTGATTACCCAGAACGTGCTAGCGCTGACCGAACAGGTGCAGAAAGCCTTGCAGATCGCCGGGATCACCAACGCCGTGACGCTCGTGGTCGACGACGAGGTGGTCTTCCAGGATCTCGAGGATCGCGACCACGACGCCGACCTGCTGGTGGCGGCCATGCGTCGATCCGCATCCCGGTTCACCGGTGGATTCAAGATGTTGCGCGCGGTGTTCGAGTACCAGGGCCAAGGCCTGCACAGCCTGCTGGAAGTGACCGTGCGTGCCAAGGCCAAGAAGACCGAGCCGCACGCGGTGGTGTCGTTCGGCGCGCGCATCGACGAGTTGCGACCGCGCGAGGGCGAGGACATCGAAAAAGCCAAGGATCGCATCGGCAAGGCCCTGGCTGACGCGCAACTCGTGCCGATGTACCGCAACGTGCTGAGCGAGGTGGCGGCCAAGGTGCAAGGCGGCCTGCAGAGGGCGTTTCCGACCGCGCTCCTGGAGTCCGACCCCGCCGACGTGCAGGTGGTGCGCCCGAGCGGCGAGGACGTGCGCGACCTGGGCCAGAGCCAGTGCGACCGCGACGCCCACCTGCGCAATGCCCCGGTCTACGCCCGCAGTGGCTGGGCGAGTCCCTACTACGACCCTTGGAGCGTGTATTATCGGGATCCTATGGACACGTTCGTGAACTTGATGGTGCTGGATGCGCTCATCAGCCCGCGACATCACTGGGGATACGGCGCTGGCTACCTGGGCAGCCATTGGTCCAGCTACGGCGCCCCGGTCACGGTCATCAACTACAACGGCGCGCCCATCGGCAACGCGGACGACATCGGCAGCTATTCACACCAGTTGGGCGGCGTCAGCGATGTGATGGACCGCGACTTCTCGACCGCGAGCTGGGACGACAACGCGATGGCTGGTTACGACGCGGGCAACAGCAGTTGGGACCAGTACGACACGGGCGGCAGCACGGCCGCTGGCAACTTCGACTGCGCGGCCGGCGACAGTTCGTCCGGTGAAAGTTCTGGTGATTCGAGTGGTTGGGACTGCGCTGCGGCAACAGATTGCGCCAGCAGCGACTGTTCCGCCGACTGCAGCAGCGACTGCTCATGGGACTGCTCGAGCGATTGCAGCAGCGACTGTTCCTGGGACTGCAACAACTAGTGGCGACGGTGAAGCGGCCGTGGCAGGCGCCCGCGCAAGACACGTGGGCGGATCTGCCGATCCAGCGGGCGCCGGGCTTGTACCAAGGCGTCGCGCGCGGTCGATCGTTCGCGCATAATCCCAACGGTCACGACGCCTTGGCCTTGCTCACGCCGCGCGCGTTGCGGCTGTTGCACGCGGCGGACGGACGCTCAGCCGCCGACATCGCAGCCGAACTGGCGAGCGACGATCCCCAAGAAATCATACGATTGCTGGCTGAACTGCCTCTGCTCTGGCGCAACGGCTTCGTGCTGTCGCCGGGCGTGCGGCCGTGGCGGCCGGACGGCAAGCAGGAGCGGGTGTTCAACGCCTGGCTGCATGTGACCAACGCCTGCAACCTCGCTTGTCCGTACTGCTATATCCACAAGTCTGCCACGCACATGGACGTCAACGTCGCGGCCCGGGTGCTGCAATCGATCGAGGCGACCGCGGCTTCAGGGGCAGTGGATCGCATCAACGTCCGTTTCGCAGGCGGCGAGCCGATGCTGCGCTTTGCCAACATCCAGCAGTTCTTCACCGATGCGACCGCAAGTTGCCAAAGTCACGGGGTGAAATTCTCGGCGGCGATCCTGACCAACGGCACGGTGGTGCCCCCGGGGGCAACCGAGTGGATCCTGGCGCACGGCGTGCACGTCTCGGTCTCGATCGACGGGCTGGACGGCGTGCAGGACGTGATGCGCCCGGTCAAGGGAGGTGGATCGTCTTTCGCCAGACTTCAGGCGGGCTTGCAGACCTATCTCGACGCGGGCATCCGGCCGTACATCCTCATCACGGTGGGCGACAGCAACCTCGACGGTCTGCCCGCGCTGACGGCCTGGCTGCTCGAACGCAAGTTGTGGTTTCGCTACAGCCTAGTGCGCGACCTCGAGTGGGGTCAGGGCGTGCTGGACGATCGCCACGGCGCGCAACTGGCAGAGATCCAAACGAACGATTCCAATGGTATCCTGTCGGGTGAAGCCTTGCAGCGCGTGCAGCGGGTGTTCGGCCTTTGCTACGATCTGATTGAACAGGCGGTAGGTCGCGGTGAAGTCAGCGGTTTTCGCGCCAGCCACAAGTTCTGCGACCTGGAGCCGTGGCGCCCGATCGCCAAGGCCTGTGGCGCGGGCGACTCGTACGTCGCGATCGCTGAATCGGGCGAAATCAGCCCTTGCCAAGCTGCCTTGCATCACCCCGGCACGCAGCCGATCCGACCGGAAAGCCTGCTGACGATGGCGCGATCCCAGAGCCAATTCACGCAGTTTCGCCGCGAATCCGGCAACTCTACCTGCAACGCCTGCCGCTGGAAGCCGAGTTGCGCGGGCGGTTGTCCCCTGCTGCTGTACCGCCGCGAAGGCCACGTCGACGGTCGCTCGCCGTACTGTGAAGTATTCCGAGCGGTTCTACCCCGGATCCTGCGCATCGCCGCCCTCGAGCTCGCCGTGCGCCAAGATCTCGCTCCCACCCGCGAGCGTGCCGCATGACGATGCCGATGAATCAATGGTTCGCCCGTGAATTCGCAGGCAATCCGGCGCGGACTTGGCTTGTCGTCGCGCTGGTGCTGATGCTGGGTTGGCTGCTCGGCCGGTTGGGCGCGTTCCTGATGACGCGCTTCGTGACCAAGCTGACGGCGCGTACCGCCACGACGTTGGACGACCGCCTGGTGCAACGCCTGGCCCGGCCCACCGCCGTGCTGGTGTTCTTCGGCTCGGTTCACATCTCCCTGCAAATCCTGACGATGCCGGAAAGCACGCACCGGTTTGGCGTCGATGCCCTGGCCATCGCTGTGGCGGTGACGATCGGCGCCATGCTCCTGCGCGCGGTCGACGTGGTGTACGAGGAACTGATGGTGCCCTGGGCGGCGCGTCAGGCCCCGCCGGTCAGCGTCGCGGTGCTGAATTTCGCCCGGGTCACCGCCAAGATCGTGTTCGCCCTGCTGCTTGCGGTCACCGTGCTGCAACGCGCGGGTTTCGATGTGATCTCGGTGGTCACGGGTCTGGGCATCGGCGGTCTGGCAGTGGCGCTGGCGGCGCAGGAGACGCTCGGCAACCTGTTGGGCAGCCTGCAGATCATGACGGATCGGCCGTTCAGCATCGGCGACTGGATCAAGGTGGATGGCCACTTCGGTAAGGTGACGGCGATTGGCCTGCGTTCGACCCGGCTGCTGCAGGGCAACGGCATCTGCACCGTCATCCCGAACAAGAAGCTGGCCGAGGCGACTATTGAAAACCACAGTCATCCTGATGGCTTGGTGCGCGACTTCCTGCTATCGCTGACCTATGGTTCGACACCGGCGCAGGTGCTGCAGGCAGTGGATCTGGTGCGGGCGGTGTTGGCGGCGCAACCGGGTATCCACCCTGAATTCTCCGTGATGTTCGTGAACTTCGGCGATTCGGCGTTGGGCGTACGCGTGCTCTACAAGGTGCCGGACGCCAATCTGGCCGGCGAAGTGCACCACGCGGTGAACCTGGCGATCCACGCTGGATTCCAGGCGGCGGGGCTAGCGATGGCCTTTCCGACGCGGACCGTGGTGCTCGAACGCGCGCTGGACCCGATAGGCCAAGCGGTGTTGGGACGCGAGTCCTCGCGCTGACGATGGGCGGGCTTGCGGGCGTTCCAAGCTTGGCTACAGCGCGATTCCGTGGGCAAGGCGTTGGCCAAGGAAGGCGAAGCCTGCGCCAACAGCCAGTGCGCCCAGGGCCTGGACTGCGGCGCCACCGACCAGAAGTGCGCCAAGCCGGCCATCTGCCAATAGTTTCGGATTCGACCAGGCTCCGCGATCAAGCCGCGGTCAGCTCTCGTCGGCCGCACACTTCGCGCACAGTTCGAGCCACGGCGCATCGTCCAACGCCGCCTCGGCCAGTTCCGCCGCGCAATGCATGCAAGCCCCCCACGCACCGGTGCCGAGCCGCTTCTGGGCGCGCACGATCTGGTCGAGATAGCGCCGCAACTTCTCGTGCGGTTTCAGGCCCGGCTCCTCCTCGCTCGGCAACTTCATCGTCGTCAGCGTCGCGTTCTGGGCGGCCAACATCCTGGTCAGCTTCTCGTTGACTTCCATGCCTTTGCGCGCCAGATCTCGGCGCAGCTTCTCGGTCCGGGCGGTATCGATCGCGGCCATCTGCAACTCCTTCACGGTGGGTTGAGCCAGCGTGATGCCCGGCAGCACTTCTCGCAAGGGGTGAAAATCGGACCGCGCCGGTCCTCGCGTGGCCAACCCGTGCCCGCGCCGCCGATCACGCAACTGCCCGGGAATACCCGTTTCCCGCCGTGGCCGCAGACCGGTGAACCTTGCCTCCGGTCGCGGTTGTCCTACCATGAGGGTTGGAACACGACAGCGGAGGGCAAGGACGCCCTTCGTGGCGACCTCCCGGGCTGGCTGGCCGCGAGTTGCCGGTTGATCGTCTCTTTTCCATTCGCTGCAACTCGCAAACAGGGGCCATGTCAAAGAACCAGAATCAGGACCAAGACCAAGAAGGCGTGCTACTGGCAACGAAGCTGAAGCGGCCGCACCTGTACAACGTCTTGGTACACAACGACGATTACACGACGCAGGAGCTGGTGGTCGAAGTCCTGCGCAACTTCTTCCACAAGACCGAGACCGAGGCGAGGCACATCATGCTGACCGTGCATCACAAGGGCCAAGGGGTAGCGGGGACCTACAACCGGGACATCGCGGAATCCAAGGTCGCGCAAGTCACGGATTATGCACGGACTCACGGTGCGCCTCTCAAGCTGACGGCGGAGCCGGTATGATGAGCTACAGCGAGATCGGGCCGGCGCGCGGCCTACCAGCGGGGACGCCATGTTGAGCATCGAACTCGAAATCGCCATCCAGGTCGCGGCCAGCGAAGCCCAGGTGCGCCGGCACGAGTTCTTCGGTCTCGAACACATGCTGTACGCCCTGTTGCACGACACGTACACCGCCCAGGTGATCACGCGCTGCAACGGGTCCGTGGCGGCTTTGCGCGAGCAACTGAACAACTACCTCTCGGCCGAGATCGAGGCGGTGCCCGAAGGCGTCGAGTGGACGACCCAGCCCACGCTCGGTCTGCAGCGCGTCATCCAGCGGGCGGCGATGCACGTCCGGGGCGCGGGCAAGAAGAAGGTCACGGGCGCGAACGTGCTGGTGGCGATGTTCAGCGAGGACGATTCCTTCGCCGTGTACTTCCTGCAACAGCAAGGGATTACTCGTTTGGATCTGGTGACCTACCTGGCGCACGGCCAGGACGAGGACGAGTCGCAGGCCGACGCCGGCATGGTCTGGCTCGAGCGATCGGGTGAACCGCAAGAAGAGGAGGACGATGACGAGGGAGCGCCCGCCGCGGCTCGGCAGCCCGGAGGCGCGCTGCAGGCCTACACGCAAAACCTGAACGAGGAAGCGCGCATGGGCCGCATCGATCCGCTGGTGGGTCGCGATGACGAGTTGCAGCGCATGGCGCAAGTGCTGATGCGTCGGCGCAAGAACAACCCGCTGTTGGTGGGCGATTCGGGCACGGGCAAGACCGCGATCGTCGCGGGTCTGGCGCTGGCGATCGTCGAGGGCAAGGCGCCGGCGCCGCTGCTCGGTACGACGGTGTACTCCTTGGATCTCGGGGCGTTGCTCGCGGGATCCAAGTACCGCGGCGATTTCGAGAAGCGGCTCAAGGGCGTGCTGACGGCGCTGCAGACCGAGCCGGACACCATCCTGTTCATCGACGAGTTGCATACCATCGTCGGGGCGGGTGCGACCAATGGCGGATCCCTGGACGCGTCCAACCTGCTCAAGCCAGCCTTGGCGTCCGGGCACTTGCGCTGCATCGGCTCGACGACGTACGAGGAAATGCGCACCCACATCCTGCGCGACAAGGCGTTTGCCCGGCGTTTCCAGAAGATAGACGTGGGCGAACTGTCCGTGGACGACACGGTGCAGGTGCTCAAGGGTTTGCGCAAGCACTACGAGGACTACCACCACGTCGCGTACTCCGATGCGGCGCTGAGTGCGGCGGCCAACCTCGCGGCGCGCTTCCTGAACGACCGGCGCATGCCCGACAAGGCGATCGACCTGATGGACGAGGCCGGCGCGGCGGTGCGCTTGCGGGCGGCGACCCAGAACCAGAAACTGGAGAACAAGCAACCGGCGGCCGAAGGGCTCGAGGGCGAGGAAAAGCCCAAGCTGCGCGTGACGACCCGCGATATCGAGAAAGTCCTGGCCAAGATTGCGCAAATCCCCGAGCGGCAGGTCAACAACGACGATCGGCAGGCGTTGGCGGATCTGGAGACCAAGCTCAAGCAGGTGGTGTTCGGCCAGGACGATGCGGTCAAGCAGATCACCACGGCCATCAAGGTCGCGCGCGCGGGGCTGGGAAGTCCGCACAAGCCCATGGGATCGTTCCTGTTCACCGGCCCGACCGGCGTGGGCAAGACCGAACTGGCCAAGCAGTTGGCGCAAGTCCTCGGGCTGCACTTCTTGCGCTTCGACATGAGCGAGTACATGGAGCGGCACACGGTCTCGCGGCTGATTGGCGCGCCTCCGGGCTATGTCGGCTTCGATCAAGGCGGTTTGTTGACCGAGGCGATTTCCAAGACGCCGCACTCGGTGTTGCTGCTCGACGAAATCGAGAAGGCGCACCCGGACGTGTTCAACGTGTTGCTGCAGGTGATGGACCACGGCACGCTGACCGACAACAACGGCAAGCAGAGCGATTTCCGCCACGTGATCCTGATCATGACGTCCAACGTCGGCGCGCGCGACTTGGAGAAGGGCCGCGTCGGCTTCACGGGCTCGGCGGAAGGCATGGAGGGGGATGATGACAAGGAATTCAAGACCTTGTTCAACCCGGAGTTCCGCAATCGTCTGGACGCCCGCATCCGCTTCGGTCGCTTGAGCCCGGAGGTCATGCACCGGATCGTCGACAAGTTCATCGCCGAGCTCGAGGGGCAACTGGCCGAACGCAAGGTCGTGCTTAAGATCACCCCGGCCGCGCAGTCCTACCTGGGGCGCAAGGGCTTCGATCCGAAGATGGGCGCGCGGCCGATGGCGCGGATCATCCACGACGAGGTGCGCAAGTGCTTGGCGGATGAGCTTTTGTTCGGACGGCTGGCGAAAGGCGGTACGGTCACCGTGGACGAGGCCGACGGCAAGCTGCTGTTCCAGATCGACGAACGCGTGGCGCCGCAGGGACCCAAGGTCGTCGCCTAGGCTCAGCTTCTCGCCGTGCTGCGGACTAACAATCGACCTGCGTATCGGTTGAAGTTATGCTGCCGAAGCCGCAAGCCCCGCGGCGTGTCGGTGTGCGCCATGGCCGAGTTCCAGCCGATTCCGTTCGATCAGCTGATCCGTCGCATGTTCATGGAACTCGCTGCGAAACGGGCGATCTTCGACCTGCCGGAGCGACGCTTCTTCCTGGGCGATCCGCAGCGCGACTTGAGCGTGGACCTGTTCGGCAAGCGCGCGGCGAGCCCGTTCGGCCCGGCGGCGGGGCCCCACACGCAACTGGCGCAGAATCTGGTGCTGGCGTGGCTGGGCGGGCTGCGGGTGATGGAGCTCAAGACCGTGCAAGTGCGCGATGATCTGGAGGTTCCGCGGCCGTGCATCGACATGCGCAACGTCGGCTTCAACGTCGAATGGTCGCAGGAGCTGCGGCTGGAACAATCGCTGGAGGAGTACGTCAAGGGCGCGATGCTCATCGAACTGCTCGAGGCCAGCGGCAAACTCGCGGTGCAGCCTGGGTTTGGCGGCGTGCTGCTGGACACCAGCGTCGGCTATGACCTGGCGGGCATCCGCAGCGCCAAGCTGGCTCGGTTCTTCGACGGCATGCGCGACGCGACGCCGATCATCGACCGGTTGCGCGCGAAAATCCCCAAAGAGTACGGCAATCTGCGCGATCTGCCGTTTACCGCACAGCTGTCGGACACGGTGACCTTGAGCACGTTCCACGGCTGTCCGCCCGAAGAGATCGAGGCCATCGCGGACTTCTTGTTGCGTGAACGCGAGTTGCACACCGTGGTCAAGCTCAACCCGACGCTTCTGGGCGCCGAGAAGCTGCACGGCATCCTGCACGACCGCTTGGGCTACACGGACTTGCACGTGCCCGAGGCGGCGTTCCTGCACGACACGACCTGGACGCAGGCTGTCGGCTTCTGCACGCGGTTGGCGGCCACGGCACGGCAGTTGGGACGCGGTTTCGGCGTCAAGCTTTCGAACACGCTTCTGGTGGAAAATCACCGCGATGCCTTCGCCGACCAGGCCGAGATGTACCTTTCGGGGCCGCCACTGCACGTGCTGGCGGTGGAACTGGTGCAGAGGTTTCGTGGGCAATTCGGTGCAGGTCTGCCGATTTCCTTCTCGGCGGGCATCGACAAGGCCAACGCGGCGCAGGTGGTGACGTTGGGTCTGCGGCCGGTGACGATGTGCACGGATCTCCTGAAACCGGGCGGTTATGGCCGCGCGCAGGCGTACTTGCAGGGGTTGACGCGGGCGATGGCGGAAGTCGGCGCGGCGGATCTGGATACCTGGGTCATCCTGGGCTTGGGCCAGGCGGGGGCGGCGCTGGACGACCTCGTCCAAGCCGGCGGCATCGACGCGGCCCAGGCTGGTCTGTGCCGACAGGCGCTGGCCGATCGCACCGATCTGGGCGCGGCGGCCGGTGCGGTGACCCTGGCGAAGTGGCGCGATGCCGCGGTGTTGCGCAACACGCAGGTCTATGCGGCGGGCCTGGCCGGCGATGCGCGCTATGCCGCTGTCAACCACCGCGGTACGCCGAAGAAGGTGGACAAGCACCTGGATCTGTTCGACTGCCTGGCCTGCGACATTTGCGTGCCGGTCTGCCCCAACGACGCCAACTTCGCTTTTCCACTGGACGCCGCAACGGTGCAGACCTACCAGCTCACGGTCGGCGCAGGCGGCTGGGCGGCGCAAGAGGGCGAAATCCTGCACATCGCCGGCAAACATCAGATCGCCAACTTCGCCGATGCCTGCAACGAGTGCGGCAACTGCGACACGTTCTGCCCGGAGGACGGCGGGCCGCAGCGGGTCAAGCCGGCGGTGTTCGCTTCGGTGGCGGCGATGAAAGCGCGGCCGGAGCGCGACGGCGTGTGCATCCAGGCGCGGCCAGGGGAGCCGACCGTGCACGGCCAATTCCACGGCGCCCAGTACAGCTACGCGTTCATCGACGGGCGTTTGCTGTACAGGGGCCCAGGCTTTGCCGTCACCCTGGAGCCCGAGTGCCTGGGCGGCACCAAGCCGCAGCGCATCGCCGGGCACGCCGACGGCACCGTGGACCTGCGCTGGCTGGTGGTGATGGGCTGGCTGGCCAAGGGGTTGGCCGACACGCGCGCTGTGCATTTCGGCAGGTTTTGAGCCGGGGTTGAAACCTGAAGATTGGTCAGATCTCTGGAACCTAGGTGGTGGGGGGCCGGCGGCTGAAGCCGCGCCTACCCTTGCAAAGCCCGGCCTTCGCCGGGCTGGGTCACGTGATTGCGATAGGCCCCGCGACGAGTCGAGGCCCTCCCAGCCCCGCGACGGCGGGGCTTCGCAAACATAGGCGCGGATTCATCCGCCGGCACTTTCCCCGGCGCCGCCAACTCTGACGAACTACTACGGTCGCGCCGCGAACACACCCACGAACCGAGCCAGGAACGCCACCACGTGCTGCAGCTCGCGCAAGTCGACGCACTCGCCGATCTTGTGGGTGTTCTGCTCGATGCCGGGACCAAAGCCGAACATCGCCGGATGCTTGACCGTCCCCGACGTCACCCAGCTCTTGCCGGCCGGCACCGCAACCGTGGTGTCCTGAACGGGAATCGGGAAGCCGACGCCGTCGGTCGAGAAGATCCACCGGTCGACGCGTGCCGCCTTGCGCAAGTTGCCGCCGCTGGCCGGACCGTCGGGCACGTGCGGCGCCACCACGCGTTCATAGGTCTGCACCGCCGCCTGGATGGCCGGATGCTCCTCCGGTGTCAGCCAACCCATGTAGATCTGGGGGTTGTCGGGATGGTAGCCGCGCCACGTGGGCTCCTGGTAGCGCGGCACCGCGACCTCCACTTGCAGCCCGGCCTCGCGCGCGACCGCGACTGCGTCCAAGGCTTCGACATCGCGCACGGCCTGCGCCGGCGTTTCGCCCACGGTCAGGCGGCGGTCGAAGCGGAACACGAACCGATCCGGAACCGCGCAATCCGACGGCGTTTCCAGGTGCGCCCATGACGCGGTGCGGGTGCCGTGGCCCAGGAACGGGTGATCCAGGAAACCGTCGCGGGCGTCGTAGCGCTTCGCAGCTTCGGCGAGGATGGCGCCACCGAACTCCAGGGGATTGCGACCTTCCCAGGGCATCGAGCCGTGGCAGGACCGCCCGGTGACCGTCACCTCGATCTGCATGCGGCCGCGCTGGCCGCGGTAGATGCCCAGGGCGCCCTTGCGCGAGTCGCCCGTGCCTTCGGTCAGGATGACCACGTCCGGAATCAGTTCTGGTCCCGCGCCCGGCCAGACCTGGCTGGTGACGAACATCGGCCCACCGCCGTCGTTGTCCTCCTCGGCCGCGGTCGCGTAGGCGCGCACGATGGCGCCGCGCAAGGCCCCTTCGCCCGCGAGCTCGAGCAGGATCTTGGTCGCCACGACTTCGGCCACCACGCCGCCCAGTTGGTCGGCGGAACCGCGGCCGAACAGCACGTGCTGCCACTCCGCATCCGGCGGAATCCAGCCCAGTTCGCGCTGCAGGAACGCCTGATCGACCTGCTTGGCGTCGGTCAGCCCCAAGTAGGCATCGATGCCGCCGCCGATCTTGTCCAGCCACTGCGGTCGCAACGCACGCACGGTGTCGGAATGGCCGTCGAAGTAGATGACCTTCTTGTCGGCACGCGCGATGCCATCATCCGGATCCTCGACGGTCCAAACCAGGTTGCCGAACGCATCGAAGTCCACGTCCTCAGGCCTGCGCACCGCGCCGATCTCGCGGATCTTGCGCTTCAGGTACTCCAAGCGCGGCCCTTCGTGGTTGGACAGCCCGCAGCGTGCATCGCCGCCCTGCTCCAACGCCTTGTCCACGAAGTCCGCGGGGATGCGAATGACTTCGGCCAGGATCTCGCGGGCCAGCGGCCGGTAGCGGGCTGCCAGTTCAGCGATGCGGGCGTCAAGTGTGCTCATGGTTCGACCTCAATCCAGTTCGAGAGGGATACAGTTCAATACATTACGCAGGCTCAGGAAATGCCGTTCAAGCGCGCCGCCAGATCCGTCACCTTGGCCACCGCGAGCATGGCCATCACGACGTAGACCTTCTTCTGGGCCTCGCGCGCGACGTTGACCTTGTGCAGATCCATCACGCCAGGGCTGACCTCGGCGCCGATATCTGCCGGCAAGCAGTGCAAATACAGCGCTTTGCCAGCGTCGGTCAGGGCCATGCGCCGCTCGTCGCAGATCCAATCGGTGTGGCGCGCGTTGAGTTCGAGGGCCTTGCGCTCGATTTCCTTCATCGCCGCGGCATCCCGGTTCTTGTTGGCCTGGACGCGTGCCAGCATCAGCGCTTGGGGTCCCCAACTCTTCGGGTACACGGCATGGGCGCCCTTGAACGCCACGTCCATGTCGTGCGTGACGTGAAAGGCACCGCCCGAAGCCAGCGAATTCTGCCGCGCGCTCGCCACCGGCAGGTCGAGCAGGTCGTAGCCGGCGGGATGCGCCAGCGTGACGTCGGCGCCGTAGCGCGTCAGCAGCATGATGAGACCCTGCGGCACCGACAGCGGCTTGGCATAGCTGGGCGAATACGCCCACGATACCGCGATCTTCTTGCCGCGCAGGCTTTCCGGCCCACCGAAGTGCTCGCGCAGCCACAGCAGGTCGGCCAGGGTCTGGGTCGGATGGTCGATGTCGCATTGCAGGTTGACGATCGGGACTTTGCGCGGGTTGTTCGTAGCCGTCAGGTAGTCGTCGATGCCTTGCTTGACGTCGCGCATGAAGGTGTTGCCTTCGCCGAGGATGAGGTCGTGACGGATGCCCAACGCGTGGGCGTTCATGCCCAGCATCGCGCCGGTTTCCGCGGCCGTTTCACCATGCGACACCTGGGTCGAGGAGCCGTCGACGATGACCGGCTGCATGCCCAACCGCGCCGCTGCACCCGCCCAAGCCGACTTGGTGCGCGTGGAATTGTCGAAGAACATCGCGTACGCCAGTTCATTGGGCAGCAACGCCGGCAGCGTGCGTGCGAGATCCAGCGCTTCCAGGCGCTTGGCCACCGCGAGCAGGGCTTCCAGGTCGTCGGTCGGCCAGTCCTGGGTCAGCATCACGCTGCGGCCGTACAGGCGGGCAATGGCTTGGGGGTCGAGAAGATTCTTGGTAGACATGGGGGTCCTCTGTTTCGGGGTTCAACTGCGAGGGAAAATCAACCGCGGACTACGCGGGTGCCAGCGTTTCCGGCAAAGGCATCGACCAGACTTTCCGGGGTGCAAATCGTGCATTCCTTGCCACCGTGGTCGAGGAAGTACAGCGCGGCATCGACCTTGGGGCCCATGCTGCCGGCGGGAAACTGGCCGGCGTCGGTCAGGGCGCGCAGTTCGCTGGCCCGGATCTCGGGCAAGGCGCGACGTTGCGGCGTCAAGTAATCCACGTAGATGGCGTCCACACCGGTGGTGATGAACAGACGTTCGACGCCGAGTTGTACCGCCAGCAGCGCACTGGCCCGGTCCTTGTCGATGACCGCCTCGATGCCGTGCATGGAACCGTCGCTTTGGCGCGCGATCGGAATGCCACCGCCGCCGCAGGCAATGACCGTGGCGCCTCCGTCCACCAGCGTGCGAATCGCCGCCAGTTCCACGATGCGCAGCGGCAATGGCGAGGCGACGACGCGCCGGTAGCCTCGGTTGGAATCCTCTACCATGTTCCAGCCTTGCTCGCGCTGCAGCACCTCGGCCTGGGCGGCGCTGTAGAACTTGCCCACGGGCTTGGTCGGCTTGGCAAAGGCGCTGTCCGTCGGATCGACCTCGACCTCGGTCACCACCGACGCCACTGGATGATCGAGGCCACGCCGGCGCAACTGCTCGCGCAATTCGTGCTGGATCATGTAGCCGATGCTGCCCTGCGAATTGGCAACCAGCGAATCCAATGGCACTTCGTGCAACGCCTCGCGGGACAGTTCCGACCGCATGAGCATGAAGCCGACCTGCGGACCGTTGCCGTGGGTCAAGACCACGCGCTGGCCGCTGGCGATGAGCTCGGCGATCGGCCCGACCGCGCGCGCGGTGACCTCGAACTGGCTGGAGACCGTGGGATTCTGCTTCGGATCCAAGAGGGAATTGCCGCCCATGGCGACCAGGCATGCTGTCGTGGCCGGTTTGGTAATTGACGAATTGAGCATCGTAACCTCAAAGATTCATGACTATAGCCGTTGCCAAAGTCGTTGGGCCTGACGCCGCGCCTCCGCGCGAACCGCAGCTTCATCCAGGGTCAGCACGCGACCGTCGCGCACCACCACACGTCCCTGCGCGACCACATGACGCACGTGGCTCTGGCCCAGCGCGTAGACCACGTGGGCGGCGAAGTTTTCCGGCGTCACCGGCGTCGGCGGATCATAGGCCAGCACCACCAGATCGTTGTCGCCGCGCTGCACGCCGCAAACCGCCAGGTAGTCGTCGGCGCGCTGCAACCGCTGCCACGCGGCGCTGGGCGCAAGTCCGCCCATAGTCTGACCATCCAAGTACGCGGCGCGCAGGCTGGCCAGCATGTCTGCGTGCATGCCGTCGGTGCCCAGCAAGATCCTTTCGCCCAGACCGGCCGGCTGGAACGTGCCGACTGCGTTATGGCGATTGCTTTCCGGGTTCTGCACGACCCACGCACGGCTCGCTGCCACCGTGGTGCGCTCGCTGGCGTCCAGATGCAGCGCGTGTGCCAGCAGGCTGCCGTTCAGTTCCAGTGCGCCGGCCGCGGCCAGTCGGTGCACCACGCGTTGCCCATGCTTGGCAATCGTCTCTTCCTGATCAGAAAGTGCTTCCGCGACATGCACATGCACGCCAGTCTGATGCTTGCGGGCCAGCGCCACCGCCTCGCGCAGCAAGTCGTCGGAAACCGTGAACGACGCGTGCAGGCCGACCAGTCCGCGCCGCTTCGTCAGGTAGCGATCGGTTTCCGCCAGCCCTTGCCGACGAGCCGCGGCGCCGTCGCGATCCGAAAGCTCCAGGCAAAGCAGGTGGCCGACGCCGGCAGCGTCCAGCCGTTCCGCGAGGAGGTCGAGGCAACCCGGCACAGCTTGTGGCGAACTGTGGTGGTCGATGACGAAGGTCGCGCCTGCCTTGAGCGCATCCAGGGCGCTGGAAGCTGCCGAGGCGCGAATCATCTCGGCATCCAACTGGCGGTCGAGGCGCCACCAGACGCGCTCGAGGATCTGCCGGAACGTCTGCGGCGCCGGTGTCGCGGGCGGCATGCCGCGGGCCAGCGCCGAGTAGATGTGCTGGTGCGCGACGACGAAGCTGCGGGTCACGAAAGCGCCGCGGCAGTCCAGCACCGGCGCGGTCGCCGGCACCGATTCGACGCGACGCAGACCGCAGCCGGGACCGGACTCCACGACGAAGTTGCCGTGCAAAAACTCCGATGTCCGCGCATCCACCCAGATCGCGTCGCGCAAGTGCAGCAGGGGCGCGGGCTCGGCCATCGCGATCAGACCTCGCTGCCGGTTTGCGGAAGGATTGTGTTGCCAGGGGTGTCCACCTGCAGGGCCGTCGCCGCCAACTCCTTCTTGCGCCTGCGCCTGGCCATCGGCAGCCGGAAGCGGCGCACGCCGTCGAACATGTACAACGCGTTGGCCACAGCGGGCGCCGTGGGCACCAGGCCGATTTCACCGACGCCCTTGGCTCCGTAAGGCCCATTGGGACAAGGAATCTCCAGGCCGATGACGGTGACGCGCGGCATTTCGCTAGCTCGCAACACCCCGCAATCACGCAGTTTCAACGACACGGGCAGACCGCCCGCCATCGGCAGGTCCTCGGTCATCGCGTAGCCCAGGCCCATGTGCACCGAGCCTTCGACCTGGCCCTCGAACAAGGTCGGGTTGACGATGCGGCCGACGTCGTGCGCGGCGATGATCTCTTCGACCTTGCCGGCGTCGTCCAGGATCGCCACCTGCGCGGCATAACTGTAGGAATAGTGGGTCACCGGCGGCTTGCCGTCGACGCCGCCCGGACCCGTGGTCCAGTCGCAGACCCATTCGCCGCGGTAGTCGCGACCGATCAGGGCCGCCAGTGCCACGGTCTGCAAGTCCGCCGCCAGCTTCAGTCCTGCCGCGCGAACGCCGTGACCGACCAGGCTGGTGCCGCGCGAGGCAGTGGTCATGCCGGCGGGCACTTCGAAGTGCGTGTCGACCACGACTGACACCAGCGCTGGGTCGATACCCGTGGTTTCGCACAGCATCTGCACGGCGACGGTGTCGACGCCTTGGCCCATTTCGGACCAACCGTGATGGATTTCTACGCGGGGACCGGGCAATACGCGCACCATGGCGCGACCGATGTCCGGGACACCGTTGCCGATGCCGGTGTTCTTCAGCGCACACGCCAAGCCGGCAAAGCGCGCCTCACGGAAGCGGTCCCGCACCGCTTCCAGGCACGGGCGCACGCCGACGCCGCCCTCGAGGACCTGGCCCGTAGCGGTGCTACGTCCCTCGATCAGCGCGTTGTTCCAGCGAAATTGCCAGCGGTCAAAGCCTCCTAGCTCACACAACTGGTCGATCGCGCATTCCAGCGCAAACGTGGCCTGGTTGGCGCCGAAGCCGCGCATCGCCCCGGAAGGCGAGTGGTTGGTGGCAATCGCCAACGCTTCGACGTCGACGTGCGGCACGTGGTAGGCGCCGGTTGCGTGTCCCGCGGCGCGTTCCAGGACCTTGGCGCCCACCGACGAGTAGCAGCCATTGTCGCCGACTATCCGGCAATCCAGCGCGTGCAACTCGCCTTGCGACGTGCAGCCGACCGCCAGTTCCATGCGCATCGGGTGGCGCTTGGGGTGGACCAGAATCGACTCGGGCCGACTGAACTCGAAACGCACCGGCCGTTGCAGCAGGAAGGCCGCCACCGCCGCGTGGCCCTGCGTGGTCAAGTCCTCTTTGCCGCCGAACGCGCCTCCGCTCGGCGTCAGCACGACCTCCACGGCGGTTTCAGGCAGACCCAGCAAGCGCGCGATCTGACGCCGGTCTTCATAGATGCCCTGGCCTTCCGAGGTGACGCGCACCCCGCCGGGCGTACCTGCCCGTCCCGGAGCCAAGGGCTCCGCCAGCGCGCATTCGGGCTCCAGGTAGGCGTGTTCTATACGTTGCGTGTGCCACACACCGCGGACTACGAAGGCGCAATCCAGCAAGGCCTGCGCGCCCTCGCCCTTGCGCAGCGCCACGCGGCCGAGCAGGTTGCCGTCGGGATGCACCATCGGCGCGCCCGGCAGCAGCGCGGCATCCATGTCGGTCACCGGTGTCAACAGTTCCAACCGCACGTCGATGAGCGCAGCGGCCTGGCGGGCGATGGCGGCCGTTTGCGCCACGACCGCGGCGATGGTGTCGCCGGCGTAGTGGACCTCTTCGCCCGGCGCGAGGTACAGCGGCCAATCCTCATGCAGCAGGCCGTGGTAGCGGTGCCCAGGGACATCGCCAGCCAGGATGACACGCTCGACGCCGGGCAATGCCAAGGCAGCCGTTGGATCGATGGACAGCACTCGGGCCCGCGGTACACCGGCGAGGCGCAAGGCACCGTGGAGCAGTCCAGGTCGCTTGATGTCGGCGGCAAATTTGACCTGTCCCAACGCCAGTTCCCGCGCGCCGACCTTGATCAGGCGACTGCCCAGTCTGCCGTCCGACCGCGGCATGGCCGGCAGGGTCCGGGTGCGCAACGCCACGGCAGCGGCTTCGATCGAGGTGACGATCTTGACCCAGCCAGTACAACGGCACAGGTGCAGATCCAGAGCCCGGGTGATCTGCTCGCGCGTCGGTTCGGGATTTGCCTGCAGCAACGCATGGCTGCGCATCACGATGCCCGGCGCGCAAAATCCGCACTGCACGCCGCCGTGCCCCGCGAACGCGCCGGCCAGCACGTCGCGCTCGAAAGCGTCGAGTCCTTCCAGCGTCACCACTTCGGCGTTCTCGACGCGGCGCATTTCCACCGCGCACGACATCACAGGTTTTCCCGCCAGCAACACGGTGCAGCACCCGCACGCCGCCTGAGGTGCGCAGCCGTTCTTCGCTGACGTCAGATCGAGATCCTCGCGCAACACGTCCAGCAGGGAGCGCGCCGGATCGCCCAGGTACTCGACTTCGCGGCCGTTGACCCGGTACCTCATGCGGTGACCCCTTTGGCGCGCGCGACGCTGGCTGGCACGATGCGGGCGTAACCGGCCGGATCGGTGGCGCCTTCGGTGCTGACGAGCAGGACGTGGGCGCGCCTGCCGAGCAGCCCCAGGCGCCCGCGCACTTCGGCCAAAGCAGGGTCGGTGCAGATCGCCATCAGACCGGCGAGGCCCGCGGCGCCGGATTCGCCCGAGATGACGCGAGCGTCGCCCGAGCGCGCGGCGTACAACCGTCGCATCGCCAGTTCAGCCCAGGTGTCATCGACGGCCAGGAACGCCGCCACCGTGGCGCGGATGATCGGCCAGGCCACGAGCGACGGCAGGCCGCAATTCAGCCCTGCCATGATGGAATTCTGCGCGCCGAGCGCCTCCTGCGGCGAACCGTCCACGCTCTCGATGGACTCCAGCAGGCAGTCCGCGTCGGTGGGCTCCACCGAGACGATGACCGGCCGCGGTTGGTGCCGCGACTGCAGATGCATCGCGCCGGCACACAGCAAACCGCCTACGCCGGCCTGCAGCAGCACTACGTCCGGCGCCGGAGCGCCGGCGGCCAGCAACTGCGCGTCGGCCTCGTGGAACAGTGTCGTGTACCCCTGCATGATCCAAGTGGGAATTTCCATGTAGCCGGGATAGGCGGTGTCCGAAATGACTTGCCAGCCGTATTGCGCGGCATCGGCGGCGGCCCGGCGCACGGTGGCGTCATAGTTGCCGTCCACGACCACGACCTCGGCGTTTTCGCCGCGAATCGCCTCGATCCGCGCCGACACGGTGTTGCCGGGAACAAAAATCACTGCTTTCTGGCCGAGTTGACGGGCGGTCCACGCCACCGCGCGACCGTGGTTGCCATCGGTCGCCGTGCAGAACGTCATCGCCGGCAAGGCAGCAGTCCCGCCAGCCAGGAACGCCGCTGGATCCAGGGTGACGCCGTGCTGCTGCTGCAACGCTCGGGAAACGAAACGATAAACCGCATAGGACGCGCCCAGCGCCTTGAACGCGCCCAAGCCGAAGCGGGCCGATTCGTCCTTGATGTGCAGTGAGGCCAGGCCGAGTTCACCCGCCAAGGCCGGCAAGGCGACCAGGGGGGTCGGCGCATAGCCCGGCAACGCTTGGTGAAAGCGCAAGGCTTCGGTATCGGCGGGAGGCGAGACGTTGCCGCCCTTTGCTGCAGACTGGGGCTGGTCCGAGGACAGGAAGCGATTCCACGAAAAGCGCATCGTCATGGGCGGCCAAACAGGCATCCACCGGCGGCGTGGGCGCGCGAGCAGTGCCGCCGCCGGTCAGGAGCGAGCGTTCAAACGCGCTCCGTATCCACTGGAGCGCCGCGTGCCGGTCCCGGACACTGCACCGCTTTTTTGGCCATTGCAAGGCTCAAGTCTGCTCTAAGTGGACAAGCACGTAGATTGAGCTGGCGGTCTTGTCTGCGCGAACCGACTAGGCGCTGAGCGACGCCACGATCGCCTGCACCAGCGTCGCGTCGTCCGGCAACAGCGCCTTGCCGTCGCGACCCAGGGGCGGCACGATCCGACAGCCTAATTGGGCCAACCGCGCCAGGCTATCGCGCAGGATGGCATTGACCATCGACCCGTGCATCGTAGGCGCAATCAGCACTTGCGCCCTGCCCGCTTCGAGATGCCCGAGAGCGCTCGCCAAAGTGGTCGTCACGGCATTGTCCGCGATCCCGGCCGCCAACTTGTTGATCGTGGAGTAGGTCGCGGGCGCGAGCAGGTACACGTCCGCGGGCCGTTCGACGTGCTGGGCGCGACCGTCCAGGGCCGAAACCAGCGGATGCAGGCTGGTCCACTCCAAGGCGTCCTGGGTCACGAACTGCAGCGCCGTCGGCGTCACGAACACCTGCACGTCGGCACCGGCCCGACGCAGTTCGCGCACCAGCCCGGGCGTCCGGAAGGCCGCGATACCTCCCGAGATCAGCAGCGCGACCGTCCGCCCGGCCAGCAGCGCAGAGGTCGGCTCCAACGTGCGGTCGCCATGCAGCGGTTGCCCGAGATCCCAGCGAAAATCATCGGAATGCTTAGTTTTCATCCGGCAGGTGGCCCGCATTTGACGTTGACCGTGATGTCGTCGAGGAAGACGCCCTTGGTGGCGTTGTTGACGTTGTCGGTGGTGTCGAACAGGAACTCGATGCGCAAGGTGCCGGCCACGGTCTCGATGGGCGCCTTGATCTTCAGCCAGACGTTGAGCTGATCGGTGCCGCCGGTCTTCTCCCAGATCAGGTACTTCTTGCCTTCCTGGGTCACCGCGGAGACCTGGAACTTGTCGTAGCCATTGCCCGCCTCAGTATCGAAGAACACGCTGAACGTGACCACGGTCCCGGCCGGCAGGTTCATCGGCGGCGTCGTCGCGGTGCCCTTGCTGGCCACGCCGCTGAACGCGAAGTTGTTGGCCTTCGCGTCGCCGTAGTACAGCGCTCCGGGCGGGGTGTTGGCGATGGGCGACTGGTTGCGCAACTGCCAGCCCCACAACGTACTTCCCGTCGAGTTGACGATCTCCAAGCCGTTCAGCAGGCCCTTGTCGAACGCGGACGTGTACGCCAATGGGTTGCAGCACGTAGTCTGCAGGTCGTGCATGCACTGGCCGGGGGTGCCCGCCGTCGAAGCCGAGCAGTAGTCCTTGCTGCAACTGATGCCGTCGTCGCAATTGATGCTGGTGGTGACACAGCATTGCGGCGGGTAGACCACGACGCACTGGTCGACCGCCTCGTCGCACGTGCCCTGACCGCAAGGCGGCGCGCCCTCGCACTTCAACTTCAGGCCGCTCAGGCACTTGCCCGTGCCGTCGCAGGTATCCTGCGTGGTGCAGAACAGGCCGTCATCACACTTGGTGCCGTTCAGTTTCGCTTGCATGGTGCAGCCCTTGGTCGTTTCGGAGCACGCGCCCGTGAGGCAAGTGCTGCCCGGGCAAGGCATCGGTGCGCCCGGTTGGCATTTGCCCGCGGAATCGCAGAAGTCGTTCTGGCTGCAGACCTTGCCATCCTCGCACGGCGTGTTGACCGGTTTGGTCGCGGTGACGCAGGTGTGCTCGCTCCCGCCCGTCGACTTGCACGTGGAGATCATGCATGGATCCACTGTAGCGCACGTCACCTTCGGCCCCGGCACGCACTTGCCGCCTTGGCAGGCATCCGAGGTCGTGCAGCCGCTGTTGTCCGCGTCGCAGGCAGTGCCATCGCCCTTCGAAACGGTTTCGCACTTTCCACTCAAGGAGTTGCAGGCGGCCGCATTGCAAGCGTCGCCAGTGCCGCTGCATTGGATGAACGTGCCGCCTTTGCAGGTGCCGGCCTGGCAGAGGCTCGTTCCGGCCTGGATGCACTTGTCGCCGGTGTCGCACGCCCCTCCGTCCGTGGCCTTGGCGACGCACTGGCCGTTCTGGCAAGTATCCGCGGTGCAAGGGTTGTTGTCGTTGCATTCCTGGTCGCCCTGGCACTTGCAGGTCACGGTCGAGACGCACTTGCCTTCCAGGCACGCGTCCTTGGTGCATTCGTTGCCGTCGGTGCAAGCGCCCGTATCGTTGGCAGCCTGCGCGCACCCGCTGCCCAGCTTGCACGAGTCCAGCGTGCAGGGGTTGCCGTCATCGCATGCCGTGTTGTCCAGCTTGTGCGAGCAGTCGCCGCTGGCCGGGTCGCACTTGTCGATGGTGCAAGGGATTTCGTCCGCGCACGGCGGTTGCTTGGCCACGCCGCTGCACACGCCCGATCCGCAGGTGTCCTTCTCGGTGCACGCGTTCGCGTCGTTGCACGGGCTGGCGTTGGCAGTGGACGTGCAGCCGATCTCTGCGTCACAAACATCTGTCGTACAAGGGTTCTTGTCGTCGCAAGCCTGGTCCGGAGTTCCCGCGCAGCCGCCTTTCTGACAGGTGGACTTGCTGGTGCACTTGTTGTCGTCGTCGCACTCCAGGCCATCCTTGACCGGCTGGGGCGAGCATTGGCCCGAAGTCGCATCGCAAGTATTCTTTACGCAAGCAGTATCGCTGGTCGTGACGCACTTGACGGCGCTCGCGGGGTCCAGCGTGCACTTGCCGGGCACCTTGGGGTCGCCGATCGTGCACTTGAACTTGCCCAGGCAGGCCGAGATAGTCGGGTTGAACTGCACGCAGTCGGCGTCGTTGCTGCAGTTGCAAGTGAGTTCCTTGCTGACGCACGCGCCCGCGGCACAAAAGTCATTCTTGGTGCAGGAGTTGCCATCGTCGCAAGCTTTCGCGAGTTCGAAGCCGGCCACAGTGCAGCCCACCGCGAGATCGCAGGCGTCCTTGGTGCAAACGTTGCTGTCGTTGCACTTGGCGGCGACTCCGGTGTGCACGCAACCCTTTGCTTTGTCACAGGTATCAGTCGTACACGGGATGTTGTCGTCGCAGGACTGCACCTGGCCCTGGCACTTGCCGGTCACGCAAGCGTCGCCAGTGGTACAGGAATCGCCGTCGTCGCAAAGCTTGCCCAAGTCGGTGATAGGCGTGTGCAGGACGGCCTGGCCCTGATCGCAGAAGTCGTTGGTGCACGGGTTCTTGTCGTCGTAGTCCTCGGTCGTGGCAACCACGCACTGGCCTTGCTTGCACAGCTTGCCGCAGTTGACCACGGAGCCGATGCACTTGCTCAAGTCCTTCAGCGGCGCCTTGTTGCACTTGCCGTCCGCGCTGCACGTCGCTTCCTCGCAGTCGCCCGCGGGATCCAGCGGATTGATGCACTTCTCCTTTTCCTTGCGCAACGAGAGCTTGCAGACCTTGGCCTCGCAAACCGGCAGGTTGCACGGCGTCTTGCCCTTCATCGCGAGGCAGTCGGTGTCGATCTGGCAGGCTAGACCGGAAGTGTCCTGCCCGGGCGTCGCATCCGATCCGACGTCCGACACGACCGCGATGTCGGCGCTATCGGCCTGGGGCGCATCGCCTGCCGCATCTTCGGGCGTGACGGTGACGGTGCCGCAAGCGCCTGCAAAAACGCAGGAAACGGCGAAGACCACGACTGGATGGCGCATGGAACTCCTGAACGTGGCTCCCAGGGAAGGAGGCGTGGCGCCCGATCGAACGCCGGCGGCAGGATACCTTGGCCGGGCGCGGGATGCCAACCCGCTCAGGTCGCGCGCAGAGTCAAGGAGTTCGCCGTGGCGGGCGAGGCTTGCCCCGGGGCGGAGGCGGCATGGGCGATCGCGGCTCCGGTCGTTCACCCTGCGGACGATTCTGGCGTGGACTCGGTGGCTTCTGTCCGCCCAACGGGACCAGCATCCGCTCGGTCCGCCGGCCCCGCGCCTCGTCGCGCACCTGCCCCTCGACGATCACGGTATCCCCGCGCCACGCATCGCGAAGGGCCGTCGGCGTTTGGTTGTCGGGCCATGTCGCGACCAGACGGCCGTTCGGCCCGCACAGGTAGCGGCGAAACAGCCCGTCGGCGCGCATCGGCCCACCAATCACGCGGAATTTCGCGGGGTTCACCTTGGGCTGTGGCCGGTCGCCGACCACCAGGTAGCTGAACTTCAGCGTGCTGCGCCGGTGGCCGATCGCCTCGTCCAGTTCGGTCACCAACGTCGGCCGCGTCCAGGCTTGCTCGCTGTGACACCAATCGCGCATCGAGCCGGCCATCGGGCACGGCGCGCGACCCATGCACGGTGCCAGGATCGCCACTTCGGGACCCACTTCCAGAATCTGTTCACGCACTTCGATCAGATGGTGCGAACCGCTGCGGGTACCCGGCTCGATCAACACCGCCGCGCCGCCCGACGCCAACCGTTCGGCTATGACCTTGCCGGCGAATTCACCCGGTGACTGCTGCTTGCGACCGCCTACCGCCCATTCGTTCAGGATGTTGGCCATCAGGATCAGATCGAAGCCGACACCCGCGGCGTTCAAGGTCCGGCCGTCGCGAAGATTGCCGTCGATGAGCCGCACCGTCGTGCCCGGCCGCACCGCCTGCATCAGCGCCCTGCCGTCCTCGAGAATCGGCAACGCACCGTCGATGGCGACCACTTCCAGGCGCACGTCCGGCGGCAGTGCGAGGGCGACGGCCAGACTCGCGGTCAGGGGCCCCGCGCCGAGGTCGAGCACACGCAGCGTCGAACCCGGTTCGAACGGACGATCGAGCAGGCGGGCGGATCGCAGCACCGCAAGCGTCGTCGCCACGCCCGTCGGCACGAAGTACAGCAGGTACGCGCCCCGGAACCGCGGCTTGGTCAGGTAGCCTGCAGGCAAGGCCTCGCGATCACTGGTGAACATCTCGGAGAGTTCGAGCAGCGCCTCCCGGTGGATGTCCGCCAGGGGCGCGCGGCTGTGCGTCATGCGGTTGGGCGTGTAGCGCGCGCGCACGTGGGCTTCGAGCATCGCGGGCAACGGTCCGAGATCGGGCAAGGGCTTGGGGGCGGGCGAGGTTTGCGTCATGGGCCAGGGAGGATGCGGCAGGGCGAACACCGGGTCAATTCGATTAGTTTGCCGCAGCGCGCAAAACGACGACCGGGGCCGCCATGTCACCACGGCGACCCCGGTCCATGTTTTTTGAATGCCAGGAAAGAAGACTTACTTCTTCGGGGCTTCCGGCGTCTTGTCGGCCTCGGGCTTCTTGTCGGCCTCGGGCTTCTTGTCGTCGGCCTTCTTGTCGTCGGCCTTCTTGGCGCCCTTGTCGGCCTTGGCCTTGTCGCCGGCCTTTGCGTCCTTGCCGCCGCACCCGCCGGAACCGCCGCAGCCGCCCTTGCCACCGCAACCGGCCTTGCCGGCCTCGGCGCTGTGGTCAGGGGTGGCACTTGCCGCGGTCGCGCCGACTGCAAGGCCGAGGACAGCTACGCCCAGCGTCTTGAGCATCGTCGTCATCTTCATCGAGAACTCCTTGGAAAGGCTGGGGAAAAAGCCGTTTGAGGGCGCCGAGCCGTCAAAGCCGCCCTGGATTGTGGCTGCGGCGTGGGCGACGGTCAAATACAGAAGCGCCCAAGCGGGCCCATCTATTCACCAGGCACGTCCGATCGGCGCCGGGCCGGGACGGTCGTTCACACGAAGCTTGCTTCACAGCACCGCCCGTTCCTTGGCCTTCACCATGGTCTTGAGCGCATGCCGGCGCCGCCGCTGCGGATCGAGCACGAAGGCCAGCACCGCCAGGCCACCCAGCCACGCGCCGCACAGGACGATCACCAGGCGCAGCTTGAGCTCGGACAACTGCACGTTTGGCATGTCCACCCCCACGAAGTACTCCGAAGCCTTGCCCTGTCGCAGCACGGGCGCGTAAGCCGACAGCGAGACCGCGAACTGGTCCTGCGCGAAGTTCTCGTCCGCCTGCGGCTTGCCGCTCACACTCGTTTGCACCATCGCTGGGAACATCGTGCCGTCGTAGGGCGAACCAGGCGGAAACCCCTTCTCGCTCAGAGAGATTTCGCCGTCACCGTCCGTATCGAAATCGCCCGGCCGCCAATCGACCGCCACGGTGAAGTGCCCGGGCTTGGCGGTCTTCTGCATCGTATACAGATCGCTGATATCAGGGCTGTACCACCGCGCCATGGCATCGTGCACGCGGGCGAACGCCGGCCCCTTCACGTCTTGCGGCGTGTGCACCTGGTCCAGATCGTTCACATCGATGTCGTGCGCCAGCAGTTGGGCCAAGCGCACGAGCGCCGGCCGCATCTCGCGCAACAGCGCCCGTTCCGCCACAGTGTAGATCGCCGAGGCCAGCACGAACGCCGCGATCGCCGTCCCCAGCGCGGCAATCAGCAGATCTCCCAAGTACTTGCGGCGCAGCGACGGGCGCTCCAGCCGTTCCAGCACCTCCTCCATCGTCTGCGGCCGATCGGCGGGCTTCTTCGCCAGGCAGTCGCGGATCAGCAAAGCCAGGTCCTTGGGCACGCCTTTGGCGATCGCACCCACGTCTGGAATCGGCGCGCTGCGGTGCTGTTCGGCCAGGGCTGCCGCCGTGTCCGCCGAATAGGGCGCCTGGTTGGTCAATGCCACGTACAGTATCACGCCCAACGCATAGATATCAGTACGTTGGTCGCCGCTCTGTTCATCCCACTGCTCGGGCGCCATGTACGCCGGCGTGCCCAGCCCCGCGGAAGTCACGTCCCACGCTCCGGTTGGTCGATCGCGAGCAGCGCCTTCGGTCGCCTTGGGCTCGTCCGCGTCGCCAATCGATCGACCGATGCCGAAGTCCATGATCACGACGCGTCTTTCGTCCTCCACCAGCATCACGTTGGCCGGTTTCAGATCTCGGTGCACCACGCCGACCTCGTGCGCCGCCCGAAGTCCGCGACACAAGGGCACCGCCAGATCGCGCACCTCCTGGCTGGTCAGCGGCGGCCCTTTCTTGATGCGCGCCATCAGCGTTTGGCCCTTCAGGTGCTCCATGGCGATGTACTGCACGCCGTCCGCTTCGCCGAGATCGTAAGTTCGCGCGACGTTGGCGTGATTCACCGCGTGGGCGAGCGAGACCTCCTTGCGGAAGCGTTCGATGTCGCCGGGATCGTAGGCGTCGTCGGTCCACAGAGTCTTGAGCGCAACCCGGCGCCGAAGCAGCAGATCTTCCGCCAGGTAGACGGTGCCCATGCCGCCCTCGCCCAACTTCTCGACCATGACGTAGCGCCCCGAGAGCGTCCGGCCCGACACGAAGTCGATTCGCGAAACGCCACGCGTTTCCTGGGCGATCGGCCGCATCGGAATCGTCGGCACCGGCATCTCCAAGGCCGCGAGCGCAGGCGCCTTGGCGTGGGGCACGGCGGCCGGTGGAGCGGCGCCACGAACCAGGGGCCGCGTCGCGCCATCCCCTGGATCGGACGAGGCAACTGCCCCAGAGGTCGGCAGGGCTGGCTGGAGCGGCAGTGGCGCAACTTTGCGATCAGGCATGGGGTACGGCTCGGCGGCCACGGCTCGGCCAGATGGATTGGAACCGTGGACCCGGCAGCGCGGCTCGTCAAGCGGAGCTTGCGGCAGCGTTTCGAGAGCCCGGCTTGTCGACCGCGGCTACGGTGGCGCAGACTCGCCGCATTCCGCGACCGCACTTCGATGGCCGCCTCAAGCTGGAGACCGCGATGCCTGACTGGAGCCTGGATCCCCGCGTGCGCGCGGTGCTATCGCTGTTGCCCCTGCCGATCGCGCTGCCGACACCGCTGAAGCGAGGCGACGGTCCGAGCCACGATCGGGAGCTGGCCGGCATGCGCGCGGTGCTGACGCGTCTGCACGACGATCTCGACCTGGCGGTGGCGGTGCGCTTGCAGGCAGCGGGCGCGCAACTGACCGTTTGTGATCCCCATCCCTGCAGGCAGTTACCCGAAGGCGCGCGGCACGAGCCCTGGCAGGGTGAACTGCCGGACACGCTGCTGGCCGCGGTCAAAAGCCAGGATGCGGCGGCGCGGACGGGCCCCGTGCTGCTGGTGCACCGGCTGTTGCCGATCGACGACGCCGATCCGGGGCGCAACGGCGAAACGGATCGTTTGTTCGCGGCCTTGCACACGGCAGCGCACCTGCCGCGCAACAGTCGGGTGCTGCTGGTGCTGGGCGACGATCTGCACGAGGGACAGGGACCTTTGCTGCAGGCGGTGGCGACGGGCGCCATCCGTTCAGCGCACAAGGAACTGGGACGACAGGCGATTACCGTACACCTGCTGCGTCAAGGCGGCACCGAGCCGGAATCCCTGGCAGCGGTGGCGGCCTGGCTGGCGGGCCCGCGCGCAGCGTTCCTGACCGCTTTGGACCTGACCTTGCACTTGAGCGTGGGGCCGCCGAGCCCAGTGTCGGGTCCGCTGAAGCTGGCGGGCAAGGTCGCACTGGTGACGGGCGGTGCGCGCGGCATTGGCGCGGCGATTGCCCAGCGTTTGGCTGCAGATGGCGCGGAAGTGTGGATCAATGACCTGTCCGCCGCAGCGTCGGTGGCGGATCCGGTGGTCGCGGCGATTCGTGCGGCCGGCGGTTCGGCGCATTTCGTCGGCGCGGACATCGGCACGCAGGCGGGAGCCCAGGCGATCGCCGACGCGATGAGCGTGGGCAAGGTCGACATCGTGGTCCATAACGCTGGAATCACACGGGACAAGACCCTACGCAAGATGAGTCTCGCACAGTGGCGTCTGGTGCTGCAGGTCGACTTCGGCGCGATGGTGCGGGTGCAGGCGGCACTGGATCCCTTGCTGCAACCGGGCGCGTCGCTCGTGCTGATGAGTTCGGTCATGGGCATCGCCGGCAACTTCGGCCAGGCCAACTACACGGCGGCCAAGGCGGCGGTCCTCGCCCTGTCGCGGCGGTGGGCCAAGGCGGGCGTGGAGCGCGGCGTGCGGGCCAACGCGATCGCGCCGGGCTTCATCCTGACCGACATGACTGCGCACCTACCGATGTTCAATCGCGAAATGGCCAGGCAATTGACGGCGTTGCTGCAGCCGGGCGAACCGCGCGACGTCGCGGAACTGGCGTGCTTCCTGGCCGGCCCCGATTCCCGCGGGGTCACCGGGCAGACGCTGCGTTGCGACGGCGGTCTGGCGTTCGGGGCTTGACAAGGCAGGCCTTCGCGCTTGCCGCTGCGGGTCGGCCGCGCTACAAGTCCGCCCACTGGCACGCCGCCGGTCTCTTCGCGTGGGCGCCCGATGACTTCCTCGAATCCCCAGCCCGGCGCATCTTCGCAAACGGATAACGCCGCAACGCAAATCCTGCGCAAGTCTGCAGGGTTCACGCCGCCCGTCGTCCCGCAGGCCGGGCGTTCCTGGGCTTCACTGCCGATCTTCTCGAGCTTGGGCCAGGAGAGCACGGCGCTTCTGCGCGAAGCCATGGAACCGGTCACGTTCAAGCCCGGCTTCGAACTGATGCGGCAAGGCGCGATGGGCCACGAGATGTTCGTGCTCGACGAGGGCACGGTCAACGTCGTGGTGCGCAACGACGAGGGCGAGGTCACGTTCGAGCGACTCATCCGATCGCCGGCCATCCTCGGCGAAATGTCCTTGGTTACGCAGGAGTTGCGCAATGCCACGGTGCTCGCGGTCACCGAAGTGCGCGCGCTGCGGGTGGGCCAGAAGACGCTGGATGAACTGTGCGCGAGGAATCCCCAGGCCGCGCGCTTCCTGACGACGCTGGTCGGCGAACGGTTGTTGGAAGCGAAAGGCATCCGCAAGGTCGGCAAATACGAGGTGTTGGGCCGACTTGGCTCGGGCGGCATGGCGACGGTGTTCGAAGCGATGCACCCGACCCTGGGCATTCCGGTCGCCCTCAAGATGCTGTCACACGCGATGGTGTTCGACCCGGCGTTCGCGGAGAATTTCGGCCGTGAAGGGCGCATGGTCGCCCAGTTGAACCACGAGAACATCGTTCGGGTTCTGGACACGGAAAAGGCGTACGGCACGCACTTCATCGTCATGGAGAAGTTGAGCGGCACCCTGTTGGAGGACGTCGTCGATCGGGGCGAGCGCCTGGAGTGGTCGCTGGTGCGGCGCATCCTGATCGAGATCGCGACGGCGCTGGCCTACTCGCACGAGCGCGGCCTCATCCACCGCGACATCAAGCCCTCGAACGCGTTCCTGACCGCCGAAAAGCGCGTGAAGTTGTTGGACTTTGGCATCGCAGTGCAGGTGGGCAGTGCGACCGAGGGCGACGGCAAGGTCATCGGCACGCCTTACTACATGAGCCCCGAACAGATCATGGCGCAGCAGCTGGACGGGCGTAGTGACCTGTATTCGCTGGGCATCATGGCGTACGAGCTGAGCACGCAAGAGTTGCCGTTCGTCGCCGATGACGTCCAAGCCCTGTTCGGCATGCACATGACCGAGGCCATGCCGGATCCGCGCCTCCTCGATCCAGAAATTCCTGAAGACATCGCGCAGTTCATCCATATCAGCACGCAGAAGCGACGCGAGGATCGGTTCGCGAACTGCCAGGAGGCCGCGGACTTCTTGAAACGTGGCGTCGAAGGCGTGACCGCTGAAACGCTAGAAATGTCCTCGATCTCGCTGACCTACGTACCAAACCGTCGAGCCGAGGTCCAGCGCATCCTGCAGGACGCCGCGGACAAGTTGCACAAGTTGCGTGGTGTCAACCTGTTCCAGGCGCATCAGGTGACCATGGACTCGCCGGGCATTCCGCCGCCGCCGCCGTATCCGCCGACACGCTGATTTCTGCCGACAATGTGATTTCTGCCGACACAGCGATTTCCGTCCACCACCGAGGTAGATCTATGTCCCGGTTGCCCATTCGTTTCACGTTCGTCGTTTGCGCAGCCTTCGCTTTCGGCTGCGGCACTTCCGGATCGCAAGCCACGACCGCAGCGGCCGCCAAAGACGTCGTCACAGCACAGGACGCAGGCGCGGACGCCCAGGCCCCCACCGATGCCAGCGCAGACGCCGGTGCAGACGCCAGCAAGGACGGCGCGGTCGGCAAGGACGCGGGCCAGACCGGCGCCGATGCCAAGGCCGATGTAGAGCCTGTTGAGTCCTTGGATGATTTCATCACCAACCGTCTGGACTTCATCGGTGTACCCGGCTTGGCCGCGGGCGTGGTCAAGAACGGCAAGCTGACGTGGAGCAAGGCTTATGGCGAAGCCGACGTCGACGAGGGCACGCCGCTGACGCTCGAACACCTCATGCGCATCTCGGGCGTGTCCGAGACGGTCGTGGCGATCGCGGTGATGCAACAGGTCGAAGCCGGCAAGCTGAGCCTGGACGAGGACGTGAGCAAGTACCTGCCGTTCCCGGTCAAGAACCCGAAAGCCGCGGGCAAGATCACGGTTCGCCAATTGCTGACGTACACGTCCTCCCTGAACGATCGGGACGGCTTGTACGCGCAATTCGACCTGCCTGGCGATCCGACCCTGGCCCTTGCCGATTTCGACGCGAACTACCTCAAGGAAGGTGGAAACTTGTACTCGAAGGACAATTTCCTCGACGAGGCGCCGGGCACGACCTCGCAGTACAGTTCGGTCGGCATCGGCTTGGCCGCGCATGTCGTCGAGATCGTGGCCAAGCAGACATTCGAGCAGTACTGCCAGGACAAGATCTTCAAACCGCTGGGCATGACTGCGACTGGCTGGCATCTCAAGGACATCGACGCCAAGAAGCTCGCGACCCCGCATGCCATCGACGAAAACGACGACTACGTGACGCTGGATCAGGTCGGCTATCCGTACTACCCGAGCGGCACGCTGTACACCAACGTCAAGGATTTCACGCGCATCATCGCGGTCATGTCGCTCGGCGGCAGCGTGGACGGCGTGAGCGTGCTCAAGCCCGCGAGCGTCGTCGAGATCTTCAAGGAGCAGTTCGGCGACATCGAGAATGCCGGCGGTCAAGGCTTCGCCTGGTACGAGTATGAGTTGGACACCATTGGCAAACTGTACGCCGCGTTTGCCGGCGACTACGGCTGGCACGCCGAGGCCTGGCTGCTCGCGGACAAGAAGGCAGGCGTGCTGGTGTTGGTCAATGGCGAGGTGCTGTTGGACGAGGAGTCGGGGGTCAACGACGCGCTGGACGAAGTGGTCAGCAGGCTGATCGAGGAAGCGGCCAAACCTTAGCCCGGGTTCGGGTTCGGGGTCGGGGTCGGGTTCGGGTTCGGGTTCGGTCCCGGTTCCGGCTCCGGCTCCGGCTCCGGCTCCGGGCTCCGAAAAAACCTAAGTCAAATCATCGAAATCCGCCGGCCCCGACCCCAACGGCGACTGGTGCCGCAACCCTGGCCCACCGCCCGTCGTGCCAAAGATCGCCTCCAGGTCCGCACGCGTCAGGTGCTTCACGCCGTCGGCCTCGCTCTCGATCGCCGAAATGGCCAAGGCTTTCTTGCGCGACTGCAGCACCAGGATGTGATCCTCGACGCTGTCCTCCACCGCCAGGCGAATCACCAGCACCGGCTTGGTCTGGCCGATCCGGTGCACACGGTCCGAAGCCTGCTGTTCTACCGCGGGGTTCCACCATGGATCGTAATGGATCACCACATCGGCTGCGGTCAAATTCAGCCCCACGCCACCGGCTTTGAGCGAGACCAGGAACACCGGCGGACCGTCGACCGCCTGGGCCCGCGCGATGACCGCCGCCCGATCCCGCGTCGCACCGTCCAGATACGCTGTTTCGATTGACATTTCGCCCAGTTGCTTGCGCAAGAGCTTGAGCATCGTCGTCCACTGCGAGAACACCAGGACGCGGCGCCCTTCGGCCAGCAACTCCTCGACCGTCTGCAAGAAAAGATGGGTCTTGGCGGACTCGTGCACCACCCGCGCCTCGTCGAACGGCAGCAAGTCCGGGTGGCAGCACGCCTGACGCAACCGCAGAAGCGCCTCCAGCACCGTCAGCGCGTTCTTCTCGATGCCGGATTCATCCACCAAACGCATGACTTGCGCGCGGTACGTGTTGCGCACCTTCTCGTACAGTTGGCGCTGCGGCGGGGCCAGCGTGCAGCGCAGCGTCACCTCGGTCACCGGCGGCAGTTCGGTCAGCACGTCGGACTTCAGCCGGCGCAACAGGAACGGTCGCAGGCGCTGGCGCAACTGGTCCAACAGTTCAGGCTGCAGTTCGCCAGCCTTCTCGACGCCATAGCGGCGCAGGAATCGGGCGCGCGTGCCAAAGAAGCCTGGCATCAGGAAGTTGAACTGACTCCACAGCTCCATCAGGTTGTTCTCGAGCGGCGTGCCGGTCAGCGTCAGCCGATGCCTGGCGTGCAGCCCGCGCGCCGCCTGGGCCGTTTGCGAACTCGCGTTCTTGATCGCCTGGGCTTCGTCGAGCAGGCAGTAGTGGAACTGGTGCGGTTGCAGCAGTTCCTGGTCCAGGCGCAGCAGCGCGTACGACGTGACCACTACGTGCGAATCGGCCAGGTTCTTCAGGCGTTCCAGGCGCTCTTCGCGCGATCCGCCGCGCAGCACCATGACGGTCAGATCCGGGGTGAAGCGCTTGGCCTCGTCGGCCCAGTTCTGCACCACCGAAGTCGGCGCCACCACCAGCGAGGGCCGGCCCTGCGCGCGCCCGGACTCCACTTCATCCTGCAAAAGCGCCAGCGCCTGCACGGTCTTGCCCAAGCCCATGTCGTCGGCGAGACAGCCGTGCAGCCCCAGATCGCGCAACGCCGAGCACCACTCGTAGCCGCGGTGCTGGTACGCGCGCAGATCGCCTTTGAATCCAGCCGGTAGCTCCCGAGGCGTGATGCCCTGGAAGGCGTCCAGTCGCTCGACGAAGGCGTGCCAGCCCTCGTCGCCTGCTTGATGCTCCTCGGCCAGTTTCACCAGCGCCGGAGCCAGGTACGGATCGACGCGCCGCTCGCCGGTCTCGGGATCCTCGGGCGCCAGTTCCTGCAAATCGATGAGCGCCGCCGCGTGCCGTCGCAGCCACGCCACCGGCAGCCGCGCCATTTCCCCATCGGCCAAGCGGATATAGCGCGCGCCCGCCCGCCAGGCCTTGATCACGTCGGCCAGCGCGACGTCCTGATCGCCGGCGCGGATTTCGACCCTCACGCCGAACCAATCGATGCCACTGCGGATCTTGATCTGCGGCACCACCGTGTGGCGACTCGCCCGCAGCTTGATGAGCGCATCCTGACCGAAGATCTCCGCGCCGTCGCGCTCGAACGCGGGCAGGTGATCCACCAGGAAGTCCAGGGCTTCGTCCAGAGGCAGGCTCGCCGGCAGCACCGCGCCGACCGCCCGCGAGACCCGGGTGTGCCAACGCTGCTCGAAGACGTGATCGCGCTGCCAAAGCATAGGCGTCGCGCTGTGGCCCCCGAAGCCACCGGCCGGCTGCCCGTGCGGCGTGGCATGGTGACCGCGAGCGAACACCTTGGCGCCGTGGCCGAACGCGAACTCCACGACTTCGTGCTGTTTGCCGTCCTTCTGGTGATCGCCGTCGTCGGCCCGATAAGCGAACACGAGCGCGACCGTCAGTTGATCGTCCATTTCGTCGAGCTTGAGGATCGGCACCGCCGAGGCAATGCGCGCCTGGGGCAGCACGGTCGTGCGTTCGACCAGCGTGACATCACTGCGCAATTGCGGCAGGACCTCGCGCGAGAACGTCGAGATTTCCGACGCCGCGATCTGCACCGGCCCGGTGCGCAACAGGTTCAAGACCGCGGCGACCGTGCAGTCCGGCCGGACCATGGCCTTTTCGCCGCCCAGGTACAGCCATGGCACGGGACCTGGCAAAAGCGTGTAGTCCTCGCTACCTCGACCGGGGACGCTCGATTGCACCTGGGCGCGCAGTTCGATGCCACCGCCCGGCGTGTCCTGGATGAGCACAGTCACCGGCCGCAAGTTGCCGTCCACGGTCGCGTCATCGCCATCGATGCGCAGGGTGTAGGGCTCGGCGTCGACGAACAGGCGCAGGAACACGTCGATGAAGCCAGGCTGGATGGTGCGGACGCGCAGATCGTGGCGATTCACCAGACACAGGACCGGAATCAGATCGTCGCGGTTCTCCGCCGGATCGTCCTTGGTGCGATAGCCGAAGTGCCCGACCGCACTGGGAGTCCAGCCGAGCGTCGTGCCCGCCGAGCGCTTGCCCCGATCCGAGACCGAACGCCGCCGCCGCACTACGCTGACCGTCGTATCGCCTTGATTCACGTGCAAAGTCAGGTCGTAGCAAATCCAGGACGCCCGGGGAGCCTCGCCCGCGGCGGCCGCCGTGGACATCGCCGTGGGGGCGAGCAGACTGCGCCAACCGGCCTTGGACCCGGTGCGCGCGCCTTCCACGCCCGCCGATTCCAGGTTGTGTTGCACGGCCAGAGCGGCAGCCATCGCGTGCAGGCAGGCGTCATCGCCTTCATCACAGGTGCAATCCCAACTATCGAGAATTGCGCCTTCATTGCCGTAGTCGATCGCGAGTTGCACCGTCTCGGCCGCGTCCCGGGATTCGCCCACCAGGACGTGGTAGCGGTGCTCGGTTTCGGAAAGCCGCACGATGCGTTGGATCTGGCCGCGGCGAAACGCGTCGGCGCCCGCAAGTCGAGCCCGGTTGCCGATGCTGCCTTCGAGCAGGCTGAGGTTCAGGCGCATGCCGGGCCCTCCTCGCTCACCACGTCGTCGCCGGCCAGTTCTTGCGCCGCGGCCGAGTCCTCCGCTTCGTTCGGGCCCATCAGCTCATGCAGCAGCACCGTCGCAAATGCGCCCGCCGGCAGGGTAAAAGCCACCGTCACTCCATCGTCGTTGGCCTGGACCTGCAATTCGCCCGGGCGCACGACCACCGGCCGGCGCGTCCCTTCGGCCAGGTGTCCCAAGGTCGCGAAATGCGCCTCGGTCAAGCCGATGCCAGCGAGGACTTCCCGTTCGAGTTCACCAGCTTGGTCCTGGGCACGGATCATCTTCGGTCCCCACATCGGTCCTGTCACGGTCAGTTCGCCTTCGAGTGCCCGGAGTTGTTCGCGCTCTGGATCATCGGTGACGAACGTGCCGCCGGACAGCACCTTGCGGCACACGTCGCCGGGCAAGACCTGTGTCCACACGCCACGTTCCAGCCGACACGCGACGGTCCGGTTGAACACCTCGGCCTGAACCGCGGAAGCGGCCAGCCGACGCAGCGGTCGATCTTCGAGGTGCAGCGTGTGCACGGTGTCGTCCGGCGTGCGCACCCGCGTGAGGCGTTCCGCGCCGTGCAGCAAGGCCCAACCGGCGGCGAACGTCGACCCGCCGATGCCCATGCGCTGGCTGCCGAAGAAGTCCGGAACTCCGGTCACTGCCAAGCGTTCCAACTTGCGCGCGACCAGTTCGGCGGATTCGGGCTGCGTGCCCCGGATGCGGATGCGGAAGCGGTTGCCGGCCAGGTGGGCGGTGCGCAGCTTGTTGCGGTGGGCGACGACGCGCAGGACGTGGATGCGATCGGTGTCGATCTGGGGCACGCGCGCTTCGGCCGAACGCGGCACGCTGACCCATTGGCGAGTGACGGCGCGGCGATCCTTGAGCCCGGCCATGCCCACGTCCATCGTCGGCACACCCAGGCTGCGCGCGACGTGACGGCGCAAGGTCTCCGCGGGCACGTCGATCTTCTCGAGCCAGAGGTAGAGGTGGTCGCCCTGCCCGCACGGTTCGTACAGCGGCAACTCCTCGACTTCGAAGTCTTCCACCTGGACGCGAAGCTGCCCGCCGCAACCGGGCAGATCGCCGGTGACGCGCGGGAGAGGGTGAAGGGGCAGCACTGGGCAGTCGAGGATGGCCGTCATGGGCCGCGTACGATGCCCCTTGCGGGCCTTTGGCGCAATGCGTGCTGCAGACCTGTTCCGTATTCGAGGGCGGATCAACGCGTTCGAAGCCGCGAGATCGGCGTCACGGCGGCGGGCATTCTTGCTGGCCGCACGACGCGAGAGCCAACGCCAGGTCGTTGCCGAGCACCGGTCCGGCGCAACTGTTCGTGCAAGCCTGCGTGCCACCACACTTCTTCAGGCAGGCCAGCGCCTCGGACAGGATCTTGGCGCACTCGGGGTCGGTGAAGCAGGCGTCGCTTTGCTTGCCGCACTTCAGCTTGCCGCACGCGGTCGAAGGCTGGATCGCCGGGTCGCAGTCGAACGGGCAGGCCGAGACGGTCTCGTTGGCCTGGCACACCGCGTCGCCGCACATGGGCGCAGGGCCCTTGCAGTCGGCTGGGCAGGAAGCGTTGCTCTCGCCGGCCTGGCACTTGCCGTCGCCGCACGCGTTGGCGGCCTTGCAGTCAGCGGGGCACTGGCTGGCGTTTTCGGGCGGCGTGCAGGTGCCGTCGCCGCACACGGGCCCTCCGCCGCCCTGGCAGTCCGCGAGGCACGTCACCGCGGATTCCTTGGAGCCACACTCATCGTCGCCGCAGAAGCCGTCGGGGCTGGCGCTGCCGCACTGGGCAAAGCCGCACGCGACCACGGCGTCGCCGCCTGGCTTGGCCGACGCGATCTTGCCGCACACGTCGCAGTTGGAGCCTCCCCCGCACGAGGACAGACACGACATCGCCTCGCCAAGCGCCAGGATGCACGCCTTGCTGCCCAGGCAAACACCGAGTTCGGCCGCGCACGGCGCCTTGAGGCAGGTCAGGACAGCCACGGCGCCGGCATCGCAGTCGATCGGGCACAAGCTGGGAGACTCGCTCTCGATCTGGCACCAAGCGTCGCCGCACACCGGCGGGCCGGCAGGACAATCGGCGGGGCACGACTGGGCGGACTCGGGCGACTCGCATTGGCCGTTGCCACAGACAGGTCCAGTTGGAACATCCGGGGAAGACACGATATCTTCGGCAGGCTCCACGCTGTCGGTGGGCGCGACCGTGTCCGCGGGGCTGGCGGGGGCGTCCGACTTCAGCGTGTCGTGGGAAGCGATTCCGTGGTCGGCAACTGTCGCATCGCCCGCGGAGGAGTCCTTGCTGGCGTCAGTCTTGCCGGCGTCCAGGCCGCCCGCGAAGGTCACGGTGTCGGCGCCCGCGGGCACGGATGGCGCAGCGGGCGTTCCACAGCCGACCAGCGCCGCGACGAGGCACGAGCGCAGGGTCCAGGCCAGGGAACAGCTCGAACGCATCGGGACCTCCGCGAGAACTCTAGGGTAGCGAATCCTGAAGATACACCAAGGCCTTGCTTTGGCCCACCAGTCCCGGCAGGCCTCCGTGGCCCCAGCACGCCACCGCGCCGGAGGGCAGCAACCCGCAAGTGTGAGTGTTTCGTGCGGCAAGCTGGGTCATGGGCTGAATCGAGGCCAGGATCGGCGACTCCAACACCGAGATGCCTGCGAGCGCGGTGCTGTCGCCGAGTTCGCCCCAGACGTGATCGCCCCAACACCAGACCGCGCCGCCCTTGCGCAGGACACAGGCGTGCTGGAAACCCGCCGTCACGCTCTCGGCGTCCTGGAGGCCCAGCACGGCGACCGGCGCGAATGTCCCGGGAACGCTTTTGCCCATGCCGAGTTGGCCAACGCTGTTCTCGCCCCAGCACCAAACGGAGTGGTCGTTCATGAGGGCGCACGCGAAAGTCTCGCCCACAGCCAGCGCGACCGGAGACGCAGGAAGGTCGATGAGTTGAGGTTGCGAAGTGGTCTTCTCGAACAACGCGCCGCCGAGTTTGGCCAGGCCCCAGCACACGGTCTCACCGTTCGGCTTCAAGGCACAGGTCTGCGCGCCGCCCGCCGCGATCAGCGTCGCCTTGGTCACGTGCGCGGGCTGCACGGGCGCGAAACTTCCCGCACCGTCCTTGTCCAACTGCTTGTCTATATTGGATCCCCAACACCACACGTCCTGCTGTACGGTTCTCGCGCACGCATGGGTCGCACCGACTGCGAGATCCACCGCGACGGCCGCCAACGCCACGTCCGTCGGAGTCGCCGCGCCAGGGCCCGGGACGACGCCCGCCTGGCCGACGTCGTTGCGTCCCCAGCATGCGATCTTGCCGGTGGCCTTGCGGGCGCACGCGAAGCCGACGCCGCCGCCTACCTGCACCGCCTGGACGACTCCAGTGTCGACGGGGATGCCGCTCGCCGCACCGACACCGTTGCCCAACTGGCCGCGATCGTTGGCGCCCCAGCACAGCAGGTGGCCGTCATGCATGGCGCAGGAGAAGTCGTCGCCCGTAGCGACGGCGCTGGCCCAAGGAATCGAACACTTGCCGGCGGCGCACACCTTGCCCTGGGCGCAGGGCAGGCCGTCGGGCACGTTGAGGCCATTGCAGCCGACGCCGGGATCGCAAACGTCGGTCGTGCAGGGGTTGCCGTCGTCGCACGCGAGCACGCCGTTCGGGGTGCAAGTCGTGTCGATACAGAGGTCGCCCGTCGTGCAAGCGTTGCCGTCGCTGCAACTTCCGCTCGCCGGCTTGTGTTTGCAGCCCTCGGGGTCCGAGCACGAGTCGGTGGTGCAGGCGTTTTCGTCGTCGCACAGGTCCGCCTTGCCGCCCTGGCATGCGCCGCCCTGGCAGGTCTCGCCGATGGCGCACGCGACACCGTCGTTGCAGGGCCAGGTGTTTTGCGTGTTCGTGCATGCGCCGGCCAGGACGCAGACGTCCGAAGTGCAAGGGTCGCCGTCGTCACAGCTGTTGCCGGGCCCCGCGCACTTGCCGGCGCCCTTGCAGTCCGTCAGGCCCCAGGCGTTGGCGCGCACGACGAAGCTATCGGCCGCCGTCAAAGTCATGCCTTGCGTCGCCGCGCCGCCCAGCCAGATGCCGCCGTCCTGGGCCAAGGTCAGGCTCGCGAACAGGGCGCCCTTTTCGATCGTGCGACTCCACAACTGTTGGCCGGTGACGTCGAATTGCCACAAAGCCGGTCGCAGCAGCGCATTGGCGTTGCCGTGCGTGTAGCCCGCCGCCAGCCACGTCGTCGCGCTGAGCGCACGCACGGCCAGGATGGTATCCGCCTGATCCTGATAGACCTTGGTCCACAGCGGCTTGGCCTTGCGATCGACGCCGACGAGCCAGACGTGGGCCGCTCCCGCCGTCTGGCAGTGTCCCACCAGCACGAAACCGAACGCGGCGGGCACGGCACCCACGAGGTGATGGTCCGTACCCTGTGGACACGTGTAGATCGCCGGCTTGCCCTGCAGGACTCCCGCGGGCGAAACCTGGGCGGCCCAAGCGGATTGCCCGTCGTTTGCCGAACCGACGAGCAGGTGCCCCGCAGCGTTCGGGGTCCAACCTTGGACCTGCAGCCCTTCGGTCCCTAGCACAGGCGTGCGCGCCACCGCTGAACCATCGGCATGGAGGCGATCGAGGACGACGTGCCGCTTCGCCTCGGTGCCGGACTGGGCGAGCACGAGCACCGTCTGGTCTGCAGATGGCTCCGCGGCAATGGGTTGGTCGGGCCAGGCATCCTGGGTCACCAAGGCCGGCGGTTGCACGGCGTCGAGTGGCAAAGGTGCTGAAATCAGGGCTACGGACGCGCCGTCACGGCGAAACCCGAGCAGAAGGGTCGCGGCAGGCACTGGCACCAGGGCGGTCCAGCGCGTGTCCGGATCGGTTTGCCATTCGCCGACGGATTTGCCAGCCGCATCCAGGCGCAAGGTATGCCCGCGTGCCGGCACTGCATCGCCGTCGCCGAATTGCGTGGCTCCGACCGCCAACACCCCGCCGTCTGGCAATTCGCGCACAGCGGCGACCGTCTGGAACGCACCTGGGATGCCGGAGACGAACATCCAAGTGCGCGCTGCTCCCTGGCATTTGCCTTCTTTGCAGGTATCGGCACCCGTGCAGCCCGATCCGTCGTCGCAAGGTCCGTCCTGGGTAGCGTGCAGGCAGGCGCCTGCCTTGCAAGTATCCGCCGTGCAAGGGTTGTCATCGTCACAATTGGCGGGTGAACAGGCTGTGGAGGCGTCGGCGCCAGCATCGGCTGCGACCGTGGCATCGGCTCCGAACGCGTCCTTCGCGGCGCGCCAGGCTTCCAGATCCGCGCCGACCGAGCCAAGGCCGCACCCCGCGAGGCAGAGACCCTGGCAGAGGAATCCGATGAGGCCTAGGTAGCGAGAAGTCTTGGGTTGGCTCATGGAACCTGCGCAGCCGGGAAGGGCGATGGCTAGGCTGGGCAGTCTAGAAGCGTGGCGGTCATTCGTCCATGGTGGCGTAGCGCGGGTCCGTAGCCGCCAACGGACGCGCTCTTGCCGTTTGTCCGGGGGACTTCTACCCTGCCGCGCGCCGTCAGTCCGGCCTCGGAACACCCACGACATGTCCGGTTCGCCCTTGCAGAATGGGCCCGTTCACAAGACGCGTCTTGCCGTTGTCCGCTGCCTGATGGCCATGGCGTTGTCCTTGCTGGCCGCCCTGCCCGCGCTGGCCCAGTTGCCGCCGCCGGTGCCGGCCCCCAAGCCGCGGCCCGTTCGCGCCCAGGCGACGTTGTTGCGCGGTGGCACGCTGTGGACGGCGACCGGCGCGGTGCTGCCGGATACCGATATCCTCTTGGAAAATGGCAAGATCACCGCGGTGGCGAAAGGCATTCCATTGCCGGACGGAGCGCGGGAGATCGACGTGCGCGGCCGGATCTTGACGCCGGGCCTGGTCGACATGCATTCGCACCTGGGCGTCTACGGTGCGCCGAACGCCAAGGCCCACGCGGACGGCAATGAGATGACCGGGCCAACTACGCCCGCGGTGCGCGCCCTGGACGGTTTCGATCCGGAAGATCCCGCGATTGCACGAGCGGTTGCGGGCGGCGTCACGACCTCGCTCATCCTGCCGGGCAGTGGCAACGCGGTCGGCGGGCAGGCGTTCTACGTCAAGCTGCGCGGCCACACCGTCGCCGAGATGGCCTTGCCGAGGCCGCCGCGGTCGATGAAGTGGGCGATGGGCGAGAATCCCAAGCGCGTATACGGGGCTCGCTCGCAATTGCCGATGTCGCGCATGGGCCACGGCTGGGTCCTGCGCAAGCTGCTGTTCGAGGCGCGCGACCTGCGCGATCAGCAGGATACGTGGGAACGCAACCCCCTGCATACAGGCGTCAAACCGTTCAAGCCTGAGCTGGAGCCGATCGTAGCGCTGTTGCGCGGGGAGGTGTACCTGCAAGTGCATTGCTATGAAGTCCACGACATCGAAACGCTGTTGCGCATCGCCGGCGAGTTCGGCTTTCGCGTCGCGGCGATCCATCACGCGCTGGAAGCCTGGAAGATCCCTCGGTTGCTGGTGGACCAGCACGTCGGCGTCGCGACCTTCGCGGACCTGTGGGGCTTCAAGATGGAGGCGTACGACGGCAGCGTGCACGCGCCCAAACTGCTGTTCGACGCTGGAGTCCTGCTGGCACTGAAGACGGATCACCCGGTGATCGACGCGCGTTACTTGATGTTCGAGGCGGCAAAGGCGCACCACTACGGGCTTCCTGAGCAGGCAGCGCTCCAGGCCGTGACGCGCAACCCTGCCAGGCTCATCGGCGTCTCGGACCGGTTGGGCACGCTCGAGGCGGGCAAGGACGCCGACGTCGTGGTGTGGCCGCGCTCGCCGTTGGAACTGGGCGTCGAACCGGAGCGGGTCTTCATCGACGGCGAGCAGATCGTCCCCGGAGGCCGACCGTGAGCCCGCGCGCCGACCTGCTGCTGGCCGTGATCCTGCCGTTGACGCTGCTCGCAACGAACGCGGGTGCGAGGCCTGGCTCGTTCGCCGTCACGGGCGCCATGGTGCATACGCTTCAGCCCGGCGCGCCGCCGCTACAAGACGGCGTCATCGTGGTCAAGGACGGCCGCATCGACTGCCTGGGCGTGGCCAATGTCCAGCCGGGCTCGACCCACGCCCTGCAACGCAAGATTTGTCCGTTGCCTCAAGGTATCCAGGTGTTTCCCTTGACCGGGCTGGTGCTCGTTCCCGGCATGATCGAGGCGCTCGGCCACCTCGGCCAGATCGAGGTCGACGCCGAGGACGCCTCACACGACGGTGTCGCGGCCCACGAGAGCAACCTCGCGCACGTGCGGGCAATCGACGGTATCCAGGTCCACTCGCGGGCGATCGAGTCGGCGCGCCGGGCGGGCGTGACCGCGGTCGTGGTCAGGCCACTGGGCGGCGCGCTTATCGTCGGTCAAAGCGTGGCTTTCCGCACCATGGGCGATGTAGTGGACGACGTCTTGATCCGCAACCCCGTGGCCATGCACGTGACTCTGGGCGACGATGCCAAGACGGCGGAGCCGATCGTCGGCGCGCGTTCCGGCCAACTGGCGGTCCTGCGCACGTTGCTGGAGCGGGCCCGGCGCTTGGCCGAAGCAGAGGCGGGCAAGAAGCCCAAGGATCCCGCCGGTAAGGAATCGCTGCAGCGCATGCGCGACGACCCGGCCCTGCTCGCGCTGGTGCCGGTGCTGCAGCGCAAGATGCCGCTCGTCGTACATGCCGTTCGAGCCGACGACATCACCGCGGCGCTGCGACTGCGCGAGACGTTCGACGTGGATCTCGTCATCGCGGGCGGCGCCGAGGCCCACATCGTCGCGGCGAGGTTGGCGGCGGCGCACGTGCCGGTGCTGCTCGGGCCGGTGCGCACCAAGCCCTACGATTTCGGCACGGCCCGCGCCACGGTCGCCACAGCGGCAATCCTGCACGCTGCCGGGGTCCGAGTAGGCCTGGCGACGGCCGAGACGCACGGGGCGCGAAACCTGCGTTGGGAAGCGGGCTTCGCTGTGGCAGCCGGTCTGCCGTGGGAGGTCGCGCTGGCCGGCGTGACCAGGCAGGTCGCGGACATGCTTCACCTGGGCCCCGGCATCGGCGAACTGCGCGAGGGCGAAATCGCCGACTTCGCCGCGTACGATGGCGATCCCCTGACCCTGCAAGGCCATGTGCGATTCGTCTGCGCGGGAGGGGTGGCCGATCCGGCGCCGAAGCAACTCTAGCCGTGCGCGCCGCCCAACAGCGTGCCGATGGAAAGCAGCAGTTCCATGAGGATCAGCGCGACGATGATCACCTCCAGGCTCCAGGAGGTCCGCGTCTGCGACAACTCGACGAACAGGACCAGATCGTCCTGCATCATTCCCAGCTTGCGTTCGATGGCCCGGAAGCGGTCGTCGATCTCCAGTTCAGCACGCAAGCCATTGAACAAGCGATCGGCTTCAGCGTCGTCCCAGGCCGAATCCGGCTTGTCGAACAGCGCGAGGGACAACACGATATCCGCCCGCGTGCTGATGCAAGTACCAATGAATTGGCGAAGATTGCGCACCCGACCGGGAATCCGTCCGCGCTGCGCCAGCCCTTGCGTAATGCGTTCAGTGCGCGCCAGGATTTCACCGACGTCTTCCTCGTAGTAGTCCAGCACCACGGACTGGGCCAGCAGCAGCGACACCAGTTCCAGGTGGGCCAGGCGCGCCGACGGCAGCACGGCACGGTCGAACTTGACCTCGGTCGCCGCGCCCGGGCGCACCTCCAGCAGGAAGTGTTCAGTCAGCGGGGCGTGTGGTTCGGGGTCCAGACCGGCGAGCAGGTGCGCGACCAGTCGATCGCAGGCCACTCGGTCCAGACCGAAGAATACCGCTGCACCGAAGTCGTGCAGGATCGCGAGCTTGACTTCACCTTCGGCGGCTGGAAAGCGGGCAACGGCTCTATCGCGCGCCGCGTCCACGTCGACGATCGCTTCGGGCAGCTTGCGCACCAGGTCGCGCACCTGAAACGTCGCTGCAAAGCCATATGCGTGCACGGGAATAGTCGCCATGGCCACAGCCTAGCACTTGTCCGGAACGGGTCCGAATGCGAGGCATGGCGACGCCCCGGGCTTGGTCGATGCCCAGGCGTCAGAAACGGCCCGCGTGGCACGCGTTGCACGCGGAGCTTCACAGGCGTACCGTCGCGTCACGCGGGGGCCGGGACGGCGCGCACCCGTGGTCACCACCTTGGAGAATGCAATGCAACCGAACGACACGAACCGCCGAGAATTCCTGACCCGCCTGGGAATCGGCGCCTTGACCGTGGGAGCCGTCAGTGCGCTCGCGGCCTGCGGCAAGAAGGATGGCGGCGGCGCAGCCGTGGCCTGCAACGACATCTCCGGCCTGTCCGAAGGCGAGAAGGCGACGCGCGAGTCGCTGAAGTACGTGGACGCTTCTCCCGATGCGAGCAAGCTGTGCAAGGGCTGCCAGCAGTTCGTCGAACCCGCGGCGGGCGCTGCGTGCGGCGGCTGCAAGATCATCAAAGGTCCGATCGCCGCCCCTGGATACTGCACGGCTTTCGTGCCCAAGGCGGCCTGATCGCCAATCGCCTCCGGGCGTGATCGCGAGGGCCGCGCCGGCCTGGACGCCGTTTCGTCCCGGGCGGGCACCGCGCGCCGCTTCACGCCTGGGCCGATTGCTGACTGATTGCCGAATCCTGCGCGCTCGTTCTTGACTCCGCCGAGCGGAAAGGCAAGCCCTTCTCGCGGCTTGTCTCGACATCGATTTGCGTGACTGGTCACACCTCTGCTAGCGTGAATCTACGCAGGCGACGCGAGGCGAACAGTCGGTGCTGGTGCTGGTGGAAATGTCCCACCGCGCCGCGGCTGTGGTCCTTCGCGCTGCGGGAGGACACATATGTACGCGGATCAGTTGCAGTTCAGGACCCCCGTTACCCCTTCGGATTTTGCCCGTGATTCCACCTTGCGCCTGAGCGACCGATTGGCTCCGGCGCGCCGGCCCGACAAGCGCACCGTCGCCTGGCAGGAATGGCGCAACCTGTTGTTCATGCACTGGCCGGTCGCGGCGAAGGACATCCAACCTTTGTTGCCGCGCGGTGTCGAACTCGACCTGTTTCGCGGTCAGGCTTGGGTCAGCATCGTACCCTTCGAAGGAAGACGCAGCCGACTAGCCGGGATAGGCGTCGGTTTCAGCTTGGATTTCCTCGAGATCAACGTCCGCACCTACGTCCACTGCAACGGCGTACCAGGCGTGTTCGTCTTGTCTTTGGATGCCTCCTCGCACGTCGCCGTTGCCTTTTCCCGCGTCGTGGTTGGCCTGCCATTCAGCTTTGCCAGCATCGAGATGGTCGTGGAGGGTCGCGAGGTCGAGTACCGCAGCACCCGGCAAGCCAGCCACCGGCCGACGTTGCAGGCCCGCGCGCAAATCGGCGAGGCGATCGGCCTGTCACGCCCCGGCACCCTCGAACACTTTCTTCTCGAGCGATACGTCTTGTTCGTCCGCAGGTTGGGCGCAGTCTACGCCACGCGGATTCACCACGCGCCGCTGCTGGCCCGTCGGGCGGTGATCACCGAACTCAGGGACGAACTGATTCCTGCTGCTGGGTTGCCCGGCCACGCCTACACGCCGCCAGTCGCGCAATTCGTGGCGGGAGCGGACGTCGAGTTCTTCGCGCCCGAGCGGGTCAAGTTGCGCGGTGAATAGGGTCGGGTGACGCGCCGCGCGACTTCCCTTACACTCGCGCGCGCCCGCGGCCTTTGCGACTGCGGCTCCCCAATCGCCGCGCCGCGAGGTCCCCCGCATGATCACGACCATTGCACAGGCCCGAACTGGGCTCCGCAGCACCGATATCTTTGCCCACCGCCACATCGGCCCCAACGACGCCGACATCCAGGCGATGCTCGACACGTTGGGCTACGCGTCGCTCGACGCTCTGACTGACGCAGCGGTGCCCGAGGCCATCCGGTTTCGCGGCCCTTTGCAGACCGGCCCCGCCCTGTCCGAGCACGAGGCCCTGCGCGCCATCGCTCAACTCGCGAGTGAAAATCAGGTATTCCACAGTTATTTGGGCATGGGCTATCACGACACGGTGACGCCCGCGGTGCTGGTGCGCAACATCCTGGAAAGCCCGGGCTGGTACACCCAGTACACGCCGTACCAACCCGAGATTTCGCAGGGCCGGCTCGAGGCGCTGCTCAACTTCCAGACCATGATCACGGACTTGACGGGAATGGACATCGCCAACGCCTCGCTGCTTGACGAAGGGACCGCAGCGGCCGAAGCGATGACGTTGATGTTCAACCAGCAGAAGAAGGCGCGCACGCTCGGGCTGTTCGTCGCCGCGGACTGTCACCCGCAGACGATTGACGTGCTGCGAACGCGCGCGCTGCCGCTCGGCATCCAGGTGATCGTGGGCGATCCCGAGACCTTCGACTTCTCGCCGGGCCCCGATGGCCAGCCGCAGGTATTCGGTTGCGTGCTGCAGTACCCGACGACGGACGGCTGCCTGATCGATTACGCGGCTTTCTGTGCGCGAGCCCACGCCGCGGCAGCGATGGTCACCGTGTGTTGCGATATCCTGGCCTTGTGCGTGCTGCAACCGCCCGGCGAGTTCGGCGCCGACGTGGCGGTCGGTTCGGCCCAGCGCTTCGGGGTGCCGCTCGGATTCGGCGGCCCGCACGCGGCGTTCTTCGCGACCCGGGACGCGTTCAAGCGCACGATGCCCGGTCGCCTCATCGGCGTGTCGGTCGATTCCCACGGCAAGCCTGCTTTGCGATTGGCGTTGCAGACCCGGGAACAGCACATCCGCCGCGACAAGGCGACCAGCAACATCTGCACCGCGCAAGTTCTTCTGGCCATCATCTCCAGCATGTACGCGTGCTATCACGGCCCCGAGGGCCTGCGCGCCATCGCCCTGCGCGTTCACCACATGGCGCTGGTGCTCGCGGAAGCCTTGCGCCGTCGCGGCATGGGCATTCGCCACAGTCGGTTCTTCGACACGCTGCGCATCGAGGTCGGTTCGCGCCGAGTCCAGGTGCTCGAAGCCGCCCAGACTAGCCGGATCAACCTGCGCGACTTCGGTGATGGCTCGCTCGGCATCGCGCTGGACGAAGCGACGACGACACAAGACCTCGCGGATCTCATAGCCTTGTTCAGTTTCGCGGACTACCACGCTGGCCGCGACCAGACCGCGGGTGACGTCAACGAGGCCCAGGGAACCGGGCCGCTGTCGCTCGCGGCGCTCGAAGCACTGGCACGCGAAGTACAGCCCGATGGCTTCGGCGGTCTCGCGCGCACCAGCGCCTTCCTGCAGCATCCGGTGTTCTCGAAGTACCACAGTGAAACCGAGATGATGCGTTATCTTCACCGCTTGCAGCAGCGCGATCTGTCGCTGACGACATCGATGATTCCGCTCGGTTCGTGCACGATGAAGCTGAACGCGGCGGCCGAGATGCTGCCGATCACGTTCCCGGGCTTCGCCAAGTTGCATCCCTTCGCGCCGTCGGCTCAAACGCATGGCTATCGCAAGCTGTTCGCGCAGTTGGAGTCATGGCTGGCCGACATCACCGGTTTCGCCGCCTGCTCGCTGCAGCCCAATGCGGGAAGTCAGGGTGAATACGCGGGGTTGCAGGTAATTCGCGCGCACCATCACGCCCGGGGTGAGGGCCATCGCAACGTCTGCCTGATTCCGCAGTCTGCGCACGGCACCAATCCGGCGTCCGCGGCGATGTCAGGCATGCAAATCGTGGTCGTGGCGTGCGACGACATGGGCAACATCGACGTCGCGGATCTGGAGGCCAAGGCCACCCAGCACGCCGATCGCCTGGCCGGGCTGATGGTCACCTACCCGTCGACCCACGGCGTGTTCGAGGAGGCGATCTCGGCGATTTGCGCGAAGATCCACGCCCATGGCGGCCAGGTGTACATGGACGGCGCCAACCTGAATGCGCAGGTGGGCTTGTGCCGTCCGGGCGACATCGGTGCCGACGTGTGCCACATCAACTTGCACAAGACCTTCTGCATTCCGCACGGGGGCGGCGGTCCGGGCATGGGGCCGATCTGCGTGGCGCCGCATCTCGCGCCGTATCTGCCGGGGCACGCTGTGGTGCCGGTGGGCGGCGCGCAGGCGATCGGCGCGGTGTCGGCGGCGCCGTGGGGCAGCGCGAGCATCCTGCCGATCTCATGGATGTACATCGCGATGATGGGGTCGGACGGGTTGAAGCGGGCCTCGCAGGTCGCCATCCTCAACGCGAACTACCTCGCACGGCAGTTGTCCAAGCATTACCAGATCCTCTACACGGGCAAGGAGGGCCTGGTCGCGCACGAGTGCATCGTCGACACGCGCCCGCTCAAGACCACCGGCGTCGAGGTGGATGACATCGCCAAGCGCTTGATGGACTATGGTTTTCACGCCCCGACCATGAGCTTCCCGGTGCCGGGCACGTTGATGATCGAACCGACCGAGAGCGAGTCCAAGGCCGAGATCGACCGCTTCATCCAGGCCCTCGTGTCGATTCGGGGTGAAATCAGCGAGATAGAGTCCGGCGCCGTAGCTGTACAGGAGAGCGCCTTGCGCCTGGCGCCGCACACGCTGGACGACGTGCTCGCGGTGGACTGGGATCGGCCTTACAGCCGTGAACAAGCGGCGTTTCCGGCGCCGTGGGTGCGCGAAGGCAAGTTCTGGCCGCATGTCTCGCGCATCGATCAGGTGTACGGCGACCGCCACCTCGTGTGCAGCTGCCCGCCGATCAGCGAGTACACAGAGGGCCCGGACAAGGCCGCGTGATTGCGCTTGTTGCGTGAAGGCGAATGCCCTAGGCTCCTGCGCGCAGCCTTGGTTTGGCCGCGGTTCGCTCCATGGCATTGCCCCCTACCAGCCAGCGTGCCGTGCCCTGCCTGGTCGTCGGGAACTCGGCCGTCCTGCGCGCTTTCGTCCTGCTGACCGTGCTCACGACGGTGGTGGGATGCCAGCAACGCGGGCGCCGCAACGCCTCCTCGTGCGACGATGGCACCCAGTGCGACAGCGGCGTATGCTACCACGGCCTGTGCGCGCAACCTTGCACTACCGATACGGAATGCGGAGTACTGCTGTGCCTGGACGGAGTCTGCCAGGCGGCCGGCGCGCCGTGTGACGACGGCAACCCGTGCACGCTCGGGGGCTGGGTCGCTGGCAAATGCCTCACGCACACCGGCGACGTCGACTGCGCGCACGTGAAGGCCGAATGCGTCGTCGGCGTGTGCGATCCCAAGTCGAAGGCCGTGGATCCCTGCGTCGCCAATGCGGATCCACCCCAGCTGGAGAAGGTTTGCCAGGTCGCCCAACATCCGGGCAAGACCTGGCTGTGCGCGGCAGGCGGTCCCGGTGAGAACGGCTGCAAGTGCGGTCTGTGGCAGGGCGAACTCACGGCGCCGGCGAATCCGGCCACCAAGTTGGTGGGTCCGGGACGGCTCGCGGGCGCGGCCAAGGCGGGCGCCGGCGTCCTGGCGGTGGGCTGGACGGACTGGCCAAAACGCCGAGTAGGCTGGATCACCCGCATGGACGTGGGCGCCAGGGCTCGCGTTTCCGTCCCCGTCACCGCCGGGCCCAACGTCGAAACGCAGGCGTTGCACAGAGTTGCCGTGGCAGGCGGCACGGGCGGTTGGCTGGCAGTCGGTACGTTGGGCAAGCCGGCGCAAGGCTGGGTCGTGCGCTTCGCCCCGGAATCGCAGTCGGCGGACGGCCTGTGGCAGCTGACCTCACCCTGGCAAAAAGCGCTGGTACCTTCGATGGCTGCCGCGGGTGAACTGCACGATGTCGCCGTTTCGCCAGCGGGCGTTTGGCTGGCCGTCGGTACGGCCATTTCGACGCAGGGCCAGTCGGCCGCCTGGCTCGTCAAGCTCGACGACGCGGGCACGGTGCTCGGCCAGGACACCATAGCCTTGCCGACCAGTGTGACCGCGACCTCGCTGACCGGCGTCGCCGCGCGCCAGAACGGTTTCGTGGCCGTAGGGGAAGTCTCGACTCCGCAAGGCAAACGCGGCTGGCTCCTGCTCCTGGACGGCAACGGCAAGGTCCTGAATCAACAGATCCTGGTGCCGCCGTTGGCCAACCAGGGCAGCCTGCAGGGCGTGGCGTTGGCGCCCAGTGGCGAAGTCGCGGCGTTCGGTTGGGCCACGTTCAGCAACGGCCACAAGAACGGCTGGGTTGCCCACTTCACCGCGGCGTTGCAGCCCGACTGGCACTCGACGCCGAGCTTCGAAGGCGCGGGCGTCTGGGTCGCCGGGGCCTTGAGCGCGGATGGCAAGTGGATCGCCGCTGGTTCCGTAGCCGCGGACACCAAAGGCTTTGCCGCGAGCCTGAAGGGCAACGAACCGCTGGGCTTTGCCAACCAGGTCCAGGCCAACGACCTCGTGGCCGTGGTCCCGGTCTCCGAGGGCTTCGTGCTGGTGGGCAATGGTCCCGGACAAAAGGGCAATCCCGCCGGAGGTTGGATGATGCGCTTCGCCAAGTCTCCTGAAGACGCCAAGGATTCGCTGAAGTGCGC
>CAYHHL010000001.1:29102-48656 GCA_964356325.1 uncultured Enterobacteriaceae bacterium | reverse complement strand
CCGGCCCCGAAACTTCTCGATGCAATGATGCACTGCGGGCCCGGCAAGCATAGACTACGGCGCGCAAGGGCTGCCCGTTGGTCCTTGCAACTGCCTGGCGCGACATTCCGCCGGGAGCACGAGATTCGGTATCGAGGCCGCGATGATCATCATCCTCAACGTCGACGCAGACTTGCGAGCCGTGTCTGCGACGTTGCAGGGCCTGGGGCTGTGGACTCGTCCCCTGCTGGGCGGCGAAGGCCCGGGCGTCCTGGAGGTCGAACCGCATTCGGCCCACGTCTCGACCGCACGCCTGCTCGATGTGGAGGGTGTGGCTGACGTGCGCGACCGGGCCTCGCTGCACCCGCGGGTCGACGCCCTGCCCGCTCGCTACGAACTCATGCTGAGGACAGGAGAAACCCTGATCCTGGGCGGCGACACCGTGTTGGCGGCAGGTCCGTGCGCGGTCGAGTCCGAAGCACAGATCCACGAGGCCGCGGGCCTGGTTGCGAGGGCCGGCGCGAAGTTGCTGCGAGGCGGCGCCTGGAAGCCGCGGACGTCGCCGTATGGTTTCCAGGGCGAAGGCGAGCAGGCGCTGCGCTGGATGGCGGAAGCCGCGGCGGCGCACGGACTTGGCGTGGTGACCGAGGCGATGTCCGAGGCGCACGTCGACGCGGTGGCGGCCGTCGCCGACCTCGTGCAAATCGGCTCGCGCAACATGCAGAACTTCGCGCTGTTGCAGGCGGTCGGCGCGGCGGGACGGCCGGTGCTGCTGAAGCGATCGCGCGGCGCCTCGCTGACGGAATGGCTGCAGGCGGGAGAGCATTTGCTGGTCCACGGCGCGCCGTACGTGCTGTTTTGCGAGCGCGGCATCGCGGGCGCCGGCAAGGAAACGCGCAACACTTTGGACGTAGGCGCGATTGCCGTCCTGAACCACGCCTGGCACCTGGCCGTGGCGGTGGACCCTTCGCACGCCGCGGGCCGGCGGGACCTCGTGGTTCCGTTGGCGAAAGCGGGCGTGGCGGCCGGCGCGAGCCTCGTGCTCGTGGAAGTCCACCAGAATCCGCAAGAGGCCCGCAGTGACGGTCCGCAGGCGCTGGCCCCCGCGCAACTCGATGAACTGGCGCTCAGCCTGGGCATCGCGCGACCCACGGTCGTCGCCAAAGATGCGGCTTATACCAGTCGTCACAAGGAGTTCTACAAACGCTCGGTCGAGGATCGGCGCGCGGTGCTGGCGGCGACGGCCGGACTTTCGGCGGATGCCCAGGCCTACCTGGCGCGCGGCAACCTGGACATCGCGCTGGCCGATCGGATGTCCGAAAATGTGGTCTCGACGTTTGCCTTGCCCATGGCCGTGGCGCTGAATTTCCGGGTCAACGGGCGCGATCACCTGGTGCCGATGGTGATCGAAGAACCGTCGGTGGTCGCCGCCGCCTCGAACGCGGCGCGCATGGTCCGGGCCACCGGAGGATTCCGCGGAGACGCGACCGCCTCGGTGATGACGGCGCAGGTTCAGCTCGATCACGTCAAGGGCGTCGACTCCGCGGCGGAACACCTGACCCAGCGGCGCGAAGAGATCCTGGCCGTGGCCAACGCCGCGATTCCGCGGATGGTGGCGCGCGGTGGCGGTTGCGTAGACGTCGACGTGCGCGTGCTGGATCGCGACTCCGGCTTGCTGGTCGTGCACTTGTACGTGGACGTCGGCGACGCGATGGGTGCCAATGTCGTTGATACCGTAGCGGAATGCGTGGCTCCTGCGGTGCAGCAGTGGGTCGGCGGCGACATCGGTCTGCGCATCCTGTCCAACCTGCCCATGCGCCGCCTGGTGCACATCGAATGCGACGTGGGTGCCGATCTTCTGGGCGGCGACGCCCTGGCGGACGGCGTGGCGCGGGCGAGCCGGTTCGCGGAGATGGACCCGTTTCGCGCGAGCACCCACAACAAGGGAATCCTCAACGGTATCGATGCAGTGGCGGTGGCGCTGGGGCAGGACTGGCGAGCCATCGAGGCAGGTGCGCACGGCTATGCAGCCTTGGGGCGCGAGTATCGACCGTTGGCGATCTGGTCGCGGACCCGCACGGGACTGCATGGAACCATGGAGCTTCCGCTCGCAATCGGTACGGTGGGCGGCTCGACCCAGGCGCACCCGGGCGTGCGCGCGGCGATGGAACTGATTCGCGTGGACGGCGCGCGCCAATTGGCGGTGGTGATGGCCGCCGCCGGACTGGCGTCGAATCTCGCGGCATTGCGCGCGCTTGCCGGTGAAGGCATCCAGCAGGGCCACATGCGCCTGCATGCCAGAAAGTCTGGGATTTTCTAGGTGCATTTCGTTCTCGCCGTGCCTCCTGCCCGAGACGTCGATGCTGCGGCACGCGCGCTCGCCGAATTGTTGGGCGGCCATGCCCTCGATCGACGGCAGATCCTGCTGAAAGGCGTGCCCTTCATCGTGCAGTGGACCGAGGCGCTGCCGGAAGCCCAGGCGATGGCTGTCGCCTTGCAGAACGCGGGTTTGGAGGCGCACGCCTGGCACGAGCGCGCGCTCGAGGCCGTGCCGACTCCCTTCGAGGCGCGCGCCTTCCGGTTCGATCCCGATCACCTCATAGTCAGCGACCGCCGCGAGTCCGTGCAGATTCCCTTGCGGGACGTGGTGTTGGTCCTGCGCGCCCGTACCGAACACATGGTCGAGACGTCCACCGAGACCTCGCAGAAGAAGACCAACATCGCGGCCATGGCGATGGGCCTGCCGATCTCCAAGACCAAGGTGACGCAGGAACGTCAGCGCGAGCAGGATCAGGCATGGTTCCTGCTGATCTACACGGCGACGACGGCGGTGCGCCTGCCGCAGCTGGGCCTGGACTACACAGGGCTCGGTGCGCGCATGCAGGCCACGGCGACGGCCAACTACAAGTGCCTGCAGGACATGCTCGGCGCGGCCTGCCCCGACGCGACCTTCGACGCGCGGTTGGAACGGGTGGCGGGACGCCTGGCCACGATGCCGGGTGAAGCGCGCCGGACCACCGATCGCCCGGACCGCAAGACCATCGTGCGCGCCGCTACGTTGGCGTTGGACAACGAGGACGCGGTGTTGCGCGCGTGCCGGCTGTTGTGGCTGGCGGAGCGGCGGCGGCGGGCAACCTCGGGTTGAGGGCTGGATCGCAACGCCCCGGCTCACGCTGCCCTGGGTCGCGGGCCATTTGATCGCCACGTACCGCACGCCATGTGTGACGTCTCGCTGCATAGCCTGAACGCGCCGAGTGTGAGGACTTGCGTGCTGGAACGGCCCGCGCACCGCGATTCGATTCGGGTTGGACTGCCCATCGCTCCCTGACGTGTGAACGTTTGTTCAGGGTTGCGGCCGCGCCGTCCCCGGCATTCGTGAAGGGATGAGTGCGTCTGCGTTCAATGGTGAACCAATCGAGAAGATTCCTCGTGAGAAACGCATGCGGCTGAGGCCGTGCTGGTATCCAAGTGCTCGAAGGCGGCATCGTTGCTTGCCTGGGAGTCGGCGATGCCGCGCACTGTGCAGGCCCTTTTCAGCATCCGCGCACGGGCCGCGGGCCGTCTTGCTGGCGTTCTTGCTGGCAACACACCCTGGCGCGCGCTGGCCGGGTTGGTCGCCGCGGCGGCGTTGGCCGTAGCTACGGCGCCTGACCTGGAGCCGAACGATGAGTCCCGCGCGGTCCCAGGTCGTGCCAACCAGGCGATGCAAGCAGCGGACGACGTCGACTTGCGCCTGCTGCAGGCCGTTCGCGTCGATCAGGGCACCGCCGTCGTGCTCGGATGGGCGCCGGGCGCGCCGGGGACCGCGTTCCTGGTGCAGCGCTCCGCCCTAGATTCCGGACCTTGGGCCACAGTCGCGACCGTCACCGAGCCGACTTGGACGGATCAACCGCTGACCGCCCCGGCCTGGTATCGGGTCGTGCCACGCGTTGCCGGTGTACCGCGCGTGGCTTCCGCTCCGCTGAGCGTTCAGCCCGTCGCGGCTTGGAGTTATGAGCAGACAGCCCCCGAAGGACGCCTCTCCGCCCTGGTGCGCATGCCCGCGACGCACGGTCCCGCGGCGTTGCCCCTGATTCTCGTCATCCATGGCACGCACGGTACCTGCCGCGCCCCGGACGGTCGCGACGTCTGCCCGATGCAAGACCAGTGCCCGCCCGGCAGCATCAGCACGCCCAGCGCGGAAGGCTTCGTCGCGCTTGCAGAAACGTTGGCTGCCCGCGGCTATGTCGTCGCGAGTCTGGACGCAAACGCCCTGGGCTGCCCTGCGCCCGAGATCGCGATCCACGGCCGTGTCGGTCTACTCACCGGCCACTTGCGCGCCTGGTTTGCCCAGCGGATCGGCACGGCACACGGCGTGACCGTCGATCCAACACGAGTCGGGCTGCTCGGCCATTCGACCGGCGGCGAGGCAGTCGCGCTGATGCCCGAAACCCTGGCTCGCAGTGTGGAACCATGGGCCAAAGGCGTACACGTCCGCTCCATCGTGGCGATCGCTCCCATCGACCTGCTTCGCGCCGATCCCCGCGGCGCCGCTCTGGCCGTCCTGCTGCCCGCGTGTGACATGGACGACAGCGGCTGGTCCGGACGCGGCCTGTACGATCGCGCAGTCGCCACCCCGAACGCGCCACGCGCGCAATGGTTGCTGGTCGGCGCCGATCATGCGTCGTTCAATGCGCAGTGGCAGTCCGACGCACGCCAGGCGGGCTTCGAAACCTGCGCGATCGGCGCATCGCTCGGAGGCGTGGCGCAACGTGCGGTACTGACCGCGGCCTCGGGCGAGTGGTTCGATGCCACGCTGGACTCGCCGGGACAGGAATTGCCGCCGTGGTTGCGCGGCCAGGCGTTGGTGCCTCGTTCGGTCGTTCACGCCGCCGGACGCCCCTTGGACCTGCGCGTCAGCTACGCCGCGGCCCATCGCCTCGATCTCGACGGCAAGGCCCCGGAAACCGTGGGATTCGATGCGGCGGCGCCGTGCCACGGTCTCGCATGCAGTCCGGAGTTCGGCGCCGAAGCCAACGCGTTGCGCCTGCAATGGCGTCAAGGTTCGCCGTCGGTTGCCTGGAATCTCGAGGGGTTGGATACGCGACGGATCACCCACGTCGATCTCCGCATGATTGCGTGCCTCGGCACCGCGGCTGCTGCGGGGGACCTGCACTATCGCCTGCGCTTGCGTGACACCGCTGGCCATGTCGCCGAGGTCGCGTCGTCGTTCCTGCTGCCGCTTCATCCACCTTGGACCGGAGTCCAGGACCGTGGCTGGCAGCATTACCGGCGTGAACTGCCGACGACGGTGAGCGCGGCGCTCGAGCTGTTCCTGGCCGTGACCCCGCAGTTGCAGGTGGAGCACTTGCGCTCGCTGGAGCTGGTGTTGGACGGGCCGCCGGGCACCGTTCTGGTCACACAGGTCGGCCTTGCGCTGCCATGAGCACACAGCGACGGCAAGCGCGCCGATTCGGTCGCGACATGCCGCCGCAGTTTGCCAAAGACACCCTATGCTGGTGACCGGGGCTGCGCTACTCTGGTTGGTTACGGAATTCCGCGCGGCTCGCCCGTGCTGCGCCGCGTTGCCGCCTGTGCCTGCCGTTTTCGCGAACTCGCCCAGCCTTCGGCTCAACCTTCGAGAACTACCAGGGAAGCAGGAGTATCCGTGCCCCGACCGCGCCCGCCCGCGTCGCCCGTGTGCACGCCCGCAGTCGCGCGGCTGTGGCGCTGGCTCACGTGCGCGACGTTGGGATTGGCCGGATGCTGGAGCGCGCCCGCCCCGCCGCAGGCCTCATGCCGTTTCAACAGCGAATGCGGCCCAGGCCATTGCGTTTCAGGGGTTTGCCTCTACGACGAAGACAGCGGCGTCATGTCCGACGCCAACCTGGACGGCGAATCGACCGACAGCCTGGACACCGGAGCCAACGATGCGCCGACCGCGACGGACGGCACCGTCTTCGAGTGCGTCGTCTCCAGTGACTGCAAGAGTCTGGACATGTGTTCCCCGCCGTTCTGCAACGAGAAAGGCCAATGCGAGGTAGCGGCGCTGGCCGATGCGGTCACGTGTGTCACGTTCGGCGACTGTCCCACCACCGGAACTTGTCGCGCCGGGGAATGCTCACTGCCACCGGGCGGCAAGATCTGCGACGACTTCAACCCTTGCACCAAGGACGCCTGCGGCAACAAGGTCTGCACGCACACGCCGCAAAGCAGCATTCCCTGCACGGTCAGCGGGGCGACGGCGGCCTGTGTTTCCGGCATCTGTGCAAGTGGCGTGTGCAAGGACGGCCCCATCAAGGCGGACACCTGCTTCATCGCTGGCCAATGCCGCATCGCGTTGGAGTCCGCCCCCGGCCTACCGTGCCAACTGTGCCTGACCGACGTCTCGCAAACGGACTGGACTCCGGCGCAAAGCGGCCCCTGCGAGGACGGCGACGCGTGCACCAGCGGCGACACTTGCCAGAACGGCCAATGCAGCGGCGGTCCGGTCGCCTGCAACGACAACAACGCTTGCACGAGCGACGGTTGCCTGCCTTCCAGTGGCTGCAAGTACTTGCCGATCAATGGGCCTTGCGATGATCTCGACCCGTGCTCGACCGGCGACAGTTGCCAGGCCGGCGCGTGTCTCGGCCCGGGAAAGCTCGGCTGCGACGACGGCAACCCTTGCACGGACGACGCCTGCGACGGGGCGGTCGGCTGCAAGCACACTCCCCTGAACAAGGGCACTTGCCTCGCGGATACCAACCCTTGCACAGAGGACGTCTGTCTGTCCGGCACTTGCGTGGCGGTGCCGTTGGTGTCCAAATGCGTCATCGGCGGCACTTGCGTCCCGGCGGGCCAGACCGCGGCCGGCAATTCCTGCCTGGTGTGCGATCCGACCAAGGCGAAGAACAACTGGACCGAACTCTCAGGCCCCCTCTGTTCGGACGACAACGCCTGCACATTCGAGGACTCCTGCTCCGCGGGCCAATGCATCGGCGAACTGGGCTCGTGCAGTGACGGCAAGTTCTGCACCAAGGACAGTTGCTCGCCAGCGAGCGGATGCGTCTTCACCGCCACGACCGGGCCCTGCGAGGACGGCAACGCATGTACGCTGCAGGATCACTGCGCCGCCAGCCAGTGCATCGGATCACCCATACTTCCGGCAGCTTGTGGCGACAACAACCCTTGCACGGACGACAGTTGCAACCCCAAGACTGGCTGCACCCACCAGCCCAACAAGGCCATCTGCAACGACGGCAATCCTTGTACTTACAAAGACTTCTGCAACGGCGGCAAGTGCATCTCCGGAGGAGTCGCTTGCCCCTGCACCGACAATGCGATTTGCGACGACGGCAACCCTTGCACGCTCGATACCTGTTCCGTCGACCAGGGTTGCAGCAACCTGGCCGCACCGAGCACACCCTGCGACGACGCGGACGCCTGCACCGCGAACGACCACTGCCAGGGCGGGGTCTGCGACGGCGGGGCGCTCGACTGCGACGATGGCAATCCCTGTACCTTGACGGGGTGCGCCGCCGAGAGCGGATGCACGGTCCTGCCCCTGCCCGACGTGCCGTGCAACGACGGAAATGCTTGTACGATCGGAGATTTATGCCTCCTGGGCGCATGCTCGGGTACGAAGAAGAACTGCGACGACGGCAACCCGTGCAGCCTGGACTCCTGCGCCCCGAAGAGCGGCGCGTGCGAACACCTGGTAGAAGCCGACTTCACGCCCTGCAGCGAGGACGGCATCGGCTGCACCCTGGACCACTGCATCGGCGGCCAATGCAACCACACGAGCGTCAGTCCGAGCTTTTGCCTCATCAGCGGCACGTGCCTGTCGGGCGGGGCCATCCATCCGGCCGACGGCTGCCTGGGCTGCTTGCCCATGGTCGGCCAGAAGAACTGGTCGGCGCGCACAGGCCTGCCCTGCAGCGACGGAAATGCCTGCACTAGCGAAGACTTGTGCGTCACGACCGGCCAATGCCTGGGCTATCCGCTGGCGTGCGACGACTCCAACCCGTGCACGTTCAACGGCTGCAACCCGCAGGGCGGCAACGTCCCCTGCCAGTACGGTCCCGGCCCAGGGGTGTGCAACGACGACAACGCATGCACCACGGGCGACGGCTGCAGTGCTGGAAATTGCACGGGAATGATGGCGAATTGCGACGACGGCAACAGTTGCACCGCGGACGCATGCGATGCCAAGGTCGGCTGCGTGACCAACGCGGTCCAGGCCGGAATCGCCTGCGCCGACGACGGGTTGTCGTGCACTTCGGACCAGTGTTACGTGGGCGCCTGCACCCACCTCATCGAAACTGCCGCGTGCCTGATCGAGAAGGCCTGCCGCAAGAACGGGGAGTTCTCGCTCAGCAAGGCTTGCGCCGCCTGCCAGCCCGGTGTCAGCCAGACCGACTGGTCGCCCACGAGCGGCGGGTCGTGCGACGATGGCAACCCATGCTCCGGCCAGGACATCTGCAGCGCCGGCACCTGCGCCGGCAGTTCGGTCGGCGGCTGTGACGACGGCAACCCTTGCACCGACGATGCCTGTGTGAGTCCAGGCGGTTGCGTGCACGTCGCGGTGGGCGGCCCGTGCGACGACGCCAACGCGTGCACCGTGGCGGACGCCTGCCAGAACGGCGCGTGCAGCGGTGGCAAACCCAAGGCTTGTGGCGGTGGCCAACCCAGCGATTGCTCGGCCCCGGTTTGCGAGCCGTCGATCGGTTGCCTGGCCGTTTCGACCTGCGGCGCGCTGCATAGCTGTGTTGCCGGCCAGTGCATCACCGTGGCGGCCGATGGCCAGCCGGGCGCGGTGCAGATTCCGCTCGACGCACTGACCGCACCGCAGCCGATGTTGCCGACTTTACGCTGGCAGGACGGCCACTTGGGCCCAACAGGCGGCATCGCGCAACTTTGGCTGGCGATGCAGAATCGCGCGTGCGTGCCCGCGTCGGGCGTGAGTTCAGGCCTGCTGGCGGCCGTCCTGGAACCGGGCGCCTCGCAGCCCACGTGGCTGGCGTTTCCGGGACCTGGCAGCGGTCAGTGCGTGATGCACCCGGTGCTGGCGGACCACCCGGCGACGTTCAATCATCTGGTGCTCGGTTGGCTGCAGACGTCGCAGCTGTCGTGCTCGCCCGGTGCGATGCGCCTGGCGCTGGTGGGCCTGGCAGGTGCGGGCAAATCAGCAGTCTTGAGCGTGCCTTGCCCTGGCCCGCCGGGCGTTCCGACGGTGTGGCGCCCGGACTTGGACCTGACCGGCCAACAAGGTGGCAACCCGGACAAGGTGCAGGACATCGGCGGGTTGCTGGTGCGCAGCCAGGCCGACGGGTTGCTGGCGTGGAACGGCGTGGCGTCGGCCTCTTGGGGCGGATCCGGCAAGGCAGCGCCGCATGCAAGCTGGCAGGACTACACGCAAACAACGGTGCCTTCGCGGCCCGTGCACGCGGATCTGGCCAATGGCAAGGTGCTGTTCAGCCTGTCGAAGTTCACCAAAGGCAGCGACAGCTTCGCGGGCCTCGAGGCGGTGCTGCTCGGCGCTGATGGAACGCTCGCCAACACGGCAAAGGTCATCCTGACGAGTGCGGAAGTACCAGGAACTGACGTAGCTTACGCGGCGCTGGATGCCGTGTGGGATCCGGATTCCGGGCGCGTGGCGGTGCTGCTATCGGGCACGTACGTGGCAGGCGGCATCGAGCGCGGCTTCCTGGCCTTTGCGCGCGTGCTGCCCGATCAGGTGCCGGTGGCCAAACCGCTGGTAGTGACCCTGTTCGATCCCCCGGCCCTGTTCCCGGACGCGCCGGTCATCCGCGCGTTCCGCCTGGCGGAATTGCCGTCGACCGGCGACTTCCTGCTGGCGTGGGCGCTTCCGGGCTCGCCGACCGTCCAGTTGATGCGGCTACAACCGCTGGACGACAAGCAGTTTCTGGTCAAGTCGATCCAACCGCTGGCGACCAACTTCACCGGGCATGGCAGCGGCGCCGGGGTCGAGGACTTCGGCGGTCTGTCGGAACTCGCGATTGCGCCGGATGGCAAGCGCTTCAGCCTGGCGTGGGAATCCACGACCGGCGTCCATCTGTTGACAGGCGTGGTGCCCTGATTCGCAGGGAACGTCTCGTCCGCCGCCGCCCACACACAGGCACACAAGGAAGTACCCATGCAAATTCTCATAGTTGGCGCCGGAGCCGTCGGGCAGGCGTACGGCTGGCACCTCCAGGCCGGCGGTTGCCAGGTCACCTTCCTCGTCAGGCCTCGCCATGTCGAGACCCTGCGCGCCGGGCTGACCGTCTACCCCAACCTCGGTCGCCCGCGGTGGACGCCCACGCATTTCACCGGCTTCGACGTCATCACCAGCGATGCCGAGGTCGCCGCCCGCCGTTTCGATCAGGTCTGGCTGACGGTGCCTTCGCCCGCCATTCATGAACCTTGGCTCGAAACGCTGGCCGCGGCATGGGGCGAAGCGGCGGTGGTCATGCTGCAGCCCGGACTGGACGATCGCGCTCGTCTGCTGCAGTTCGTCCCCGAGGCGAAACTGGCTCGCGGAGTCATCACGCTTTCGAGCTTCCACACGCCCCTGCCCGGTCAGAAGTCCCCGTCAGGTCAGGCGATGACCGAAGGCATGGCGTGGTGGTTCCCGCCGTTCGCGCCGATTCCGCTGTCGGGTCCGGCCGCGGTCGTCGAGCCAGCGGTGGCGGCGTTGCGCAAGGGCGGTTGCCCAGCCAAGGCAGTCATCGGGCGTGAGGTCGACGCCGCCTATGGTGCCGCGGTGTTGCTACCCCTGATGGCCGCTCTGGAAATGGCGGGCTGGTCCTTCGCAAGTCTGCGCACGGCGAAATACCGCAACTTCGCGGCCGCGGCGATCCGTCAGGCACTGGTGGTCACTGCCGCCGAAAAGTCCTTGCCCTACCCCTGGTTTGCCCCGCTGATCCGCGGCATGGGCATCGCTCTCATGACCCGCATCGCGCCGCTGGTGGTGCCGTTCGACATCGAGGCATTCCTGCGGGTCCACTTCATCAAGGTCGGCGAGCAGACCCGGCAGGCCTTGAACGGTTATGCCCAGAAGGGCGCGGCGCGCGGCTTGCCAGTCGATGCCCTGCAAGCGCTCTCCAGCCAGTTGTGACCGGTCTTCGCCAGCCGTACACTCCGCCGCCACCGCGGAGGTCCTCATGTACGGTCGCACTCGAACTCGCCTGCAAGCTACCCTGACCGAACTCGAAGCCGCGGGATTGCGCAAGCCCGAACGGATCCTCGACAGTCCACAGGGCGCCCGCATCGAAGTGCAGCACGCTCAAGCCTTGAACTTCTGTGCCAATAATTACCTCGGCCTCGCCAACCACCCCGCGATCGTGGCATCCGCCCACGCCGCGCTGGATCGCTGGGGCTACGGCCTGAGTTCGGTGCGCTTCATCTGTGGCACCCAGGACGTCCACAAGCAGTTGGAGGCCGCCATCTCGCGGTTCTTCGGCACCGAGGACACGATCCTGTACGGCTCCTGCTTCGACGCGAACGGCGGTCTTTTCGAGACGTTGCTGGACGAGGAGGATGCCGTCATCTCGGACGCGCTGAACCACGCTTCGATCATCGACGGGGTCCGCCTGTGCAAGGCGCAAAGGTTCCGCTATGGCCACGGCGACATGGCTGAACTCGAGGCACACCTGAAGGCCACGCAGCACTTGCGCTCGCGGCTGATCGCGACGGACGGCGTCTTTTCGATGGACGGGGACGTCGCGCCATTGCAGGCGATCTGCGCGCTGGCCGACCAGTACGACGCGCTGGTGATGGTCGACGAGAGCCACGCCACTGGCTTCTTCGGCGCGACCGGACGGGGCACACCAGAGCACTGCGGACTCATCGACACGGCCAGCGACGGCACACGGAGGTTGCGCGGCGTCGACATCATCACCTCCACGCTCGGCAAGGCCTTGGGCGGCGCAAGTGGCGGCTTCACGACCGGCCCCAAGGAAGTGGTCGACTTGCTACGGCAACGTTCCCGCCCGTACTTGTTCAGCAACACCTTGGCACCGGTCATCGCCGGGGCGAGCCTGCGCGCGCTCGAACTGATCGACCAGAGCCACGACCTGCGCGAGCGATTGCGCCAGAATACCAAATGCTTCCGTGAAGGGATGACCAAGGCGGGCTTCGCCATCCGGCCCGGCTTGCATCCGATCGTGCCGGTGATGCTGGGCGACGCGCGGCTAGCCCAGGACATGGCGCGCGATCTGCTGGCGGAGGGAATCTATGTGATCGGATTCTCTTTCCCTGTGGTGCCCAAGGGCCAAGCCCGGATTCGGGTACAGCTTTCGGCGGCGCACAGCCCCGAACAGGTCGAGCAGGCCATCGAGGCTTTCGCACGGGTCGGCCGCCGCATGGGCATCATCGGGCCAGCGACACAGCCCATTGCTTGACCCTCGCGCAGCGCCCCGTGAAGAATATGACGAATCATTTCAGTAGGCTATCGCTGAGCCGGTTCTTGTCCAAACGGTCAATTATGCCGCATCGATCCATGCTTGCCGCGGCAAGGTGACGGTTGGATGGCGATCGACGCCCCAGTCGGCATCGAAGCGCCGCGCCGTGTCCGCCAGTACCGCCGGATCGAACGCGCCCTGGCTCGCCGGCTCGACTTCAGCCACCGCCGCCGCGCGCAACAGACTTTCGTGCAAGATCGAACGACCTTCGACGATGCGGATCCAGGGTCCGAGACGCTCGTCCTCACGGCGCACCAGATCGAACAGCAACAGCAGCCGCCCCGCGATGGCTGGGAAAGCCCCCGGATCGACGCCAGAAAGGTGACCACGCACCGCGCAGAGCATCTGGCCCAGTGGATCCTCCGCGCCGATCTGCACGGTCATGCCGCGGTGGCGCACTTCCACCTGCCTGGAGCCGGCCGGTGCCGAGGCCCACAGAGCGCTTTGGGCGACGTGATAGCAGGTGACCAAGGCATCAGGGCGCACGGGGGCAACTGGGCAGTCCTCGGTTGGACGCGCCATGGCAGACCTCCACGATTCGGGATTCATCCAGGCTGCCAGACACCCGCGCGCCACGGCAAGCCGACGCGTCGTGCGGGCCAGCGCTGACCGGGCCGCGGGGCGATGCGAACGCCGTGGCACCGGATCTCGTTGCAGGCAGCGCGTCCAAGTTGAACTCTCGGCCATGGGGACTTCGCGAGGTCTCGCGCCCTGCCCTCCGGTGGCAAGGGTGGCGCGGTGGTGCCAGCAGATTGTTTGCAGGATACTTGCGGAGGGGTCTCCCCACAGCCGAGATGCTGTGCTATGGTCTGTGCCCAGGCCGCACCCCAAACCTCGGCCTTGAAGGAAATCGTCATGCCCAAGAAGACTGGTACGGCCAAAGAATTCATCCTCGGGACACTGCGGGAATTCCCCGAGCAGGAACTGCAGGTCGCGGATTTCCACGACTACTGCAGCAAGAAGTTCACGAAGGAAAACCTGCACAACGCACTCTCGCGTCTTCTGACCGAGGGCCTGATCGTCCGCAACGTCGAGCCGAACCGTGCGACTTGGTGGGCGATTCGCCTGAACTCCTAGCTCCACGCCACAGGGGTTTCGATCAGTTGGCGGCGGCAAGGGGAAAATTTGCCGGCGGCTGAAGCCGCGCCTAGATTTGCGAAGTCCGCCTACGCGGACTGGGCCCCAGCCGGCGCAGGCCGGCTTTGCAACTTGAGGCGCGGCTTCAGCCGCCGGCGTCCCTTCACCGTGCCAACAATCGATGGAAGATCTTCAGATCAACGAGCGAATCACCCTGCCCGCGACCGACTTCTCCTGGACCGCGGTACGGGCGTCCGGTCCCGGCGGCCAGAACGTGAACAAGGTCTCGACTTCGGTGGAACTGCGCTTCGATCTGGCCAACACCCGCGCGCTGGGTGAGGACGTCAAGGCGCGGTTGCGCACCCTGGCCCGCCACCGCCTCGATGCCGAAGGGCGTCTGTTCGTCACGAGCCAGACGACCCGCAGCCAGGAACGCAACCTCGCCGACGCGCTGGAAAGGATCCGCCTGTTGGTGCTGCAGGCCCTGGAACCGCCGCGACCGCGCAAGCCGACTCGGCCCACGTTCGGTTCGCGCGTGCGTCGGCTGGAGACCAAGCAGCAACGGTCTGACGTCAAACGGGATCGCGGTCGCGTGCGCGATGATTGACCGTTCGTAGATCCGATGCCCCAGACGCGCGTCCGACCCTACTGGCGCCCGGTCCGCAAGCCAGCCCTCGCAATCGAGCGTGGCCTGTTGCAGCGCCGGACCGCGCCCTCGGGGGGAAGAATGAACGGTGGCATCCTGGCGGCGGCCGGTGGGCTCGCGACGCTTCTGGCAATCGTGTGCCTGCCGATGGTCACGATCGACGAAGCGCAAACAGCGGTATTCGGCCTGCATCTGGCGACGGGCTTGGCGGCGGCGCTGCTCGGCCTGGCGTCCACCGCGTTGGGAGTGGTCGTGTGGCGGACCCAGCGCGCGCCGCTGGGCTGGGCGATCGCGGCAGCGGCATTGGGCCAGGCCGCGGCGATGGCGGCGACCTGGAGCCACGTCTGGGCGTTGGTGCCGTGTACTCGCCTGGATCTCGGTAGTTGTGACGTGGCGACCGGCGGCCTGCTCGAAGGGTCGCTGGTCACGCTCGACATCGGAATGGCTGCGGTGGTGGCGGGCGCGGTGGTCACGCTGTTCGGCGCGCTGGCGATCCTGGTGGCCCCGAGGCAGTTCCGTCGCGACGAAAGGTTCTTGCGCGTGCTGCTCTCGTGGGGTGGCCAGGTCGTGGCCGAGCGCGTGCTGTTCCGCCCAGTCCGCGTGACGATTGGCGAATCCGATGCGGACACCTTCCAACTGCCGGTTTCGGGTCTGCGCGGCCACGTGCTGTTGGCGCCGCAACGGGACGGTCAGTACGTGCTGGACGTACCGACCGGGGCGAGCGGCCTGGTCACGGTGGGCGGGCGCGAACGTCAGGCCGCGGACATCGCCATGGCTCGCGTGCAACCCGGCGATACTGGGCGGCTTGGCTTCGAGAACGACGTGGAGATCGCCTTTACCTTCACGGGAGCCGAGACCGCGACGTTGCCGGCCGGTCTGCTCGCGGGTGGCGATCGCGGCGTGCTGGTTTCGTTTTGCGCGGTGGCGGCGGCGATGCTGTTGTTCTTCACCGGTGTGGTGACGCAGATTCGCGAGCATCGGCGGGTAGTCGAAGAGGATGCGGCGAAGAAGGGCGTGGCGCTGATCGAACTGAACCTCGTCGATCCGGCCGAACCGCCCGTCGAGGAACCGTTGCCTACGGTGGAGAAGACCAGCGACGGCAATGCCAAGCCGAGCGATGAGGGCAAGCGGGGCGAACCGGATCGCAGCCACGACAAGGCAGACCATCGCCCCGGCAAGCAAGTGCCCGCGCCGAAAGGGAATACCCAGGATCCGACCCGCACCGGTCTGGTCCAGGTGCTGCAGGACGCGCGTGGCAAGCAGAGCGCGCTGGGTGAGATCCTTGCAGGTGGCGAAGGCAGGCCCGAGAGCCTGCTGACCGATCCCTCGGGCGACGGCAGCGCGGACGTGCAGGTAGGCGGCGGCCCCAAGGGCCTCGGCTTCAAGGGCACCGGCACCGGAGGCCCCAACGGCACCGGGTCGGACTTCAGCGGCCATGGCCCGGGCCCCTTGGTCGAAGGTCCGCTCGGTCGCAAGCGCGTGAGCATCGGCAACAAGGACCACAGGAAGACAACGGACTGGATCCACACGCAACCTACGCCCAGTGCCGGCTGCGACAAGGGCGACATCGCCAAGACCGTGCGCAGTCGGGCGTCCAGCATCCGCTCCTGCTACGAGGTGCAGTTGATGTCCCGCGCGGATCTGGGCGGCAAGATCACCGTGCAATGGAGCATTTCCGGCGATGGCAGCGTCACCCAAGCCCGCGCTACCGACGACACGATGCAGTCGCCCGCGGTGACCGATTGCGTGTTGCGAGCGATGCGGCACCTGCGCTTCAAGGCCCCGGAACCTGGCAGCACTTGCGTAGTCAGTTGGCCCTTCGCGTTCTCGCCGGGCGGTCGCTGACCCAGGATCACTTGCTCGCGGCCCGAGTGCTGACGCCGGCGCCCCACCACGAAGCGTTGCCGGGCACAGGGAACTTCGCGGACGTGGCGGCGGCGGTCTTGACGTCGAGCGAGTACACCGAACCGTCGCTGGAGAAACCGTAGAACGTGCCGTCGTACCAGGCGAATCCCCACAAGTTCGAGACGCCGGTGTTGCCGATGACGGTAGCGGCTCCGGTCTTGGGGTTGATGCTGGCGAGGCTGTCGTCGCCGAAGAAGCCGGCCTTGACCGTGGCGAACGTGCCGACGCCCTCCACCGAGAACGCGTCGCCGCTGGACGTCAGCCCGCCGCCGTAATAGCCCAAGTTCTTGACGCTTGCCTTGGTGCCCACGACGTCGAGCAGGTTCCACGAGCCGTCATTGCCCACGCCGATCAGCGCCTCGTCGTTGGGTTTGACAGTGCCGGCCGGGACGAAGGTCAAGCCGTTGAACGACGTGGGCAATCCTGCGAGCCATTGGCACTTCGCGGTGGCGGTGTCGCACTTGAACAGGTCGTTGAACGTGACGCCGTACATGCCGCCGTTCTTGTCCAGGGCGATGTCGGTCATCTCCCCGGAGTTCTTGTCGAACTTGAAGTCGGCGACCTTGGCGAAACCGGCCGGGTCCAAGCGGTACAGCGTGCCGGAAGTGTGCGCGTACAAGGTGCCGAGGCCCTTCGGAAGAGTGCCAGCGTCTTTGGGTCCCACGTCGACGGCGCCCGCATCGACGTCCGGCGGGTCCAGGCCGTTGTCGAATTCGTCTGGCGCATCCTCGACATCCACCGCATCGACGGCATCGACCGGAGTTCCGGCATCGGTCCCGGTATCGGCCACGGCATCGGCCGCGGCTCCGGCTTCGGTCCCGGCATCGGCCCCGGCTCCGGTCCCGGCGTCGCCCTTTGCGCCGCCGTCCTGACCATCCGCGAACGAATACGCCCCGTCGACGGCGACGGCTTGGCCCCCATCAGTCGGACTTGAGCAAGCAATAGCTGAACAAGCGAGAAAACTTGTCGCGAGAAGGATGAAGCGTTGCATGATGATCCTTGCGGCACGCGGCGAAGCGACCGACGACCATCGTGACGTCAAGGCGCCTCAGGATGCAAGGCCGGGGGCGGACGGGCCAGCAACTGGTCGCGCACTACACGGGCCAGCGCATCCGGGCGAAACGGCTTCTGCAAGTAGGGATACCGCCGTTCGATCAGGTCGCGCAACATCTCGTCGCTGTCGCTGTGGGCCGACATGAACACGATCGGCAAGTCCGGCCGCAGAGCGCGTGCCGCCCGCGCCAGTTCCCTACCGCCCAGCACTGGCATCTCCAGATCGGTCACCAGCAGATCCACGACTGGTTCACCGTGTTGCAAGATATGCAGTGCTTCCCCACCATTGCGGGCTTCCAGCACTTTGTAGCCGCGCATGCGCAGGGATCGAGCGACGACCTCGCGCACTGCCGCCTCGTCCTCGGCGACTAGCAACACCTCGTGACCCGACGTCAGGCCGCCCGTGCTGGCCGGAGCTTGCGCAATTTCCGCGATCTCGGTGTGCAATGGCAGGAAGATCGAAAACGTCGTGCCCCGCCCCGGCGCGCTGTCGACCGCCACGAAACCGCCGCTCTGATGCACGAAACCCAGCACGCTCGCCAGCCCCAGCCCACCGCGTTCGCCTTCCGCCGGCGCCTGGAACGGTTCGAACAGGCGGGCCCGCATCTCGCGCGTCAGTCCTGGACCAGTATCGCTTACGGTGATACGGACATAAGGACCAGAACGAAAGGTAGCACCTTCCATCATCGTCGCCGGCGGCACTTCCAGATGCACGCGCGTCGCTCCGATGACCAACTGCCCACCCGAGGGCATCGCGTCGCGGGCGTGCAGCACCAGCGTGGCCAGCACTTGCTCCAGTTGTCCGCGATCCGCGCGAATCGGCAGCGCTTCCGGGGTATGGTGCACGTCCAAGTCGATGTCCGCGCGCACCAGCGACCGGGCCAGGCGCCGCAACTCCTCGATGACGTGATTCGTTTCGAGGATTTCCGGGCGAAGCACCTGCCTGCGCGCAAACGCCAGCAGTTGCGAAGTCAGCCCCGCGGCGCGCTGGCTCAGACCCGCGATCGCTTCCAAGTCGCCACGGCGTGGATCGTCCGGTTGCAGATCCTGGAGCAGCAGGTGCACGAAGCCGAGGATGCCCATCATGATATTGTTGAATTCGTGAGCCACGCCGCCCGCCAACCGCCCGAGCGCCTCCATCTTCTGGGCCTTGCGGCGCTGCGACTCGACTTGGAGCCTGGCGGTGATGTCAGTGTGGACCGCCAGCGCGCCGACGATGCGACCGTCCTCCCGCCCGCCCTCGCGAATCGGCGTCCCGGTCGAGTACAGCACGACTTCACGGCCGGTGCGGCGGTGGGTCAAGCGCACGTCGATCGCGCCGGAATCGCCGCGCAATGCCCTGGCGAAGATGACGTCTTGCACGGCCATCCGCTCGCCGGTGTCCGGATGCAGAAGCGGCCAGTGTTCAGCCAGTTCAGCCACGTGTGCGCGCAGTTCTTCCAGGGAGTCGCAGCCCAGCAGGTCCAGACCGTGGGCGTTGCTGAGCGCAATGCCCGTGGCGTCGCCGATGAACACCGCGGCCGGAATCAACTCCATAAGCGTCACCAGCCACGTTTCGCGGCGCCGCGCCAGTTCGACCAGCGACGCGGTGGCGGGCTTGCGCTCCAGTTCGACCGTGACCAACCACGCGTTTTCGTTTAGGTAAGGCAGGGCTCGCGCGCAAAGCCTGACCGGCACGCGGGTCGCCTTGGCCGTCGCCTCCGCCGTGTTCAACCACCCGCTGATGGGTTGCGCAGGCGGGGGCAAGAGCACCGGGCCGGGCGTTTCGAGCGGTTGCGCGCCGTCGGCTCCGAGCAGCGTCGACCACGGCCGTCCGCGCAGGCCTACTTCGTCCCGCCCGCACAGGGTGATCATCGCCCCGTTGGCATCGACGATCCGACCGTCTGGTCCCACCAGCAGCATAGGTTCGGGGTGATCGACAAACAGCGCCTGGAACCAAGCCTCACGCTCGATCTCGACAGCGTGCAGGACGCCGGAGGTGGAGGCGGGCTGGGTTTGGCGGTCTGGCACGGCCACCTCGTAGCGATGCGCCGCAAGGATTACGGCGGCAATGGGTCTGGACTGGTTCTTCCAGGTTACCCACCTCGCTGAGGAGTGCCAGACTCGGACGCACAAGTCTTCACGAATTGCTCAAGTCGGTTGCTTTGGCACTCCGACGTCGTTCGCCACCGTCTCCTGCGTCCACAATGAGGACTGGAACACGCCGGACATGCCCCTGGCCGTCAACCGCGCGGCTTCAATGCGATCGCGAATGTCCTGGGACATGGTTTCGTGCAATTCGACGGTCGCGGAGTAGTGGCGCAGCGCGGGATTCGACGGAGGTCGCGCCAGTCGCTGTTCGACCGCGTACCGGGCGTTGGCCAGGCGGATGCGTTGTTCGACGATCGCGACTTCACGTTCCAGGGCGTCGTCCGTGGGCGTGATCGTGATGCCCTCGTCGTCCACGACCGCTGGAAGCTCCAGGCTTTC
>CAYHHL010000001.1:17460-29002 GCA_964356325.1 uncultured Enterobacteriaceae bacterium | reverse complement strand
ACATGAGGTTGCGCCGCATTCAGAACGCTCCTAGAGTGGCGCCGGTCTTCTAAGTCGGCATCGGAAACCTAGAGAAGAAACTCAGGAACGCCAATGGAAACAGCCGCGATCCGCCCCTCCCGAATCGACGTCGTCGGTGTACATCCGCGCTGGTCACGCCTGATCGTGCTGCAGATTCACCTGGATGCGCGGCCTTCGCAGCGTTGGCGCGAGCTGTTCGTGTTGGCCGGTGCATCCCTGCCCGCCGGACCGATTCACGACCCAGCGATTGCGGCGGACATCGTGACGCTGACCCCACCCGACGATGCGATGGAGGCCGAGGTAGCCCACGTCGAGGCGCGCATTCGCCTGGCCAATGCGCGTTACGCCGCGGAGTTACGGGCGAGCCCCAAGCCTGTGGAGGTGACACCGGAACCTACCGTCGCCGAGACGACACCACTGCCAGTCGCGCCAGACGATCCTCGATTGCGCGCGGCCCGTCGCAAGGCGCTCAACTTGTCCGATGCCTTCACGTCCGCGCATTTCGAGGTGCGCGAGAACGACGAGATCGACTTCTGATACATTTCCCCGCGGGGATGACGGATAGGGGCGATTTCACTTCAGGCAGGTCTCGAACGCCGTCTGGGTCAACGGCTCGGCCTTGCCCAGGCAGGTCAACACCTCGCTGCTGCGGTGGCATGCTTCGGCTTCACGGCGCCCCGCTTGGGTCTCGGCAGCGGACAACTCCGGACAATTGCGACATTCCGCGCGCTTCGGATCGTTGGCTCTCTTGTCGAGCCAGGCCCTCGCGTCCTTGACCTCGATGCCGCCCAACAGCGCGTACCGGTACAGCACGAAGGCACCGTCGCGCCACCTGGCGCAGTCGGTCTCGGTCTCCAGCCGGGCCTGCAGCACGGTCACGAGCTTGCGATACGCGGACTTGGCCACTGCTGCCGGAGCCGGTTGGAAGCCGCCCTTGCCATCCGCCCGATCGAATTCGTACCACACGGCGTCGCACACGTTCATGATGCATTCAGCAAAGTTCTGATGTTCCCGGCGCGCCCGGTCGGCATGCACGTCGCCGTCGAGGTCGATCAAGGCGAAGCCTGCGCGCACCGGTTCTTCGTCCCACAACACCCCATCGCGCGTCACCGAGATGAACTTCAAAACTTCGATCCGATCGATCGGCCTCGCGTAGTTGAACACGAGATCTACGCGATCCTTGCGCACACCTTTGCCACCCAGTTGCGGCGCGGGCGAAACCGGTGCGAATTTCCACTGCTTCATGCCGTCCGCATGCTGTTCGACATCGCGCGCCGTGGCCAGGGACAGCTGCACGCCGTCCTGGCCCGCCACGGCCTCGCCTTCGGGGGTCTCGTAGCGCTCCGAGTCACCGATCCACCAGTGCGGCTTGCCCGAGGGCACGATGACCAGCAACGCCGCGCCTTCGACGACTGCAACCGGACCGATGGCGGTCTGGAACCACCGCGCCGTGGCACGCTGTTCTTCGGCCAGCAGCCGTCGGGCCCCCACCGCGGCGGGCGAGGTCTTGCCCCACTTCGCTTCGATGCGCAGGGCCACGGACTCGGGCGTCTCCGCGGCGGGCCCCTTGGCCTTGGGCGCCGCTGCCGCTGTGGTTGCGATCATCAAGCCTAGAAGGACAGCAACCTTTCGCATCATATGATTTCCATTGGAATCGGTCGCGCCGCGGGAGGGCGGGCGGGGACGCCCACCCCTACACGAACGCCGCCCATCGACCGAGGTAGTGAACCTGCGATCGATGAGCGGCAGCTACAAAACTGGCACCTAGTGCCCTGCTTATGAACGTCCTGCTTAAAACTGAGCTTTTTCCGTGCTTCCAGCCATCGCACCGGTCGAAGACATACCACCCGAGACGATCTGCGTCACCTGGTCGAAGTAGCCCGTGCCCACTTCGCGCTGGTGCCGCGTCGCCGTATAACCATTCTTCTCCGCGTCGAATTCCGCCTGCTGCAGCTTCGAGTACGCGGTCATGCCCTGATCCTTGTACTCGCGGGCCAGATCGAACATCGCGTAGTTCAGCGCGTGGAACCCGGCCAGCGTCACGAACTGGAACTTGTAGCCCATGCTGCCCAACTCGCGCTGGAACCGGGCGATGTCCTCGTCCGAAAGGTGCTTCTTCCAGTTGAACGACGGCGAGCAGTTGTACGCCAGCAGCTTGCCCGGGAACACCTTGTGCACTGCCTCGGCGAATTCCCGCGCTTCTTCGATGTCCGGGGTCGAGGTCTCGCACCACACCACGTCCGCGTACGGCGCGTAGGCCAGCGCGCGCGCGATCGCCGACTCGATGCCCGGCCTGATGCGGTAGAACCCTTCAGCGGTGCGCTCGCCGGTCAGGAACGGCCGGTCGCGCTCGTCGATGTCGCTGGTGATCAGGTTGGCCGCGTGGGCATCGGTGCGCGCCACCAGGATCGTCGGCACGTCCATCACGTCGGCCGCCAAGCGCGCCGCCACCAGCGTGCGGATGAATTGCGCAGTCGGCAGCAGGACCTTGCCGCCCAGGTGACCGCACTTCTTCTCCGAGGCCAACTGATCCTCGAAGTGCACGCCCGCCGCGCCCGCCTCGATCATGCCCTTCATCAGCTCGTACGCGTTCAACGGCCCGCCGAAACCAGCTTCGGCATCCGCGAGGATCGGCGCGAACCAGTGGCGCTTGGCACCCCCTTCGGCGTGCTCGATCTGGTCGGCGCGTTGCAGCGCCGCGTTGATGCGCTTGACGACTTGCGGCACCGAATTCGCTGGATACAGGCTCTGATCCGGGTAGGTCTGCCCGCCCGCGTTGGCATCCGCGGCCACTTGCCAGCCCGAGAGGTAGATCGCCTGCAACCCGGCTCGAACCATCTGCACGGCCTGGCCACCGGTCAACGCGCCGAGCGCCGCGACGTACGGTTCGGTGCGCATCAGGTCCCAAAGGCGTTTGGCGCCCAGCGTGGCCAAGGTGTATTCGATGCGCACGCTGCCTCGCAGGCGCTTGACATCCTCGGTGCTGTAGGGCCGCACGATGCCGGCCCAGCGGGTACGCTCGTCTTGGCTGCGAGCGCTGGTTCCGCTGGAGTTACCGGCCTCTGCCTGCTTGGTCTGAATGGGTTCCATCACGTTCTCCGAATGGTCGCGGCGGGGCGACCGGTTGTTGACCTACGACGTCTGCACCAGGTGCGGATACAGACCCAACGTCAGGAAATCTGCCATCTTCTCAGCGGTCGACCACTGCGCGAACAGCTCGCTCGCCAGCGGAAAGCGACTGGCCGCCCAGCGCTCCTCGCCCATCGCGTCGCGCAACGTCCGGACTTCCTCGTCCAGCACGCCGCGAAACAGCGCCTCGGTCACGGTCCGGCCGTCGTCCAACTGCGCGCGGTGATGCAGCCACTGCCACACCTGCGAGCGCGAGATCTCCGCGGTCGCTGCGTCTTCCATCAGGTGATACAACGGCACGCAACCCACGCCGCGCAACCACGATTCCAGGTATTGCACGCCGATGCGAATGCTCTCGCGCAGACCCGCTTCGGTCCGCTTGCCCTGGGGCACCGCCAGCAGATCCTGGGCCGTGTACTCGGTGTCGTCCGGCTTCCGATCGATCTGGTTGGGCGTGGTATCCGGATGCATCACCGCGTCGAACTGGGCCTTGGCAATCGCCACCAGCGCCGGGTGCGCCACCCACGTGCCATCGTGGCCGTCCGCCGCCTCGCGCTGCTTGTCCGCCACCACGCGCGCCATCGCCGCCTCGTTGGCCGCGGCATCGCCCTTGATGGGGATCTGCGCCGCCATGCCGCCCATCGCGTGGATGCCCCGCAAGTGGCAGGTCTGCACCAGCAAACGCGTGTACGCCCGCATGTTCGGCTGGGTCATGCTGATGTCGCGGCGATCCGGCACCACGCGGCTCGGATCTTCACGCAGCGTCTTGATATAGCTGAAGATGTAGTCCCAACGCCCGCAGTTCAGCCCGGCCGAGTGGTCCTTCAGTTCCCACAGGATCTCGTGCATCTCGAACGCCGCCGGCAGCGTCTCGATCAGCACCGTCGCGCGCACGCTGCCTTGCGGAATGCCAAGCATCTGTTGCGCATGCACGAACACGTCGTTCCACAGCCGCGCTTCCAGATGGCTTTGCAGCTTGGGCAGGTAGAAGTAAGGCCCCGAGCGGCGCACCAACAGTTCCGCGGCGTTGTGGAAGAAGAACAGACCGAAGTCGAACAGCGCCGCCACGATCGGCTCGCCGTCCTGCAGCACGTGCGCCTCGGGCAAATGCCAGCCGCGCGGGCGCACCAGCAAGGTCGCGGTCTGCTCGTGCAACTGGTAGCTCTTGCCCGCCGTCTGCAATTCGATGGTGCCCCGCACCGCGTCGATCAGGTTGCCCTGGCCGTCCACGAGGTTGTCCCAGGTCGGCGCCGTGGAGTCCTCGAAGTCCGCCATGTAGGTAGAGGCGCCTGAATTCAAGGCGTTGATGACCATCTTGCGGTCGACCGGGCCGGTGATCTCGACGCGGCGGTCGAGCAGATCCTGGGGAATCGGCGCGACCCGCCATTGCGTCTGGCGAATCTCCCGCGTTTCCGGAAGGAAGTTCGGCAACTCGCCGGCGTCGTAGCGGGCCTGAACCTGTTGGCGGCGGGCCAGCAACTCGTCACGGCGCGGCTTGAAGCGGCGGTTGAGATCAGCGACGAAAGCCAGGGCCTCCTCGGTCAGAACGCGGGCGAATTCGGGCCGCGCCGAGGCCCGGATCTCGAGATCATGGGCACGGTTGCCGCCGGACGTGGCAGCGGTGGGCGTCGGGTTGGCGGACGGAGCGAACGACATGATGCCTCCAAGTTGATCTTTGACAATCTCCGGCCCCCAGGTCAACAGCTATAGAGGTTTCACGCTGTTGACGATGTGAGACGAATTTGGTCCTGGTTGTGAAAGTGTAAAAGCTGTAAATTGCGCCGCGCGAAGGACGGGCGGGAGGCGATGGCCGATTCTTCCCATTCCGTCATTCCCGCGGAGGCGGGAACCCAGGCTGAACGCCTTGGTTTTCGCCTGGGCCCCCGCCTGCGCGGGGGTGACGACAAGGGGTGGGGCACACTATGAATGAGACGAGGCTTGGCGCCAAGGTCCGGCAACTCCGCCGGCAAGCGCGCATCACCCAGGTGGAATTGGCGCGGCGGTTGGACATCTCGACCAGCTATCTCAACCTCATCGAACACGACCAGCGCGCGCTGACCGCGGACCTGCTGATCAAGGTGGCCCAGGAGTTCAAGGTCGATCTCGCCACGTTCGCGCAGAGTACGGACCATCGTCTTTCCGCGGACTTGATCGAGGTGTTCAGCGATCCGATGTTCGACGGCCACAGCCTGACCGCGGTCGATCTGCGCGAAGTCTCCGAATCGGCCTCGCCGGTCGCACGCGCGGTCCTGACGCTGTACCAGGCCTACCAGACCGCGCGAAACCTCAATGAAACGCTGGCTGGGCGCATCTACGAGGACACCGACATGCCGGGCGTGCACCTGGCGCGGCTGCCGTCCGAGGAAGTCAACGAATTCGTGCAGCACCACATGAACTGGTTTCCGGCCTTGGAAGTGGCGGCGGAACAGCTGTGGAAGGACGCTGAGTTGCGCGAGGACGATCTTTACGCGGGCCTGTTGCGGCACATCCAGCGCCGGCCAGGCATCGAGGTGAAGATCGCGCGCACCGGAGCGAAGGCGGCGCCCTTGCGGCACTACGATCCGGTGCGGCGGGTGTTGGCGCTTTCCGAAGCGTTGGCGCCGCACAGTCGTCGCTTCCAGATCGCGGTACAGATTGCCCTGCTGGAGTACGGCGAGCTGCTCGACCAGTTGGCGGCGGATCGTATGCTGACCACGGCGGATTCGCGCGCGCTGGCTCGGGTCGTGCTGGCGGGCTGGTTCGCAGGAGCGGTGCTGATGCCTTACACGGCCTTCTTGGAAACGACGCGGCAGGAACGCTACGATATAGAACTGTTGGGTAATCGCTTCGGCACCAGCTTCGAACAGGTCTGCCACCGCCTGACCACGTTGCGCAAACCCGGCCACGAGGGCGTGCCGCTGCACATGGTCCGCGTCGACCTGGCGGGCAACATCTCCAAGCACTTCAGCGCCTCGGGCATCCGTTTCGCCCGCTTCTCGGGAGCGTGCCCGCGCTGGAACATCCACGCCGCGTTCCTGACGCCCGGGCTGATTCGCACCCAGCTTTCGCAAATGCCTGACGGTACGACGTATTTCTGCCTCGCGCGCACGGTACCCAAAGGTCGCGGCGGTTTCCACGCTCCGCACACCATCCAGGCGATCGGCCTGGGCTGCAACGTCCGGCACGCGCCGGACATGGTCTACGCCGACGGCATGGACTTGGCGGCAATCGACGCGGCGATCCCGGTCGGCGTCACTTGCCGGCTGTGCGACCGGACCGAGTGCGAGCAGCGCGCTTTCCCGAGCCTGCGTCACCTGTTGGCGATCGATGAGAACTTGCGTGGCAGTTCGCTGTACATGCCGGCGCGGACGGCCAAGGCCTGACGGAGGGTTGCGTGTCGAAAGCATCCAGTGATCCCGGGCGGACCCGCCTGCACCGCGCCGTGGACGCCGCCCGCATCGGTATATGGCACTGCAATCTGCCGTTCGCTCAGCTCGAGTGGAACGCGCACTGCAAGGCCCACTTCGGCCTGCCGCCGGACGCCGTGGTTTGCTTCGACGACTTCGTGAGTTTGCTGCACCCCGACGATCGCCAGCCGACGCTGCAGGCCATCCAGGACGCCCTGGACCACGGCCTGCCCTGCGACGTGGTGTACCGAACCCACGGGCCTGACGGCGAGATCCGCTGGATTCGCTTCGTGGGTCGGGCCTATTGCGACCAGCTGGGCGGCCAGGCGCGTTTCGACGGCGTGACCATGGAAGTGGGCGAACAGGGGCGTGCCGCCCAAGGCTTGCGCGACGACTGGCAACGACTGCGCGCGGCGTTGGAGGCTTCGGGAACGGGCACCTACCGCTTCGATGTCGCGACCGGCCGGGTCGATTGCGACGCCAACCTGCTGGCCATCTTGGGTCTGGACGTGGACGAGGCGCCGGCCGACCTGCAGGCCTGGCTCGAAATGGTGCACCCGGACGACCGCGAGACCGCGATGCTGGCCAAGCGCGACTGCCTGGAGCACGGCACCGTTCTCGACCTGCAACTGCGGGTGATGCGGCACGACGGTTCGGTGCGCTGGGTGCAAGACAAGGGCCGACGCTTGCTCGATGATCTGGGCGCACCGCTGGCGCTGACCGGGGCGTGCGTAGACGTGACCGCGAGCAAGCGTGCGGATGATGCCCTGCGCGACGTCGAGACGAGGTTCTTGCAGGTGCAGAAGTTGGAGGCGATCGGTCGGATGGCGGGCGGGATTGCCCACGACTTCAACAGCCTGCTGACCGCGGTGACCGGCTATGCGGAACTGGGCCTGGCCCTGGCCGAAGAGGGGATGCAGCCAGGCATGGCGCAAAGCACGGCGCAGGTCAGCGAATGCCTGGACGAGATCCTGCGCGCGGGCGTCCGGGCTTCCGCCTTGACCGCGCAGTTGCTGGCCTACAGTCGCAAACAGGTGATGGCCCTGCAGGTGTTGAACCTGGACGCGGTGGTGGCCAACGCCGCGCCGATGTTGACGGACCTGCTCGAGGATCGCTGCGAATTGGTGATGCAACTCGCGGACGCTTCGGCGCAGGTGCGTGTGGATCCGGCGCAAATCCGCGTGGCTTTGGTCCAGCTCGTGCGCAACGCCCGCGACGCGATGCCGGCGGGTGGCCAGGTCACCGTGACCACGGGCCATGCCGAGACCGTGCAACCCCTGGTGCCAGTGACTTTCGGTCACGTGGAGCGGCAGGCGGAAATCGCGCCGGGACGGTACGCGGTGCTATCGGTGCGCGACACCGGCCACGGCATGGACGACGGCGTGAAGGCGCACCTGTTCGAGCCGTTCTTCACCACCAAGGATCAGGGCCAGGGCACGGGCTTGGGGCTGGCGACTGTGTATGGCATCGTGCGGCAGAGCGAGGGCCACGTGCAGGTGTTCAGCGAGCCGGGCCGGGGGACGGAGGTCCGCGTGTTCTTGCCCGTGGTGTAGAGGTTTGGCGGCGGAACTCTGCTTCAAGGTGTCGCGCAGACGATCGTCGGCTGGTAGCGGCCGATCCAGCCCCCGCAGTTGTAATGCCGCGAACCGACGACGATCAGGCCGCCGAGCGGGAGCGAAATCATGTCCTTGGCGACGATCGAGGGCCCCCAGCAGGTCGATGTCTTGCTGGGCGGCAAGTCCGCCGCTGGTTCGAGGCCAGACTTGGACGCCAGCCCACCGTCATGACCGAACAGGCCAACCTCGCAAGGGCCGCCGTAGTCGGCTCCCGCGTAGTCGTTGCCGGATTCCATCAGCACCGCGAAACCGTTCGGTACCGATTGGATGGCCCGCGGCGCGCTCCAGACGGTGCCGTGGGCAACCTTCTGATTTTTAGCGAGTTCAACCTGCCACGCGGTGCCCCCGTCCGGTTGGATCAACGCCAGGGCATAGGTCGACTCGAACAAGTCCTCGGAAAACAGCGCGGTCGGCAAGCTGCCGTCGGACACCAACGGCCCAATCGCGACCGGATAGTGGTTCCACGCGCTGATGAGCTGCTTCTGGACGATGGCGCCCGTGCCGGACACTTGCAGGCGCCAGGTCTCGGGCTTGTCGTAGCCTTGGGCGGCGACCACCTGGACGTTGGCGCCGTCGCGGGCCAGGTCCACCTGATACGACGCCGACCATGCTGAGTCGAGCAAGTCCTGCTGCCACGCCAGGTTGCCCGCCGCGGAGAGGGCCAGCACGCGCAGGTGCCGCGCCGCCGTCGTGTCGGTCGCCGTGCCGGCCAGCGCGACGCCCGAGGCGAGACCGACGGACGACAGCCAGGCATCATCGGCGACGCCGCCCGCGACCTGCCAGAGTTCCCAACCCTTGACCGCGAAGCCGATCGCCAGGGCTCCCTTCTCGTTCTCACCGGCAACCACGAAAGCCCCGGTGTCGTCCGCGGCAACCGTGTGCAGCGTGACGTCCGGCGCCGCGGACCACTTCGCGAGGATCTTGCCGGTGTCGACGTCGAAGCGCAGCCAACCGGAGTCGGTCATGGCGATCGCGTGGCCGCCCGGCTGCAATGCCAAGCCTAGAAAGCGCTTTTCACCGGCAAGCACCTGCCACACCGCGGTCAACGTCCCCGCACACGGCAGGGGCACGGCGGCGCTCACAGCATCCGCGGGCGTCGGGTTCGGCTCGGCAGGGTCAGCGACATCGGAGGGGAGAGCATCCGGCGCCGGCGTCGGCCCCTGCGCCGCATCCGACGGCGTGGCATCGGGCTCGCCCGGGGAATCCGTGGCCGCGGCAGAGACCGCCAGCGGCGCCCCCTCGGTCAGCATCGGCGTGGGTTCCGACGGACTCGCGCATGCGGCCAGAGCCAGCGAACCGAACAGCAAAAGGCGAGACCGCGAGTGCAACTTGCGCATGGGAGCTCCCGTACGTGCCGTGTTGCGTCACGATACGGACCGTCGGGGCAGCGACCAAGCGTGGACGGGCGCCCGCAGGCCCGCCGTGGTCAGGTGTCCTCCCTGGTCACGAGCTCTCTGACCTTGGCCACGAGCGTGGCGGCGTCGAACGGCTTGCGAAGCAGTTCAGTCCCTGGAAACCCTGCGAGCAGTCGCGCGACATCTTCTTCGGTGTGCCCGGACATGAACAGGATCGGCAACTCCGGCCAACGGCTGGCTATCCGCTGGGCGAGTTCCGCGCCGTCCATGCCAGGCATCGACAAGTCCAGCAGCACGGCATCCGGCGCACCGTGGCGCTGGAGCAGTTCCAGAGCCGCGACGCCACCCGCGGCCTCGAGCACGCGATAGCCCAGGTGAGCCAGGCTGCGACAAATCACCGCGCGCACAGCGGGTTCGTCGTCGACCACCAGGAGCGTCTGCGCCGTTGGATCCCGCTTGGTCTCCGCCGGCACCGGCAGCGAATCCGGGGCCAGCACGTCCGCCACGATCGGCATGTAGAGCGTGAATACCGTGCCCTGGTCAGGCACGCTGTCGACGCGGAAGGGGATGTCGTTGCGATCCAGGATGCCGGCTACCGCGGCAAGGCCCAGCCCGGTACCCTCACCGCGCGGTTTGGTCGTGTAGAAAGGCTCGAAAATGTGCGCGAGCACGTCAGGTGTCATGCCCGAGCCCGTGTCGGTGATGCGGACGACGCCATACGACGCCGCCGGGACCCATTCGCCGTTGTGGGCGATGACCGCACCGGCGCCGACGTCCTCGCATTGCACCGTCATCGAGAAGGTACCGCCAGTCGGCATCGCGTCGCGCGCATTGATGGCAAGATTGACCAAGACCAGTTCGAACTGCCCCACGTCGACCCGCACCGATGGCGGACAGTCGAACCTGAGCTGTAGCGGCCGCGTGTCGCCCAGCAATCGGTGCAGCAAGGGCACGGTATCGGTCAGCAGCGCATCGAGTCGGATGACCATGGGCAGAAAGGCACCACGCCGGCTGAAGGCGAGGAGTTGCGCGGTGATCGCCGTCGCACGCTCGGCCGCCCGGCGGATTTCGCGCACGTCGGTGCGATGGCTCTCGGGCAAGAGCGGGCTATCGAGCAGCAGGTCGGCGAAGCCAAGGACTACCGCCATCATGTTGTTGACCTCGTGGGCCACGCCACCCGCGAGGGTGCCTACGGTCGCGTCCTTCTCGGCCTGGTTCCGGTTTGCCTCCATGACCTTGCGCGCCGTGACGTCCTGCACGATGCCGAGACAGCCGACCATCGCGTGGACCGCATCGTACAACGGCTCGACGTGTGCCTCCAACCAGACGCCCTTGACCTCGGTTTGAACGGTGGCTGACTCGCCCTTCAAGGCGCGCCGCTGGCTGGCGACAAGAGCCGGCTCCTCGGTCAGGCTGACCGACAACAGGACATCGCGCGTGCCTTGCATCGACGTGATGCGCAGCGAAAGATCCGTCGTCCACACCAGTGCCGGCAGCTGGTTGAGCAAAAGCCTGAGCCGGCTGGACGCGAGCTGCTCGGACTCCCGGGCCTTGGCGCGCTCGGTCATGTCGCGGATGACCAGGTGGGCCGAGGGTTGGCGCCCCCGATCGACGAACGGGATGGCGGTGACCTCGACAGGGACGACGGTCCCGTCCACGCGGCGGAATGAATCGGTCACGGCTTGATCGCTCGCGGAGATCCCCTCCTCGATGATCTGCACCTCGACCGCCTTGAGGTACGGCGGGACGAGGAAATCCGTAATGAGGGAGCCGATGAGTTGATCCGCGCTGTCGGCCCCAGCCAATCGAACAGCGGCGGCATTGGCCAGCACGATAAGCCCAGAAACGTGGACCAGGATGGCGTCCGGCGCCTGTTCAACGAGCCGATCGTAGCGTTCCTGCAGATCGCCCAGTTCTGCCCCTGCGTCATGCAGGGCTGCCAGCTTGCCCGCCCCGGTTCTCCTTGCTGCCTCCACGGTCACCTCGCTTGCGCTGGTGGACAGGCTCGATCACATGGGCTGCGACCGGAATCAAC
>CAYHHL010000001.1:13282-17360 GCA_964356325.1 uncultured Enterobacteriaceae bacterium | reverse complement strand
GAGCCGCCGATGATGTTGGCGTAGTCGTGCAACGGATCGCCCATGGTCACGCCATCATTGGTGATATCATAGGCGCGGAAGTCCCGGCTGTGCTTGCTGCCGCGCATCTTCACGACCAGCATCACCTTGCGCAACTGGCCTTCGATCTCGGCGTAGCGTTGTATCAGGATGTGGTCGGTCAGGAACGACACGCCATAGTTGGTGAATTGCAGCCCCGCTTCGGGCCCCACCACTTCCACGGTCATCACGATGGTGACGCCCAGGCCGGTCACGCCGTTCACCAGCCGGTACAGGGACTCGCGGAAGTCCTGGCGAAACGTCGGTGCCAGCGCCATCTCCAAGCCGGAAATGGAGTCGATCACCACGCGCGTCGCCTTCATCTCCTGCACGGCGACCGATACCGCGTCGAACGTCTCGTCGACGGAAAGGTCGAGTGGACGCAAGTAGATGACGCGCAGTTTGCCGTCCGCGATCGCACGGTTCATGTCGACGCCGGCAGTCTTTGCCCGCGCGATGTAAGTCTCCGGACGCTCTTCGAAGATGATGATGACGCACGATTCATTGCGGCGCAGGCCATCGGCGATGAAAAGCGTGGCAAACGTGGTCTTGCCGGTGCCGGTCGGTCCCGCGATGATGACCGCGTCGCCCTGGGGAATGCCGCCGCCCATCATCTCATCGAGACCTTGGATCCCCGTCGACAGACGCTGGTCGCTGTGCTCGCGCGGCTCGGTCGTGCTCGGCAGCATGCGCGCATAGACCTGCATGCCCGCCTGCGAAATGCGAAAAGTGTGCAACCCGGGCATGACGGGGCGACCGCGCAGCTTGCTGACCTGGAGCTTGCGCACCATCGAGTTCCGGTCCACGTCCTGATCCAGCGAGAAGATGCCGTCGGCGACGGTGAGAACAGCAGCGTCGCGATCGGTGCCGGCAGAATCGCCGACCAGGAACGACGTGACCTCCCAACTCGTCAGGTAGTTCGCCAGGCGATGCACGAAGGATTCGAGCGCCGCGCGGGTCGGTACGAAGTGGACGAAGCCGCGGAAGGAGTCGATGACGACCATCGCGGGCCGGATGTGCTCGATCTCTTCGATGATGCGCTTCAAGACCTGGTCCAGATCCAGTTCCACGACGGCTTCAGCCAGGTTCAGGAACTGCACCGCCGTGCCCACTCTGGCGACGTCGAAGAAGTCGAACTGCTGCTGGTAGCGCAACAACTTGAGAGGCGGCTCGCCCACGAGCGAGATGAACAGCCCGGGGGCCTCGACCGTCGCGTTCTCGAACAGGATCTGCATCGCCATCGTGGTCTTGCCCGCTCCGGGAGGGCCGACGATCATGTTGAAGGAAAGCTCCGGCACGCCGCCGCCCAGCACTTCGTCCAGGCCCGGCACGCCGGTCTTGAGCAAGGCCAGATCGACCTTGCCCTGCCGAGTCGTCACGTCCGCGCCGTTGCGGGGCGGAAACTGATTGCCGGTCATGGCTTTTCTCCCTTGCGAGTGGCGGCAAGCTCCGCAATCGTAACCCGCTGCCCGACGCGGGCAAACGCCTGTTCCGTGAGCAGAAGCGCCATTTCGGTGCCCACGACCCGGCCGAGCCGGTCGATGTAGGTACCGAGGAGCGCGAGCATAGCCGCAGCCACCTCTCCGTCGCCCTGCGGCCCACCCGGCTGGGCGTCGACGAGCAGACCGTCGCTCAGGCGCTGGCGTTGCAGCAGGGGATGCTTCTGCGCCGCATCGTTCAGCGCCCGTTCGAGCAGCGCGCCATGTCCGGCCGCGCCGATCCACGGAACCAACGCCTTGCCAAGCAGCGGCACGATGCGGTCAGCGGCAATGCCAAAGTCCAGCGTCGTGGCGTCAATCGACGCGCGCGCCAGGATCGCCCCTGCGACCTCTCGTGCCCTTGCGGACATTGCACTCATGCCGCTCCCTTGACCGATCATCTGCCTTGCGCGGACGTCGCTTACGCCCCACGGCGGGCGCGCGTCCGCCAAGTGTTTTTGGCTCTTCCAGTCAGGATACAACGAAGGCATCAGAACACAACCTGCGCGCTGGCCGCAAGCTGGCCCGAAGGGCTTTCGCCGGATATGTTCAATTTCTCCACATGTTGAATTTTTCCACACTCGAGCGGCGTCGACTCTGTCGGGATGCGTGTAATTCCCATTCAATTCCATGATGTTGTGAATTCATCCTGATTGGCACGCAAATCGCACTGCCTTTCTGCACGATGACGCTGGCCAGCTCGGCCGACGCACCTGGGGGAGGACGACATGCGAAAGTGGATTGCGGGCGCCAGTTTGGCGATGGGTTTGACGGGGTGCAGCAGCGGCATGGACATGGCGGCGGCGAAGGCGACGAGCGAGCAGCAGACCAGCACGTCGACCGACGCCGCCGGCAGCGGCGATACCCAGTATCACTCAGGCAATGCCGCGGCGGCTGATGGCAAAGCCGGGCCCGCCACGCCGCTGAACAACGGCGGCGCGGACGACCAGGCGATCGGCCTCAAGCCGGGCGGCGCACAGGACATCGCTTTCTTCCGCATGAAACTCGCCAACAAGCAACTGCCCAAGGCCGCGGACCTGACCATCGAGGGCTGGCTGAACGAGCACGACACGGTCCTGCCCGCCGCACTGAAGGATCGCAGCGTGACGCTGCACGCGCTGGCCGGTCTTCTGCAGGCCAAGCCGGGCGGGGCGAGCGACGCCGTGCTGCAGCTAGGCTTGAACAGCGGCAAGACGCTGGCGGACGTCACGGACAAGGTGGCGCTGACGGTGGTGATCGATCGCTCGGGGTCGATGCAGGGCAACAAGATCAGCGACGTGCGCGCGGGATTGCACGAACTCGTGGCGCGGTTGCCGAAGGACACACTGGTGTCGCTGGTGTCGTTCAGTTCGCAGGTGACCACCGACGTGCAGCCGCTGGTGGCGTCGGACGCGCAGAAAGCCACGCTGGACCAGGCGATCGATGCGCTGCAGGCCGCGGGCGGCACGAACTTGCACGGCGGCCTGGAGGCGGGCATCGGCCACTGCAAGAAGGCGAGCAAGGACTATCAGTTTCGCCACGTCCTGCTGCTGTCGGACGGCGTGCCGACCGAGGGCAACACAGACAAGCCGCAGATCGAAGCACTGGCGACCGCGGCGGCGGCGGCTGGCTGTACGGTGTCGTCGGTGGGCGTCGGCTATGACTTCGACCTGCCACTGATGACGCACATTGCGCAAAAGGGCAACGGTACCGCTTGGTTCGTGCAGGACGCGGCGCACGCCAAGGAGGTGTTCATCCAAGATCTGGAAACGATGCTGCTGCCGGTCGCCACCAACCTGAAGCTGGCGTTGAAGCTGGCGACGGGCTGGAAGGTCGCGGAAATCTATGGTTTCGACTGGGTGGAGAAGGATGGCGAGGTGCAGGTGACTGGCGCCAAGAAGGACACCCCGGCGCCGGGCGACCCGACCAAGCCGGGCGATCCGCCGCCGGTCACGCCGGGCGAGACCATCGCGATGCCGACGCTGTACGCGAGCAAGCGCAATGGCATGGTGATGGTTCGGTTGCAGGCGCCGGAAGGCACGGACCTGAGCCTTGCCAAGGACTTGCAGATCGCCACGGTGACGTACGGCTACAAGCTGGCCAAGGCGCAAACGCCCGAGCAGTTCACGGTGCCGGTGCAGGTGCCGGATCTGGTCGACGTGCCGGACGCGGGGCTGCAGTACTTCACGAGTCCGATCATGCGCCGGTCGTGGCTGCTGCTGCACACCGGCCTGGACCTCATCGGCGCGTGCAAGCTGGCCGAGGCGGGTCAGCCCGAGCAGGCGGCGGCGGTGCTGGATGCGGCGGTGGCGCGGATCGACAGCCACGTGGCGCTGGTCTCGGTGCCCGATTGGCTGGCCGTGGACGCGAGCGCGCCGGACATCAAGGATGCCAAGCAGTTGCTGATGGCCGTCAACGCGCTGTTGGCCAAGCCGTAACCACACACCGAAGTTGCCGAGATCAATCCACTGAACTCGTGACGTGATAGTTCGTCGTCCCCGCGAATACCACCTTCTCCGTGGTCCCCGGCGGCGGCGTCACGTCCCAGATACCCTTGGTGAAAG
>CAYHHL010000001.1:6748-13182 GCA_964356325.1 uncultured Enterobacteriaceae bacterium | reverse complement strand
CGCAAGGTTCCTGTGCCGGCTTTGAACGCCTTGCCGTCGACAGTCGTGTCGGACCAAGCGCGCAGAAAAGTGAACGTGCCCGGCAGCGTGATGCCGTTGTAGTGCAAGTTGCCCTTCACGCTGTAGCGCGACCAGTCGATCTTGACGCGACCGTGGGTGTAGAGGCCCGACGCCATCGTCGCGGTCGCGCAGGTGCCCATCAGCGTGTCGCCTTTCAGGTCGGCAATCACCGGCTTGGCGCCATGGTCGAAGCAGACTTGTGGCGCTGGGTCATCAAGCGCCTTCAGGGCGGAGTAGCGCGAGAGGGCGACCTGGAAGTCTGTCGCGGTCTGCCCCGCCAGGCCGTCTGCGAAGGTCTTGGGCGCGTGGTCACCGTTGAGGTAGATGGCGATGGTTCCGCCGGCTCCAGCGTCCGCGTCAGTCGCGGCGGCGTCTGGCGTTTGCCTATCGGCGGCTGTGTCGCCCAGAGCATCGGCGGCGGCATCTTGCGCTGCAGTATCGACAGCTTGGCCCACGTCGCCCGCTGCGCCATCCGCCAACGCGCTGTCACCACCCGCGGTTTGCGCGTCATTCGCCGTCAGGGCAGGCGAGGCGGCGGGCTCGCTCGAACAGGCAATCCCTGCCGCGGTGAGGGAAAGGCACATCAGCCACCGAATCGAAGTCGACACCGCGGTCTCCTGGCAGCCCGGACGGGACCGCGCCGAGCACTGTAGGGCGGCTGGCACCTTTGCACCAGCCCTTGGTCCGTTTGCGGTTCGCTGCTAGGCTGCGTGCAGCCGCCTGACCGGGCAGCTGTTTCCACCACATCGTCCGTCTCGGAGTCGTCCATGCGCGTCCTGCTTTTCCTGCTGTCCCTGTCGCTGGCTCCCTTGGCATTGACCGAACCGGTGCAGGCCCGTGAGGCCGCTGGCTTCGATTTCCCGGAGCAATCCCAAGCTGGCGGCCAGCCCGTGTCGCTGGTCGGCGCGGGCGTGCGCAGCAAGTGGATGGTCGACGTCTACGGCATGGGCGCGTACCAAAAGACTGTCAAGAAATCCGCAACCTGGCTGGTGGACAGCGACGAGCCGAAGATGCTGTGGCTGCACATGGCCCGCGGCATCGGCGCCGAGAAGATGCGCGATGCGATCGACGACGGCATCGAAAAGAACACCCCGGAAGCGGAACGCGCGACGCTGGCCGCAGATCTGGACCGGCTCAAGAAGGGGTTCCCGGCCAACATCGCCAAAGGTCTGGACATCCAGTTCGTCTACCTGCCTGGCAAGGGCACGACGCTGCGGATCGGCGGCGCGGACAAGGCGACCGTGCCAGGGCTGCCGTTCATGAAGGCGATCTGGCGAATCTGGTTCGGCCACGCGCCGGCGGACAAGGATCTCAAGAAGGCGGTGCTCGGCTAGGTCTTGCGTGGGTCAACCGACCCAGCGGCGGGAACCAGGCAGCAGGCGCAGCACGCGCACCAGGGCGAAACTCACCAGCATGCCGGCCAGCGCCAACAACGGGATGCCCAGCACCGGATTGACCGCGACGGTGTTGAGTTCGAAGCCGAAGTAGCCGGCCTGGAACGACTTCAGCACCAGGACGTGCACGAAATAGATGGCAAAGCTGTCCGCGCCGATGACGTCGACCGTGCGCGTCGCCCGTGGCCAACGCAGCGCCAGGCTTTGCACGGGCACCGCCGCCAGCAGCGAGTACGCACCTATGGCGGCGAGGATCACGTTGGCGCTCAAGTACTCGTAGTAGAAGGTGTCCAGGTGCCCGTTGGCCGCGACCGTCGCCCGCCACGTCGCCAGTACCGTCCAACCCAGGCCGAGCAACCACAGCAACGCCGCGGTCCGGAGTCGCGGCAGGTGGTTGCGCAGGTAGGCGCCCAGGACGAAGTAGCCCACGAAGCCGGTCAACGTCAGCATGCCGCTGCTGCCCAGATTGACGCCTGTCCAGCGCGCGAGCAACGGGACGCCCGCCGTGGCGATGAACCACAAAGCGAGGAGATACCGCAGTGTGGCGGTCGACGCCGCGGCCAGGAGCGCGCGCAGGCCGGGCGTGACGAGGTACAGGCCCAGCAGCATGTAGATGAACCAGAAGTGGAAGTACGGGCTGCCTTCCACCAGATTGCGCGCGACGCCAATCAGGGTCAGCGGTTCGTGCTGGACCCACAGGCGCCAGGCGAAGTGCACCGCGGCCCAGAACAGGAACGGCAAGCCGATGCGACCCAGGCGTTTGCGGAAGAAGCTGGGCAGGTCCTCGTGCTTGCCGGGAGCTAGAAGCAAAGCCCCGCTGAGCATCACGAACATCGGCACGCACGGCCTGGCCAGCGAGTCGTAGCCGTGGGCCGCCCACCAGCGCCAGGCTTCGGTCGGCGGCAGTTGCGCGATGACCGGCTCGGCGGCGGCGTGCAGCAGCAGGACCAGGAAGACCGCGACCGCGCGGATCAGATCGACCGGCAGCGGCGGCTGGGCAGCCACGGGCTCGACCAGGGTGGCGGGCATGGGCTGGGCGGGCGACGTGGGGCCCATCGGCGTCTCCTAGACTTTGATATTGCGTCGGTTTGCGTGGCTTGGCCGCCGCAGGTGGCTTGCAGGACGCGGATCCTGGGCCAGATGGACCGCTTGCACAAGCTTGCGCTACTCGACTGGGTGCGGTTCTGCATTCCTGGCGCATGTAGGGGTGGGCTTCCAGCCCGCCCTCTTCAAAAACCGACCGGTTGGCGACCTCCAAGGCTGCCGGAGGGCGGGCTGGAAGCCCGCCCCTACAGGTTCGTTGATTCCGCGCTATTGCCGCGGACCCCAACCGAGGCCAATCGGTAGCCGCGCCGTCGCGCCGGCCTGAATTCCGTGCGTTGCGCGCCCCGCTGGCTGTGCGCCACCGGCAACCGGCAGGCTGGATGCTGAACGTTTGCGCCGGAGGTCAGCCATGGTCATGCAGGCGAGATACTGCTGGATTCTCACGGTGTTGTTGGCGGCCTGCTCGAGCAGCACCGCGAGTTCAGGCCACCCTGACGCAGCAGACGCGGGCAGCAAAGCCGACGCGGGCGGCGCGGGCGCTACGGCCGGGGTCGCGGCCACCGTCGTCATCACCGGCCCGACCGGCCAGGAGGCCTTCACCACGCTGGCGGACCACGTCGACTTGAGCGGCGTCACGTTCGGACCCATCGACAAGGTCACCTGGTCCACCGATCACGGCGAAAGCGGCACGGCGCAAGGCACTGGTTCCTGGTCGGCCACCGTGCCGGTCGCGCCCGGACAGACCACGGTGACTCTGCACGCGACAGGTCCAGACGCAGACGCGACAGAGACGCTGGTCGTGCAGCGCAACGTCAGCGTGCAGTGGCTGGAGGTGCCGACGGTCGAACCGGTCGGGGTGTTCATCAATACCTCGGCGTCGTTGCACGTGCAGGTAGCACTCGCGCCGCAAGCCCAGATCCAGCCCGGCAGCGTCAAGGTCGTGCGCGTGATGGCGGACGGCAGCACGCAAGACCTGGGCCCGCTGTACGACGACGGCGACCTGAAGCACGGCGACGACGTCCAGGGCGACCACGTGTACAACGCCCAGGTGGCGATTTCGGAGGCCACGCCGGGCCTCTTGCAGTTGCGCGCCGTGGCCAATGCGCCCGATGGCACGCCCGAGCCCTCGCCCGTCGCCACCGTGTCGGCCGTCACTCCGCTGACCGAACCGCAAATCGTCGCGATGCAGGCTCGCCACGAGTCGGCGTCCAGCGCGTTCGATCAGGCCCTGGCCGCGGGAAAGTCGCGCGAGGAGGCGATTGCCGCGGTCGAAGCCGAACTGGAGCAAGATCCGGACGTCCTGGTCGTCGACCACGAGCCCGGCAATACCACCGGCGTGCTGGTGGTGTGGAAGCATGGCGTTCTGGGCACGCTCGGCTTTCCGGAGCCGGATACGCTGGCCGGGCCAGACGGCGGCGCAGGTGGCGGATCGGACAGCGAAGATCACGTCGGCAACCATGAGGTGCTGCTGCTCTCGCCGTTCCTCGCGTCTTTGCAGGGCCGTGACGGCAACACTGGCTTGCAGGCCCTGTTCGACGCCGCGACCTGCCCCAAGAACAAGGCGACGGCCTTTGCCGACGCCGGCGTGACCTTCGACGTGATGCGCGACATCGGCAATTACGGCGTGGTGTCCCTGTCGACGCACGGCAGTTCGTTCGAGGAGCGCAAGCTGGTCAAGGTGATCACCGACGTCACCGACGGCAGCGTGGTCATCAAGGTCAAGCTGCTCGGCCTGCGCACGGACAAGCCCAACCAGCGTGACGTGATCTTCCTGACCAGCGGCGGCGACAAGGCCACGCTCATCCGCCCCGACGTGCAACTGGCGATGCTCACTGGCTCGGTGGCCCTGACGCGCAAGGGCCTGGCCGTCACCGCGCGCTTCTTTCGCACCACCGCCAAACCCATGAAGCACAACCTGGTACACCTGGGCTGTTGTCGCGGCTTGAAGAACGGCGATTTGCCCAAGGCACTGTTGGGGCGCGGCTCAGCGGCGGTCACCGGTTTTACCGGCACGGTCAACGCCCCGTTCGCGCGCGACAAATGGCGCGGCTTGCTGAACTGCCTGCTGAAGGGTGAAGGCCTGGAACCCGACGTCAAGGCGACGATGGCGAAATGCTTCCACTCGGCCGCCGATCCCTTCCACGCCGGCACGGAGTTTCGCCTCGTGCCCGCCGACAGCAAGCTATCGTTGCGCGGCGCCGACTTCCGCAACGGTGGCTTCGAGGACGGCACGCTCGGCTGGACAGCCACTGGAGACGCCCGCATCGTCAGCGGCTTCGGCAGCTACGTGCCCCAGGAAGGCGGCAAGATGCTGCTCGCTTCGACCGGCCTTGGCTTCACCAGCGCCAGCGGTTCGTTCACGCAAAGCTTCTGCATGCCTGCCGACGTCAAGACCCTGTCGTTCGACTGGCACTTCCTCTCGGCGGAGTTCAAGACCTACTGCAACTCGAAGTTCCAGGACGGTTTCGTGGTCAAGTTGGGTACGGCGGCGGCGCCCGAGGCCATCTTCTCGCGCAACATCGATGCCTTGTGCGGCTCGGTGACGCTGGCGCAGGCTTCCATTCCGCAAGACGGCGATCCCGATGGCGCGTTCAGCACTGGCTGGCTCAAAGCGACCAACCTGGACGTGAGCCAGTTCGCCGGGCAAAGCGACTTGGAATTGACGTTTTCGGTCACGGACGTGGGCGACAGCGTGTACGACACGGCAGTGCTGATCGACAACGTCGTGTTCGGCAAGTAGCGACCGAAGCCCTCACGAGGCCCGCTCGGTGCGACGTTGACTCGCCAAGGCCAGGAAGTAGTACGTGCCCGCCAAGGCGCCGAAGCCTTTCCAGATGTCAGTCCACGTCCACGTCGGTTCCAGCCATTGCAGGACGTGGCCAGCGCCGAGGTAGACGTGCAACACGGCCAGGAGGACGAACATCAGCGGGTGCGAGGCGAAGCGAGGCAGGGGCAGGTTCACGGGCAAGGTCTCCAGGCGAATGCTCAAGGATCACGGGCGCTCGGCGTGACGTTCGAAGGCGCGCATCAGCTCGATCGGCAAAGGGAACAGGATTGTCGAGTTCTTCTCGACCGAGATCTCAGCCAGCGTTTGCAGGTAGCGCATCTGAATGGCGGTGGGATTGACCGACAGGACGTTGGCCGCTTCCAGCAACTGCTTGGACGCCAGCATTTCGCCCTCGGCGGCGATGATCTTGGCCCGCTTTTCGCGCTCGGCCTCGGCCTGACGCCCCATCGCGCGCTGGATCTGCTCGGGCAGGTCGACGCTCTTGACCTCGACCGAGGACACTTCCACGCCCCACGGTTCGGTCGCGAAGTCGATGATCTGGCGCAGGCGCACGCTCAGCTTTTCGCGGTCGGCCAGGAGTTCGTCCAGCGTCACTTCGCCCAGCACCGAGCGCAGGGTGGTTTGCGCCACCTGACTGGTCGCCATGCGGAAATTCTCGACGCCGATCACGGCCTGACGGGCGTCGATGACCTTGGAATACACCACCGCGGAGACCTTCAAGCTGACGTTGTCGCGGGTGATGATGTCCTGGCTGGGCACGTCCAGCACCGAGATGCGCATGGACACCACGTCGGCGCGGTCGAACGGTCGGAACACGAAGATGAGCCCCGGGCCCTTGGGCGACGGCAGCAGCTTGCCCAGGCGGAACACGACGGCGCGCTCGTATTCGTTGATGATCTTGAGGCAGGAGAACAGGTAGAAGAACGCGAACAAGGCCGCGAAGGTCAGGCGTGGGTGGTGGATCATGAGTTCGAGCATCTGCGACCTCGCGTGGAGGTGGCGACGCTACGCTGGTTGCGGGGTTGTGGCAAACGGCTGTGGGGTGCGTGGTTGTGGTTGGCCATCGTGGGTGCAGTCGCCGCGGGGTGCGGTTGCCGCGGGGTGCAGTCGCCGCGGGGTGCAGTCTCGCCGCGGGGGACTGAAGTCCA
>CAYHHL010000001.1:0-6648 GCA_964356325.1 uncultured Enterobacteriaceae bacterium | reverse complement strand
GCCGCGGGGTGCAGTCGCCGCGGGGTGCAGTCTCGCCGCGGGGGACTGAAGTCCACCCGCTACAAATCAAGATGTCCCTACGGGACTGCGAGCTTGTGCAAGTTTCGTTCGCAAGATCTCCAGGCGTGCGCATCTTCATCCAGGCCGGGATCCGTGTCGAGTTGAACAGCTACGTCGGTGGCGATTCCACTACCATCGGCGCGGCACTCTTGGCCTTCGCCCGCCGCCCCGGGCCCGGCTTGCGCGGCTGCAGGCCGAACGCCAGCAACTCCGCGCTCGTCGTGCCAAACCAGCCGACCAGCAACTGCCGCAACCGCGTGCGCGTCTTCGCCAGGTCGCGACCGAGGTTCTGCGACGCCTTGGTCTGGCCGCTGCGTCCGGCCGCCGAGCTATCGGTCTGGTCCTGGGCCTGGTTCAGCCGGGTGCCGAGGCCTTGCAGGTACTCAGCCGTCCAACCGTTCGGCAACCGCGGCCAACCGTGCTTGGCCGTGCCGATGCCGTAGCTGACGAGCAGGTCGCCTTCGGTCGGATTGGCGTTGTCGACGGGGAAGTAGTTCGCCCGCCCCGCCGTGCCGATGGGCATGCCACCTTCTATGAGGGAGGTGACGCGCGTGAACACGGGAGCCGCCTCCGCTTCGATGGCACGCCGGTCCTCCACCGAGATGTGATACGTGCCCCGCGCTTTGCCCCTTGCTTGATCGCCTGCCACCGCAGCCATCAGTTCCTTGCGCACGGCCGCCGCGGTCAGATTGGGCGGGAACAGGTGCAGCAGGTCGTGGTGGATCATGGCGTTGAACATACCGACGGTGTGCTGGACTTTCTTGTCGTACCAACTGCGCGGCTCGGGGATCGGTTGGAGGCTTGGGGTGGCGTCGGCTTTGCTCATGGACGGCTCCTTGGTTTCGGCCGGGTGGCCGGGTGTGGGAGCGATGATGCCAAGAGCTTGGCGGTTGGCAAGTGTTTTGAGCAACGGCTGGGCCTGGGCGTCCTTCTTCTCCTTTGCCCTGCCGAAGTCGGCGACGACGTCGTGGATGTTCCCGATGGCCATGGGGTTCGGGTCGGTCAGCGCAGAGTCAGGGCTGCTTGATCGGTCGCGAGCTTGTTCTGTTCGTCCGTAACTGTCCCGCGTCGTCAGTCCGCGTCGGTAGGAAACTGCCGCAGTGCCTCTTCCTCTTCCGGCGTCGATGCCAGAACAAAGCTCACCTGCACCAGTTCTTCTCGCGGCAACTCCTGCTTGAGCACAGCCCACACGCGCTTCTGCCGATCGTGGTCGTCGACGCCGGCGAAACTGCTGCTGACCACCAGCGCGTCGACGCGACCGTACGCCCCCCCGTCTGGACGTCAACGTCGACCGCATTAGCGAACCCTTGCCGCAAGACCAACTCTACGTGTTCCTTGAGTTCCACCGCACCCACCTCGGCCGCCCCGTTGCGCCGACTACGTCAACACCGTCGTCACTTCCACGATCGCCTTGCGCCCGAAGCCGCCCTGCCGTTCAGGCGTGGGCACCAGAAGTCCCGAGTCTGCGCCACCTTCACGGCTTTGTCTGCCTTCGGCTTGCCGCTGGATTTCTCCAGCAGGTTGAGCAAGTCCGCCTCGCATTAGCCACCCTCGACGCAGGCGATGAAGTCCGGCAGATCCTGGGGTCGTTCGGATCGTCGTCGCCAATTGCCATGCTTGCCCCACCTCGCGCGCGCGCCGTCCGACTACACCCCGACCACCTTCAAAACCTCATCCCCATAGTGGTTGATCACCTTGACCGCGATCTTCCCGCCCTTGGGCCGCTCGAACGCATGCTACAACCCAAGGAACTTCGAGTCATAGTGCCACTCCAACATCACCTTGTTGGGCCGGTCGGTCTTCGATTTGGTTTCGCGCAAGACTCGGTCGCGCATGTCATAGTAGGTCTTCCCGTTCGCGAAGTCGTCTCGCAGCCGACGGCTCACCTGGAACTTCATGTCTGGCGTGACCGAGACATAGCCCAGGTCGAAAAGGCGGTGAATGTCCGTGCGGAGCAGCAGGCCGTTCGACACGGAATGCTCCCCATCGTCGGCATACGGCCTGATGTGCGCTGCATCCAGAACCGGCAATGAGTGTTCGCCAGTGACTGCACACGCTCGATCGTAGGCATCCGTGACTCCGAGGCGAAATGCGCCCTGGCCGAGCCGCGGCTTTGTCAAGTACGGTGTACCGAAGCGTTCTCCGACCGGCGTCGTGCCGGTGAACTGCGTCTCAGATTGCCCCTGGGACAGCAGCAGCCGCTCCATGCAGGCGTCGAAAATTCGTTTGCCTTCGCCGGTGTCGATATCGACAGACACACCCTTGGGTTGGTGGCCCTGCCATCCAATCGGCTCGGGTATCCACTGGTCCTCTGGGAAGAAAACGGGCCGGAACAGTATGATGCATCCGACTTCGTCCGTTCCTGCAGCGGCCGACCGCTCTCTATAGGCTGAAAACGATTGGCGCCAAGCCGCGAGCGACGCTGCGCCATTGGCGATACCGAACGTATCCCACGCGATGCCCATCGGCACCTTCACCCAGCGGGAGAAGAAGCCCATGCCGCCAATGGCACGCCTCCCGCCCTTGAGCCGGAAGAAGAACGGTGCCCCTGGTGCAACGACCCTGAAGGTCTGAGGTGTCCCTGGTTGCCAGAAGTTCACTTCTTCCAGCGGCGAGTTCGCGCGCAAGAACTCGAACCACTTCTGATCCGTGTTGCCGATATAGCCTAGGTTTGCCATCTATCGCCTCTGAGCGCATCGTCAATTGCTGTATGCGCGGCTTCCTGAAGATCGACGCTGTTACGGGCGCGGTTCGCAATCTTGCAATCCAAAAAGTCGAGCAAGAAGTTGCAGACGCGCAAGTGGGATCCTACGGAATTGGGGAGCCTTCTCGGACTTTCCTGGGGTCGTGGCGTAGCGAAGATCATCCAGCAAATCGTGTTCCGCAAGAGCGTCGGCCGCCAATTGCCAATTTGCCAAAGGCAAGCGAGCCCCAGGCATTTGGCCCATGTAGCGCCCGTTGCCAAACGCCTCTGGCACAGCGAACCAACCCTTCCCCGGAACATGCTGAAAATTGAAATGCGTGATCGCCCCACCGGGCGCTGTAAGCAGGGCGTGCGTCAAGCCTTTGAAACCTTGTAGCGTTCCACAGTCTGCATCGCACAACAACGCCGCCCATCTTCGAAACTCAGGATCTGGCGCCTTGGTCGTGTACTCGGCGACAAGAATGCCAAGCGGTGCCAGCGCATTGTCTGACACCAGGGATTCTCGCATCTTGTTGACCGTCGCATGCAGACGCGCCCGGAACGCCGGGTCATCCGCATGAGCGGCGACATTGGCTTCCGCGACGGCCGCATCGCCATCCGCCAGCGCCAACGCGGCCTGCCAGATGACCTCCTCGAACTGCCGCTCTTCACGCTGAGCTGCGGCCGACTTGCGCCACGCATCGACGACGTGCCCGCCCTTGCCCAGGATCGCGAGCACTGCGGCTGGCAACCTCCCACCGGGGATGGCGCCAGTCACCGCGATCGCGCCGTCCAGCGTCCGTTCGACCAGACTGGTGTGGCCTCTATTCGATTCAGTCCGCATTCGGCGGCCATGCCTGCAAAGCCTCGTCCTCTTCCGGGGTCGACGTCAGCACGAAGCTGACTTGCATCAACTCCGGCTGCCCGAGTTGCCGGCGAAGAAGGTTCCAGACGAGTTCCTGGCGCGCCTGGTCGGTCACGCCCTGGAATTCGTCGCTGACGAGCAAGGCGTTCACCTTGCCGGTCGCGTTCGGTTCGCTCACGTCGGCGCGCGCCCCCGGGATGCCCGCTTCGAGGATTCCCTTGAGTTGCGCCGAGAACTGTTGAATTCCTGTCACGTGGGATTTCTTGCCTGCCATGCTGTCCTCGCCCGTTGAATGATGATGCGCGCGGCGGCCAACGCGTCCTCTGCTGCAACGCGAAGGCGATCCCGCTTGTCCAATCTCGGGTAGCGTCGCGTCGCCTGGATAACCCTGTCCTGCTGGTCCGCGCCCATATATCTGTAGTTGTTGCGCCAAATCGTACGCAGCGTCAGGGCGGCGCCCATGATTCGCGCGGGGGGTCGGTCTGCCATTCCGGAGAGCAACGCTGGCAGGTCGTGTCTGGCGTCGAACGCGGCCCGCTCCGGATACAAGGATCGAATGGCGCATTCTGCAGCGACTCCGGCAAGCGCCAGCGCTGCGCCGGGCTTTCCCGCAGCCATGTGGCGCTCGGCCTCTTCCAGGCGTTCGCAACACCCCAACCAGTATTCAACCGGCTTGAAGTCCGTCGGATCTTTCGCGTCCTTCGCCACTTTGCCTCCACGCCTCTACGCCAGCACCAAGGGCTCGGCAACCACCGTCACCGCCAACTTCGCCCGACCCGCCAAGAAATTGCGAATCGCCGCCTTCGCATTCCAAGGGTCCGTCACTTCCACGATCGCCTAGAGCCCGAAGCCGCCCTGCCGTTCAGGCGTGGGCACCAGAAGTCCCGAGTCTGCGCCACCTTCACGGCTTTGTCTGCCTTCGGCTTGCCGCTGCATTCTTAACCACGCGCAGGTTGAGCAAGTCCGTGTCGCCTTGCCCGTCCTTGCTGTAGGCGATGAAGTCCGGCAGGTAGCTGCGCTCTAGACTGCCTCGAACCACTCTTCGTCCAGCTTCGGCAACAGCACCGTCTCCTGCGAGACACCGACATTGTGCTCCACCATCAGGGCGGCAATCTTCGGACCGTCGAGCAAGATGATGCGGCTCGGAGCACGGCTGGCGGCTTCTCGCGCAGCCGCATTGAAACTGCTGGTCGTCATGAAGACGCCCTTGTTGGCATGGTTCTCCTGCAATGCCCCCATGAACTCGCGCAACTCTCGCCCGCTGACGTGATTCTCGGTCTGCCAGCGCTTCGCCTGGACGTAGACGCGTTCAAGACCAAGGTGATCGAGCGAGATGATGCCGTCGATGCCACCGTCGCCTGCCCCGCCGGTGTGCTTCAAGTCTGCCGCGCGAGCCCCGTACCCCATGGCATGCAGGAGCTTGAGGACGAGCCGCTCGAAGGTCGTCGGGTTGAGCGCCTGGGCTTTCGTGAGCAGATCTTGCTCGACACCACGGCGAATCTCTGCGGCCGCGAGATAGATCGACTCCTGCGGTGTCGTGGTTGGCGGTGTGGTTGGCGCGGGGTCCAGTGAGGCGTCAGGGTTGGCCAAGATCGCGCTTATCGATGTTGATCCAGACACCTTCCAGATTTCTTCGAGTGCCGCGGCGGAGAGCACGGGGTTGGCCTTCGCGAAATCGATGCCCTTTGCGTGGCTCGCCAGAAGCCTCTCTTGACGCTCGTGGAACACGTCGCTCGTTTGAGGCGGTCATGGGCCCAACCGAGGCGGTTCTTGAAGACCGGCTGATTGCTGTTCGGGAGGAGGGCGCTTTGCTCGTCCTCCGTGAGCTTGAAGTGCTGAGCGATGAAGCCTTGCGCTGCTGGCGTTGCGACGCCGCCTGGGTTGGCAGCCAGGTATCGCAGCAGCGGTTCGATCATCGCGATGTAGGTTGGCATTGCCATGAGGATCGTCCGGTGGATGGGCGTCTGCGCTCGCTCAGTGAAGGAAGACTGGCGTCGTTTGACGATCACCACTGGCCGCGGCGTCAGCCGGCGAGGCCACCGTTGCCATGATGGCGCGGCGTCTGACCGGTGGTCAAGTCCGGCTTCTCGGCAAGGGCAAGGTTCTGAATTCGGGGTCGGTGAGATGCTGCTTTGGGCTCGTTCGCGCATTCGAACGCCTCGCGCCCTCGTTCCAACACCTCGCGCCCTCATTCCAACACCTCACCACCTCCATCCACCACCCCGCCACCTCATTCCAAGCCTTCGCATCCTCATTCCAAGCCTTCGCACCCCCTTGCCAAAGCCTCGCACGCGCATAACCTCCCAGATCACGCCCTTCCCGGCGCCCACCCAGCCCCAAACACCCACGCCGGCCAAAAAAGATGCCGCCATCGCCAGCCACCGAAGATCGAACGCCACCCCCACGCGTCCAACACCCCATGGCCCGTCCCTTCCCCAGCCTCGCCCCCGCCGCCCTGCTCCTCTGCAGCCTCGGCCTCGGCCTCGGTCTCGCCCCCGCCGCGTCCGCCGCGCCCACCGCGCACCGCCGCCCCAAGCTCGTCGCCACCGACAACGCCAGCCTGGTCTCCGCCGTCGACCGCGATCCGCGCGACGCCGACTGGCGCTACATCGTCCTCCACCACACCGCCGCCGAGACCGATTCGCTCGCCGGCATCAGCCGCGGCCACGCCCGCCGGTTCTGCGATCCCCTGGGCATCCAGTACCACTTCCTGATCGGCAACGGCCGCTCGGCACCCGATGGCGCCATCCAACTCGCGCGCTGGCGGTACCGCGCCCAGTCGATCCACGTGGTGCATCCCGAACGCGCGCCCAACGCCATCACCGTGTCGCTGCAAGGCAACCTGCACGCGCGCGCGCCCTCGCCGGCCCAACTGCTCGCGGTCGAAACGCTGGTGCGGCGGCTGATGCAGGTCTACGCCATCCCGGTCGAGCGCATCTCCACCAATACCCGCGTCGACGGCACCTTCACGGTCTGCCCGGGCCGCTACTTCCCCATCGATCGGCTGCTGTACCGTCTGCAACACGCCGCCACCGTGACC